>NZ_QGKS01000207.1 GCF_003172935.1 Micromonospora sicca | reverse complement strand
TCCCCTTCCCCTTCGTCCCCGCGGCGGGCGGCCAGCCCGGCGGAACTGGTTGCGGGATTGCGGGCCACGGTGGACGGTCTCGTGCAGCAGCGGCAGCTACGCCCAGGCGACGGCAAAGAGCTGCGGAAACGGTTGCGCGAGGCGGAGGAGCGGATTGCCGACGGTGAGCCGGACAAGGCGCGGGAGAACCTGCGGGAGTTCGCCGAGGAGCTGACCGACCTGCGCCGCGAAGGCAAGGTCGGCGCCAACGGATACGACATCCTCATCGCCGGGGCGACGCAGGTCGCCCAGGCGCTGCCCGGCCGCTGACGCCCGTCACCCGACCCCGGGGGCCCCACCGTCCGGTGTTTTCCGGAACGCCGGCCGGGGCACTTTCCGACGGTGGACGTCGAGTCGATGCTGGATGGTCGTTACCGGTTGCTCGAGCGGCTGGGTGCGGGCGGCATGTCGGTGGTCTGGCGTGCCCACGACGAGGTGCTCGGCCGGGACGTGGCGGTGAAGTTGCTTTCCCCGGAGCTGGCGGCCGATCCCCAACTGCTGCACCGGATCCGGGCCGAGGCCCGCTCCGCGGCCCGGCTCCGCCACCCGAACATCGTCGAGGTGTACGACTACGGCGAGGCCACCGCCTCCGGCGGACCGCCGGTGCCGTACGTGGTCATGGAGGTCGTCGAGGGCCGCTCGCTGTCCCAGCTGCTCACCGGCGGCCCGCTGCCCTGGCGGGTGGCCGTGCTGATCTGCGCCCAGGTCGCCGCGGCACTGGCCGCCGCCCACCGGCGCGGGGTCGTGCACCGGGACGTCAAGCCCGGCAACGTGATGGTGGCCGGCGGTGGGGTCAAGCTGGTGGACTTCGGCATCTCGGCTACTTCCGGCGATCCCGAAGGGCTGCCCGAAGGGCTGCTGGGTACCCCGGCATACCTGGCCCCCGAGCGGCTGGAACAAGGTGCGGTACACCCGGCCACCGACGTGTACGCGCTGGGGTTGCTCCTCTACCGCGCCCTGGCCGGCCGGTTGCCGTGGCGGGCCTCCACCACCACCCAGATGGTCGCCGCCCATCGCTACCACGAACCGGCCGCGCTGCCGGACATCGCCGACCTGCCTCCGGAGATCGGTGAGCTGTGCCGCCGCTGCCTTGCGAAGGAACCGGTCGACCGCCCGCCGGCCGCCGAGGCGGCTTCGGTCCTCGGCGCCGTCGCCGGCCTATCCCCGGCCACGCTGCTGCTCGCTGGCACCCTCAACGACGGCGCCGGAATCATCCCGGAGCCGGCACCCACCCGTAGCTGGTCTCCGGCGCGCGGCCTGGTCGTAGCCGCCGTCCCGGCGTCGCGGCTCGTCGCGGTGCCCCTGGACCGTTGGCGGCGGCTCCCTCCGTCACGGCGGGCGGCCGTCGCTGGGGCCGCCGCCGCGGCAATGTTGGCCTCCGGGGCGGTGGCCGTCGCCCTGTCCGCCGAGGGCTCGTCCGGCGGTGATCCGACCGAGGCCCGCACCCCGACCGCCGTCGAGGGCATCGGCCAACGCCAGCCGGAGTGCAGTGTCCGGTACTCCCTCAGCGGCGCCGTCGACGGCCGGTCCTCCACTCGGGTCAGCATCACCAACACCGGCCCGGTGCCCATCGACGACGCGCGGCTGGCGTTCAGCCTCCCCGGCCACCAGCGCCTCGTCCAGGGCTCTCCGGGCAGTTGGCGGCAGAGCGGCGACACGATCCAGGCCAGCATCGGTAACCTTCCGCCCACGCGGACCGTCACCGCCACCGTGGCAGTGACCTACCGGGGGACCACCTCCCTGCCCGACCAGTTCCGCCTGAACGGAAGGTCCTGTCGCAGCGCACTCACCGTCGCCGGACAGACCAGTCGGCCCGCTCCCCGCCAGAACGGTGAAAAGAAGGACGACCGCAAGGGCAAGGAAGACAAGAATGGCGAGGAGGAGAAGGGCGACGGTTGACGTCCCGGCCGCTGGTCCACCGGGCAGGCATACGCGGTCCGCCCACCCAACTGCCAGTTCCGCACCCGGCTGCCGGACCCCCGGCAACGCGCGGACGGCGTGCCCGGCCTGCCCGGGGCGGAAACGGCGGTCGGGTGGGAGCCCCACACTCCCGCGACCGCCGAGGTGTCGGCCGTGCGGATATCTGCTGTGGTCGATATCACGTTAGCGTCCTCGCACGCCGGTCGTCCCGCCGGCGCTCGGACGGGAGAACGCCATGAAGTCACCGTGGAAAGCCGTCACCACCCTCGCCGCCGTCCTCCTCCTGGTCCTGCCCGGCGGCGTCGCCGCCCGGGCGGCGAGCACGCCGTACACCAAGCCCCCGGTCGCCGGCTCGCTCGGCACGTACCCCGTCTCCGCCGTCTACGTCGCCGGGGTCTCCTCCGGCGGGTACATGGCCACCCAGCTCCAGGTCGCCTACTCGGCGCGGATCCGCGGCGCCGCCGTCTTCGCGGCCGGGCCCTACTACTGCGCGCAGAACAACGCCTCGCAGGCGCTCTACGGCTGCGGCGACAACCGCTACCCGACGTACGTCTCCACGTTGGAGAGCTACACCCGCAGCTGGGCGTCGTACGGCTGGATCGACGGCACCGGCAACCTCGCCGGCCAGCCCGTGTACGTCTACCACGGCGGCAACGACAACACCGTGAAGAAATCCGTCACCGACGACCTGGTCCGCTACTACCAGGACTTCGGGGCCAGCGTGCGGTACGAGTCCGCCAGCGCCGCCGGGCATGCCTGGGTCACCCCGTACGGCACGGTGGGCTGCACGGCGACCGCCTCGCCGTACCTCAACGACTGCGGCACCGACCCGCAGGGCGCCTTCCTCGGCAAGCTCCTCGGCTCGGTGGCGGCGCCGAACACCGGCCCGCTCGGTGGCACGCTGATCCGGTTCAGCCAGGACGTCTTCGCGGTCAACGGCTGGGCCAACGGCCTGAGCATGGACGCCAACGGCTTCGCGTACGTCCCGAGCGCCTGTGCCGGCGGGCAGACCTGTCGGCTGCTGGTCGCCCTGCACGGCTGCGTGCAGGGCTACTCCAAGGTCGGCACCGCCTTCGTCGACCGGGCCAACCTCAACCAGTACGCCGACACCAACCGGCTGATCGTTCTCTACCCGCAGGCGACATCGTCCGGGGTGAACCCGAACGGATGCTGGGACTGGTGGGGTTACCTCGGCGGCAGCAACTACCCGATCAAGGGCGGGGCCCAGGTGGAAAGCATCATGAACATGGTCCGCCGCCTGGACGGTTGACCCGCCGTTCCGGAGGCGTGAAACCGTGGTGATCCCCGCCGTCGCAACGCTGGGCGGCATGACGACGACAACCACACCACGGCCGGCCGTCGAGGCGACCTGCCCGCGCAGGGCGTGCTCGCGAAGAACCTCAGGCTCATGGCGGACCTGCGCCACCTCGGCCGGGCGGAGGGCGGCGGGTGGTGGCCTACCTGCTGGCCCGGTTCGACCTGATGAGACCAACTACCTGCGCCAGTACATGGCCCAGCTCCGGCGCAACCTGGAGGACGACCCCGCCCGCCCCCGGCAGCTGATCACCGAGTCGGGATTGGGCTGTCGCTACCGACAGTAGCGACTCGTTGACGGCTGGTCCCTTCGTCGGGGAGGCGTTCGCCGCCCCGATGGCCGCCACCGCGGCTTCTGTCCGGTACGACGCCCGGAGCCCGGCGGCGGTCCGGTCCCGATCCGGCTGCCGGGCGGTGCGGTCCGGCCACCTGTTGAGATACCGTCGCGAGGTGATCGTCGAGGAGCACTGGTGGAATGGGGACGCGACGGCACGTGGGCGTCGCGATGTGTACATCCGCACGGATGGGCAGCGGTGGGAGGTCCAGGCGCAGATCGGCGGCGCCCTCGGACGGTCGAAGGTGCAGGAGTGCCCCAGCCGTGGCTCGGCCAGCATTCTCGCCGGCGCCTGGCGCGGGGGCGACCCGGCCTGGCGCGAACTGCGGCGCTGACCACGCCGGCGCGGGCCTGACGTCGGCTCGGGGCCGCCGCTGTCGGCGGCCCGGTCAGCCGGCCGGCCGGCCGACCGTGCGTGCCCACGTGCGGAAAGTGCAACCGTACGCTGGTGCTGCTCTCCCCGCAGTGCATGGTCACCACGTCGGCGAGTTGTCGGGCCAGCCAGAGACCTCGCCCGCCGACCCGGTCCGCGCTGCCGGGCCCGCGGAAGCCGGCCGTCGGCGGGATCGGGCGGTCGCCCGAGTCGTCGACCTGGACGATGAGCGTGTCCCCGTGGTGCCAGCACCGCAGGCGTACCGGGAGCGCGCCGTGGACCAGGCCGTTCGTGGCCACCTCGGTGACCGCGACGACGACGTCACCCGTCGCGTCCGCGTCGAACGATCTCGCCTCGGCCCAGCCGCGCAGCGCGGCGCGGAGCGGGTTGAGCTGATCGAGGGCCACCAGGCCGACGTCGAGGTCCACCATCGTCGGCACGGCGGCAAGCGGGATCTCGCTGATCCGCCGCAGGTAGTCGGCCGACCCGACGTGCCCCGAGTTGGGCAGGCAGCCGCTGTCGGTGAGTTCGTGGTTGTGCAGGGTCCGGACGCTCTCGATGAGGGGCGTGGGGTGGCGCCGACTGTCCCAGAGGCAGGTGACCGCGCAGCCGTAGTCGGCGTAGGCGTCGCCGCACGCGGACTCGTACGACAGGTGGGCGGTGGCGCGGTCAACCGGGGCGTCCCGCTCGGGGGCCGACACGTCGGCCTCGGTGATCACGTGGACGCTGCTGCCGGCGGCGTGCTGGGCGGCCAGATACCGGCGGAGCCGCTCGTACGCGAAGCCCAGCCGCAGGTGGAAGGTGGCGCTTTCGCCCCATTCGAGCCGGTCGGCCACGGTGCCCAGGGCGTCGCGGAGGACCCGTTCGACGTGCGCGCCGACCAGCAGGTGGACCCGTTCGTGCGCCGCGACCGACCGCCGCAGCGCGGGGACGAGCCGGGCGCGCAGGGCGTCTTCCGAGTCGACGATCAGGGCGGCGTGCACGAAGTCCCGCGCGACGGGCGAGGCCGGACCCGTCATGGCGACCCCTCGGCCGCCGTGCCGCGGACACCGGCGCGGGTGCCGACCCACCCCGTGCCGTCGGGAACGCCGACGAGGATCGGAGGCCCGTCCGCCATGTGACACCACGCCTTCCGGGAAGGAGGGGCAAAGCCGGGGCGGTACGGCGTCGGCGTAGCTGTCGAAGTCGGTGATGCCCGACGGGGTAGGTCCCGTGGGGCGAGCCTAGCGCGGTCCCCCGACCCCCGCTCAGCGCGACGTTGCACCGGTCCGGCCGGCCACCGGCGACTCGCCGCACGGCACGAGGGCCCTCCGGGGTTTGGCCGCGCGGCCGCCGGATACGGTAGTCAGCGGTGTGCCGGGAAGTCTGGTCGGCGATGGACGACGCGACCCCTGTCGACGAGGAGATCCCGTGACCGACGCCGCCCGGCGCCGAGCCAGCCTCTTCGCCCGCCGCTCGTGGGGCGAGACCAGTCGCATCTCCGCCATCCTCCGCAAGGAGACGGTCGGCGGAGCGCTGCTGCTCGTCGGCGCGCTGCTCGCCCTAGCCTGGTCGAATTCCCCCTGGTCGGACGGCTACCACACGCTGCGCGACCTCCGCTTCGGCCCGGCGTCGCTACACCTCGACCTCAGCGTGGCCACCTGGGCCGCCGACGGCCTGCTGGCGATCTTCTTCTTCGTCGCGGGGCTGGAACTGAAGCGCGAATTCGTCGCCGGCGACCTGCGGGACCCACGCCGGGCGGCGGTGCCGGTCGCGGCGGCGGCGGGCGGCGTGCTCGTACCGGCCGTGCTCTACGCCCTGATCGCGGGCGGTGGCGGCGCGAAGGGGTGGGCGATCCCGACCGCCACCGACATCGCCTTCGCCCTCGCCGTGCTGGCCGTGGCCGGGCGCTTCCTGCCGTCGGCGCTGCGCACCTTCCTGCTCACCCTGGCGGTCGTCGACGACCTGCTGGCGATCGTGATCATCGCCGTCTTCTACACGGCGCACCTGTCGGTCCTCCCGCTGCTCGGCGCGCTGGTCCCGCTCGCGATCTTCACCGTGCTGGTGCAGCGGCGGGTCCGCTCCTGGTGGCTGCTCCTGCCACTGGCGGTCGTGACCTGGGCGTTGGTGCACGCGTCCGGGGTGCACGCCACCGTGGCCGGCGTCCTGCTGGCCTTCACCGTCCCGGTGATCCGTAGTCAGGCCGCGGGGGGGCCGGATGCCGGCCCGGGTCTGGCCGAGCACTTCGAGCACCGGTTCCGGCCGATCTCCGCCGGCATCGCGGTGCCGGTCTTCGCCTTCGTCTCCGCCGGGGTCACCGTCGGCGGTGCCGCCGGCCTGGCCACCGCGCTGACCGACCGCGTCGCGCTCGGCATCGTCGTCGGCCTGGTCGTCGGCAAACCGGTCGGCATCATGGCCGCCACCTGGCTGGTCTCCCGCTTCACCCGCGCGGATCTGGACGAGGGCCTCAACTGGCTCGACGTGCTCGGCCTGGCCCTCCTCGGCGGCATCGGGTTCACCGTGTCGCTGCTCATCGGCGAGTTGGCGTTCGGTCTGGGCAGTGAACGCGACGGTCACGCAAAGGTCGCTGTGCTCACCGGGTCGCTGCTCGCCGCGATGGTGGCCACGATCATTCTGCGCGCCCGGGGGCGGCTCTACCGCCGGGTGTACGAGGCGGAGACCGCCGACCGCGACCGGGACGGCGTGCCGGACATCTACCAGCCGGAGTCCGACCGGCCGTCGGGCTGACGCGATCGTCCCGCTCCGACCGCTCAGTCGGCCCGGTGGTGGTGACCGAGGTCCGCCCAGAGTCGCTTCTCCACCCGCGACATCGGCACATGGGCCGCGAGCCGCTCCGGATGCCCCGATGCCGGGGCGGTGACCGTCGCGGTTGTTCCTTCCGGTTCCGGCGCCGCGGCGGGTGGCGGCAGGATCAGGCCGGTGTAGCCGGCCCCGCAGTGTTGCAGGCCCCGCCACAGTGTCCGCGACACCGCCCGGAGCCACCGCACATACCCTGCCGGCACCGACCTCACCACCCTCGCCGACTCTGCCCGCATCGCCCCGACGCCCGCCGGCGCCGGTGAGTCCATGGTCGGTGGATCGGCTCGAGAAACGCTCGACGTGGGGGCGTGTCCCCGGCCGGTAACGGCCCGACGTGCGTGTCGGAGAGTGCCTGGAGGCTCACCGGAGGCAAAATCGGAGCCTGGCGTGGGAAAGCGGAGTTCCGCTCGGAGGTCCCGTGGTGCGATGTCGCGGCCGACTCGCTCGGACGACAATGCGTGGCCTCCTCCTGCTCGGTGGAGTCCTCGGCGTATGGGGCGGGTACGACGCGATCGCCGACGACGCCGCACACGCTGCCGAACCCGCCCGACCTTGCCTGTTGCGTGACGTGCTCAACGGAGCCGGCCGGCTGCTCGGCGCTCCGCTGCCCTGCGGTCCCTACTCGCTCACCGGGCCGGCTGTCGACGAGCCAGCAGCCCGCATCGACGGCGATACCGCTGCGGCCCCACCGAGGTCGACGGGCGCGACGCGCCGGCCGGCGGGCACGGAGCCGGGGACCACGGTCGGCGGGCCCGCGGCTGAGCGGTCGGAGGTGTCGGCACCGGTACGGGCGGTGGTGGACGTATCGGCAGTTGCCGACGTGGAAAGGGTCGTCGAGGCGACCGAGCCGGTGACGCGTCCGGTCGTGGGCCTCGCGTCGCCGATTGTGCGGCAGACCGCCGGGGCGGGGCTGCTCGAACCGGTCGGCGCGGTCGTCCGCCCGGTGACCCAGCCGATCGTCGAGGTCCTGGGTCCCGTCGTCGGTCCGGTGCTCGACCTGGTCCAGCCGATCATCGGCGGACCCGCAGCGCCCCCGACTTTTCCCGGCGATCCGGTCGAGGTCACCCCGACGCCAGCCGGCCGGCCGCCGACGATCACCAGCCCCGCTGCGGTGGCCCGTCCCGCCCTGCCGATCGTCGCGATCCACCCGAAAGCCCTGCCACCCCCACCGACCTGGGAGCCAGCAGCGAGCGGCCGGCCGTCAGCGGGCACGGCCAGGGAGACCGCGCTGCGGTTGCCCGCCGAACCGACTCGCTCCGATGGCTTGACCCCTGCCAGCCCTGGCAGCACGGCCGGTAACGGCCCCGCCGGTGGCGGAACCGGGGCTGCCGACGCCTCGCTTCGCTCGTGGACGCCGGAACTCGAACCGCAGGGCTGTGCCGTGGCCCGGGGCGCCACGCTCGCGGACCGATCGCGTCAGCCGGACACCAGACCCGCCTGAGCGAAGCCGCCAGCATCGCTGCCGCCTGAATGCCCATGCACGGGCAGGGCTGGCCCTGCCCGTACCGCTGCTCGCCGACGCTCGAGTTCCGCGGAAGGTTCTGCCGCCCTCCGGGCGCCTCACGTGCCGCCTGGAGTTGGCCTACCGAGCCCGCATCGCGCTTCGGCAAACGCCGTCTGCCAACCGCCGTACCTACCAGGAGTACCTGTGAACAATTCGCTGCCGGTCGAACGTGCCCGATGGTGCGACATCGCCGACATCGCCGAGCTTGTCGCCGATTCCCTCGCCCGCGATCCCATCGGCGCGTGGCTCGTGCCCGACGAACGCTGTCGACGAGACGTGCTCACCACCGTCGCCCGGATCTGGACCGAGCACGCGCTCCTCTTCGGCGAGGCCTACCTCCTCAACGACCGCTCCGCCGCCGCCGTCTGGTTCCACCGGAACGGCCCCATCCCACCCCCGACCGGCTACGGGGAACGGCTCGCCGTCGCCTGCGGCGACCACCTCGACCGCTTCATCCAACTGAACGACGTCCTGGGCACCCATCGGCCCGCCGGTCCCCACAACCACCTGGCGTTCTTCGCGGTGACACCGAGCCCGCGGCCGATCAGTCGCGCCGCGACGCTGCTCGCCAGCAGCAACGCCTGGATGGACCGCGGCCTGCTGCCCGCATACACCGAGGCCACCACCACCGCCGACCGAGACCTCTACGTCCGGCACGGCTACGTTTCCCACGAGCCCTTCACGCTTCCCGACGGCACCACCGCCTACCCGATGTGGCGCAACCCGGGACGGCGCAGGCCCCGCTACCGCTCAGCCTCGTCGGACACCACGCCCGCCTGTCAATGAGCGCGCCGTGGACACCGGGCGCCGGTCGGGGGTGGAATCCTCGCTCGCTCGACCGGCGGCCAGTCGAATGGGTCGATCAGACCGGCGGCGGCCCGATGGGCAGCCGTGCACCGATCCGATTGGTGGAGCGGGTGTGGATCCGAAGGTGACGGGGCCCGCCGGTGGGGCCGGAATTGATGTCGAGCGGTCCGTTTCCGGCGGCCGCCGTACCACGAGGGGGCATTGACTCCTACGGTGACTCCGGCACGCCGGCGAGTGGACGCTGCCCGGGGGCCGACCCGGTAGCGCGATTCGGGCGTTACAGGGGGTTGTCTCGATGCACGTTCGGAGCCGCACCGTTGCGGGTCTGGTCGCCGGGGCTGTCGTGTTGACGGGCCTGCCGGCGGCTGCGAGCACGGTGGCGGGCAAGCTCGCCGACAATGCCGCGAGCACCACCACGCGCACCGTCCTGAAGACGGTGGGCGGCGACGCCACGCGCACCGCCGTCCGTACTGCCGCGATCGCGGCCCTACCGGTGCCGGGGCACACCGGGCTGGTGCCGAGTGCGCCGCGCACCGACACGCCGAGGATCACCAACGGCGAGATCACCGACATCGCGTTGATCGGAAACCGGGTCTTCATCGCCGGCTCGTTCACGTCGATCGCGAACGTCGGCGCGACGCCGATCGCCCAGCGGTCGCTGGCTTCGTACAACATCGACACGGGGAAGATCGATACGGGCTTCCGGCCGACGTTCGACGGCTCCGTCGAGGCCGTCGAAGCCGCACCGGACGGCTCGTCGCTGTATGTCGCCGGATCGTTCAACACGGTCGGTGGGGTCGCGAAGCGCAAGATCGTACGGCTGAACCCGGTCACCGGTGCTCCGATCGCGGCGTTCACCGCAACCGCGGACGCACGCGCGACCGCTCTGGCCGTGAGCAAGACCGCGGTGTACGTCGGCGGCCAGTTCACGAAGGTGAACGGCGTGAGTCGCAGCGGCCTGGTCGCGCTCAACCCGACCACCGGCGCGGTGGACAGCGGATTCAACCTGCCCCTGTCCGGCGGCATCGGCGTCGGCGGCCTGCTCACCGTGCAGCAGCTCAAGCTGACGCACGACGACAGCAAGCTGCTGGTCGTCCACACTGGTCGGCAGATCGCCGGCCAGGACCGCTACGGCGTCGGTCTCATCAACACCGCCACCAAGGCCCTGCTGCCGTGGCGCACCCGCCTGTGGGAGGACAACCTCTCCTTCGTCGGCGGCATCCAACGGGTCTTCGCCGGTGACATCGCGCCGAACGACTCCTACTTCGTCGTCACCAGCGGCTCGGGCGGCGACCGCCCGCCGATCAACGACACCGCGATCGCGTTCCCGGTGACCGGCAACGACAACGTCCAGCCGATCTGGGTGTCCCGGCACTTCGACAGCGTCTACTCGGTCGCCATCACCGAAACGGCCGTGTACGTCGGCGGCCACTTCAGTTGGCAGGAATCGCCGACCTCCAACGTCCCCTGGCCTGGGCTGGACAACGTCGGCTACGGCACCGGGCAGGGCCTGAGCGGTTACGGTCTCGGCGACCAGGTGGTCCGCCGTGACCACCTCGGCGCGCTCGACCCGAAGACCGGCACGGCGCTCGAATGGAACCCGGGCTCCAACTCGTACGAGGGCGAGAAGGCCATGTTGGCCACCCCGCGAGGTCTGTTCGTCGGTGGCGACGGCAACATCAAGGGTGCCAAGACGGTCGGGCGGGTCGGATTCTTCGACCTCAGCCGGGCGCCGGCGGCCTCGTCGGTCGACACGACGATCGCCACGCCCATCGAGGGAGCGGTCAAGCCCGCCAACGCGGCATTCGTGATCGACGGCAAGGCGACCGCTCCGGCCGGTGTCACCCGAGTCCAGGTGGAGATCCAGAACCGGAATTCGAAGCAGTACCTGCAGGACGACCGCGTGACGTGGGGCGCCGCCAACAGCATCAACGCCGCAGTCGCAGCGCTGAACACTCCCTCGACCTCGTGGTCCCTCTCCGTGTCGCTGCCCAGCGGCGAATACCAGCTCCAGGCGAAGACGTTCGCCCGCGACGGCGCGAGCGACGCCACGAAGGCCGTCAAGAAGATCGAGACCTTCCGGTTCGACGACCTGCCACCGTCGACGAGGATCACCTCGCCGACCGGCGGCCTGCTCACCACCAAGACCTTCATCGCCACCGGCACCGCCAGTGACGACAAGGGCGTCAGCGCGCTGACGTACTCGTTCCGCACCCCGAACAACCAGTACCTGCAGGACGACGGGAGCGTCGCCCCGGTCTACAACACGTTCCGCGGCGAGCCGGACGTCATCGGCGCGCTGTCGGCCACCTGGCAGGTCGAGGTGACCCTCCCCGTCGAGGGCGACTGGAAGATGACCGCCACCGCCATCGACACCGCCGGTCAGAGCGACCTGCGCGGCGACACCCGGGACTGGATCATCTCGGCGACCGGTGTCCCGCCGACGGTGGCCATCAGCAACCCCGTGCCGATGACACCGCCCACCGCTGCCGCACCGATCACCGTCGCCCCCGGCGGTTCGATCACCTTCTCCGGGACCGCCGGCGACGACGACACCCTGAAGTCGGTCGAGATCTACCTGCGCAACAACACCACGCGCGAGGCGCTGGCCGCCGACGGCACGTGGGGCGCCGACTCGATCGCGGCCTACTACCGGATCTCGCCGACGAACCTCAACGCCGCGTCGTACAACTGGTCCTACACCACCGCGCCGCTCACGCCCGGCGTGTACGACTTCCGGGTACGGGCCACCGACAACCTGGGCCTGACCACGGCGAGCGCCAACATGGGCCGGCTCAGCGTCACCGCCCAGGTACCCGGTGACGCCTTCCCGAACGGTCTGTTGAGCTTCACCGGTGTCGACCAGAACGTCGAGCAGCTGCACCTCGACCTGGCCGGCACGGCGACCGACGACAAGGGCGTGCAGGGCGTGCGGGTGGCGCTGCGCGACCTGGACACCGGCCGGTACGTGCAGCCGAACGGCACCATGGCGGCCAGCTTCGCCACCGTGAACGCCGCCCTCGCCTCGCCCGGGGCGACCAGCACCACGTTCGGCCTGCCGATCGACCTGCCGACCAAGGGTGAGTACAGCGTCGAGGCGTGGGCCGTCGACACGGCGGGCCAGCAGGATGGTTCGACCTCCGGCGCCACCGCTCGATACCTCGTGTACCCGGGCGACCTCGATCCCCGGCTGGAACCGAGCCTGACCCCGCAGGACGCCCAGGTCTACACCGACTCGAGGATCGTGGTCACCGGACGTGCCGTGGACGACGTCGGGATGGCCCGGGTGGAGGTCCAGATCCTCAACAGCGCCGGTCAGGGGATGAACTCCGCCGGTGTGTTCGGCGGCTCACCCTGGATCTCGGCCTTCCTCACCAGTCAGGGTTCCCCGGGGTCCAACTTCGCGTACACGTCGCCGGTGGTCCCGGCAGGTGCCTACACCGTCTCGATCAGAGCGGTGGACAACTACGGGCAACTGCAACAGCCGCCGAAGACCATCCCGGTGACCGTCAACTGAGCTGATCGGCCGCGGACCGGTCCGCGTGGGGGAAGCACTCCGGCCCCGATGCGGACCGGTCTGCGGGCACTCCTGGGTACCTGTGGATATCCGTCGGCGGGGGCCGCCATCGTCCATGGCGGAACGGCCAGGTGGCTTCCAGCTACATGGCGGGCGCTGGTGGCTCGGGTGGGTTCCCGTGGGCACGGATGCCATCCGCGACGGCAACCCCGCCCAGGACGAGCGCGGCGGTGACGCCGGCCACCAGGGAGGGTGCGAGCACCAGGGCGGGTGCCGCGACTGCCAGCACGAGCAGTGCGACCAGCCGAGACGGCGACACCCGGCTGAACACCTCGTATTCGAACCGGGCTCGTCCGGCCATGAACAACGCAGGTCCACCGAGAATGACACCGGCCAGCCAGGGCGTGGTGCGCTCGGTGGGATGGGCGATGACGTTTTCGAAACCGGCGGCGGCGGCGACCACGCCGGCCACCATGAGCAGGTGAGTGTTGGGCGCGGACCTCACGAATCCGCCCGGATCCCGGGAGGACTGGATGGCGGCTTGTAGCAGGGCCCCTGCGCGGTGGACGTAGATCTGCCACAGCAGCACGGTGGCCGCGAACGAGACGAGGAGCGCCGCTGTGCGCTCGGCCGTCACCTCGGCGTCGGCGTAGGTCAGGGTGGTGACGAGGATGAGATCACCGAGGGCGAGAGTGAAGAACTGCCGGTAGCGCTCCGCCAGGTGGTCGGCTGCCACCTTGTACTGAAACGTAGGTACCCGACCGAGCTGGGGCGTGGGGTAGCGGAGCCAGGCTGACCCGTAATCAATGGCGAGCGCAGCGGCCCACAGCAGGTTCCGCGCCATGCCTGCCATGAGGCCGCCGGCGAGCCACGGTACGGCGGACACGACGAACCAGAAGATGAACCGGCTGGCGTGTAGCCGCGCCGTGCGGCCGTGAAGCGTGAAGGCGAGAAAGAAACCACGTCCCACGTGGATCGCCACGTAAGCGCCAGCGAAGACCAGGGCGTGGTCGGAGAAGGCTCCGGGCAGCGAGCCAGCCATCAGGATGGTCCCGAGCATGACCCAGAGCGTCATGGCGAAGATGGGCGGCCGCTGCGCGTGGTAAAGGTCGGTTGCCAGCGCGGTGACGGACCACACCCACCAGACCGCCATCAGTAGCACCACGGTCTGGAGAACGCCGACCCAGTCGAGCCTCTGCGCCAAGCTTCGTGAAGTTAGCGCGAGTGCGGCGACGAACACCAGATCGAGAAACAGCTCCAGCAGGGTTGCCCGCTGGGGCCCCTCACCTTCGCGTGTCAGGCCTACTGCTTGGTCTGTCGTCATCGGCTTCCCCCGATGGACATTAGTGGAGTTTCGGAGTTGATGCGGCAAAGATGCGGTCTGTCCAAGGGGGTGACCCGCCGCGGATCGACTCGCCGTCTCCACGCTCGGCCGGTACCTGCCCCTCGCGACTCGGGCTCGCCGGGGCACTGGCGCGTTGACGCCAGCGGCGACCGGAGCGTGCTGGCGCTGGCCGGTGAGATCGACATGTGGGGCGCGGATCGGCTCGATGACCTGCTGCGAGAGCCGATCGCCCGGGCAGGTCCGCCGGGTTCTCGACATGACCAGCCTCATTCAGCTGTCCGGCGGTGCCGCAGGATCGCCACCCGTCGCGACCTGACGGCGGGGACAGCGAACTCGCGCACCCAGCAGGCAGAGAACGGTCAGTCTCTGTGCGGCCAGGTGGCCTGGACCGTCGACGGCCCAAGGAAACGGACCATGAGTACGGTGGCGTCGTCCTGGAGCCGATCGTCCTGGTAGGCGAGGATCGCGTGCACCAGCCGCCGGGCGGTCTCGGGCAGCGGAAGTTCGTCAGCCAGGGCCCGGACGGTGAAGTCGACCAACCGCTCTGTGCCGAACCGCTCCCCGTCGGCCGACCGGGCCTCGATGATGCCGTCGGTATAGAAGAGCAGGTCGTCGCCGGGTTCGAGGGCTTCCTCGGCCACCACGGGTGGCCGCCTGTCGCCGAGGGTGACCGGCAGGGCGGTGGGAGTGGGCAGGACGGTGGCGACCTTGCCTCGGCGGATCACCAGCCCACTCGGGTGCCCGGCGGCAATGACCCGCAGCCGGCCGGTCCGCTGGTCTAGCTCGGCCAGCACGCCGGTGATCAGGCCACGCCGGTCATGGTCCCGTACGGCGGTGTCGATGTGATGGTACGTCGCGATCAGGTCGAAACCGTCCCGGCGGGCGTTGCGATACGCGGCCAGAGCCAGGCTGGCGAGCATCACCGCGCGCATACCGCCGCCGGAGCCGTGCCCGACTGCGTCGAACAGAGCGAGATGGGCGATGTCGCCGTTGACCGCGTAGTCGAAGGCGTCACCACCCACGTCGTAGCAGGGCTCCAGGATCCCGCTGATGATCATGTGCCCGGTGGAGAAGGTCAGCGGTGGAAGTTGGGCGCGCAGCATCTCGGCGGCCAGGCGCATCGGCGCCCGCCGGCGGATCCGCTCGATCGTGTCGCTGTACTGCGACCGGCTGATCACCAGCTCGGCGAGCAGGGACGCGTCCGCCTCGAACGCGGCCACCGAGGAGTCGGGCACGGGGGCGGCGGTGACCACCTCCGCGACGCCCATGCGTTCCAGGCCGTTGAGCAGCGGCAGCCACAGCCGGGCCCCGCCGGCGTCCGTGGCCCCGCCGAAGGGGCACAGCATGCTGAATGCCCGGCCGGCCAGGGTCCCCTCGATGGCCAGCGACTCACGCGGTGGTGCGCCCGGGCCTGGCATGGGAAGCAGCTGACGCTGCTCGTGGTCGACCAGGTAGAGGACCATGTCGTCGGCGCCGAGCTGCTGAGCGGCCTGCCGTGCCATCCCGGGTAGGTCCTCGGGCCGGGCGCGGTGCGACTGCCGCAGCAGACCATGCAGCGCGTCTCGCTCGCTCATACCACCGACCTCGCTGCCCCGCCCAAGTGTGGGCGCCAGCCGGTCAGGGTACGCCGGTCCGCCGCTCATCCCGCACCGATGCTCCCAGCGGCGGCCGCGAACGTCCACCAGGCAATGGAAGCCTGCCTGACCTGTGCAATCCCGCCTCAGGGTGGCGGCGGTGATCTCCCGCCCGGCGGTGCCGGCCGTCGCCTCGTTGCCGAGGACAGGCCTGCCGGCACCGCGGTCCCGGCGTCCGATGCCGCCGTGGGTGCTCCGGACGCCGCGTCGGTCAGACCTGCTTCGCGCCACCGTCGACGAAGATCTCGCCGCCGGTCATGAAGCTGCTCTGGTCGGAGGCCAGGAACAGGGCGGCGTTGGCGATCTCCTCGGGCTGGCCCATCCGGCCCAGCGGCACGGTGGAGGCGAGCATCTGCAGCAGCCCGGCGGCCTCGTCCGGGCTGGCAGCCAGGCCGGTGACACCGGGGGTCTCGGTCGGGCCCGGAATGAGGGTGTTGACCCTGATCCCGCGGCCGGTCAACTCGGCGGCCCAGGTACGGCCGAACGAGCGGATGGCGGCCTTGGAAGCGGCGTAGACCCCGAAGGCGGGGGTGCCGCTGGTGGCGGCGGTCGAGCCGGACAGGATGACCGACGCGCCGTCGTTGAGCACCGGCAGGGCCTTCTGGAAGCCATCCACCGCTCTAGACCAACCGCTGGAAGGCTCGTCAGGGCTGCCGACATGTGCACCGCAGGCATGCCGCGGCCCGCTCGCCGTGACGAGCTGACGCAGGCTGCCTCAGGAACAACGACCACGCCGGCGCTGGCCCCTTACCCTGGCGGGTCACGCCCGCACGGCGTCCATCGCCTTCTTCAGCGCGCGCGGCGCCGTCGGCTTCCGGGGCGCCTTCTTCTTCAGTTCCGCCAGCCGGGCACCGAGGTCCTGCAGCTGTTCAGGCGCAACACCCGCGCGGACCTTCGGGAACCACTCCTGTTCCTCTTCCTGGATGTGATGGGTGACGGCCTCGATAAGGACCATTGTCTTCGCCTCGAAATGCTCATCACTTGGGCTCATCATGGCCAGTTCAAAGCCCAGCACGTCCGCGACGTGGTGCTCTTCGTAGGACTCCAGTACCGCTTCATCGAGGTCCGGCAGCAGCCTGCGGGTCTCCGGGTACATACACTCGTTCTCGATGTAGGTGTGCATGGTCAGTGCTTCGAGGATCTGGCTTACCAGCTGACCCTTTCTGTTGGCATCCGACCCCGCGTCTTGGAACTCCTTGAACAGCCCGCGAATCTTGCGGTGGTCCTCAATGAGCAGATCGATAGCATCAGTGGACATGGTGTTCCCTCCTATGTAGGTGGGACGCCGCCCCACCACTGCTCGGCCCGATGCTCGCTTCAGGCCAGGTCATCCGCGACGGCCGGCTCGTAGGCCGGCCCCAGCAACCACAGCATGCGGCTACAGGACCGGGGATTTCCCGGGTAACGGTGAGACGCGGGCGTGGCGAGGCAGTGCCCGACGCTGGCCGCCTGGGCACCCTTGACTCCTGCTGATCATCAATCGAAGTGACGGGAGCTGGAGCCTGAGTTGGCTGATTTCACTCCAAAGGGCGTGCTCAGTTCACCCCGGAGCCCGAGCTCCTTCGCCGGTTTCGTCTGACGGGGGACGCCGCAGGCTCAGCCTTCTACTCCAGTGGCGGCGTGCGCGGCGCCGACCGGCTTGGATTGGGATGATCCCCGCTGCCGCAGGTAGATCGACAGGACCACCATCGACGTCACGGCCAGCAGCTCCGACTGCCAGTTCTCGACGTGCACCCTCCCACGGTCAATACAGCCAGGGCTGCGCCTACTGCCACAAATGCGACCCTCACGCACGGCTACATCCCCCGCTTGGTGCCCTTCAATCCGAACCTTGATCACCAGCTTGGACAGCCGGCGGCCGAACGGCGCAGATCGACCATGACCGCCTCAACGCGACCGCGGAGCGGTGGAAAGCGCGGCCGGGGTGGCTGTCTGCTCAACCACCCCGGCCCTAGGATCTACGTCAAGTTCTGCCCTACCTGCCTGATGCTGCGGTGTCCGTCAGCCGTCGGGAGGCGCGGATGCGGTGAGAGATCACCGGTCCGATGGCCCGCATTACTGCTCAGGACTGAGGTGGCGTGGTCTCGTCCAGGTTCATCGGGGTGCCGGTTACCGCCAGCAGGTAGGTGATGCACGGGGGCGGCCTCGCGCAGGGCCAGCTTCACGTGAGCGTGAGCGTGAGCGGCGGCGCGCTGCGATCGCAGCAGGGCGCTGATGCCGTGGGCGCTGAAGAAGGTCACCCCGGAGAGGTCGAGCACGAGCCGTGCGGGTCGCCGGTCGATCGCGTGTTCGGTCAGCTCGGTGATGAGGTGCGCGGTGCTCATGTCGACCTCGCCGCAGACGGTGATCAGCGTTGCGGGCCCTTCGACATCCAGGGACAAGGTCATGATCGGTTTGGTGGGCTCGGTGTGGTGCCCAGTGGGCCGTTCGATGGTGGACATGCCGCCTCCCGATGATCCATCGGTCAGTCGGGTCCTCCCGCCGGCGTCGAGGCGCGGTGGCAGACCCTGGGCGCATGTCTTGACCCGCGGACCACCCTACCCACGGGCCTGGCCGCTGACACCCCGCTGTGCGGCAGCTCGGGGTGAGTGGCGAATTCGGCTCCGTTCTGCGCGCTGCCAGCACGTGAAGTCGAGCGGTGAATTCGGTGAGAGCGACCATGGGCGCGCATTTCGGCGACCTGGGCACGTGGCGGCGGGAGTGCGTGGCACCCGGCGCTTCGACGACCCGCAGTGACGGCGCGTCCGGAACGGCACCGGGACAGATCGCCACCTCCTGGTGCATCTTCCTCTCGGCTGGGCGATCAGCGGTCGTTGGTCATCGCAGCGCCTTCAGAGCGATGGCGGTTACCGTGCCGTAGGCGAGGTGCGGGAAGAGGTCGGTGAGCCAGTCGGCGGCCGACCAGGCGCGCGGATCGGTGACCTTCAGCGCGGTCATCGGGGCGTTGGAGGCGATCATCGCCAGTCCGGTCAACGCCAGTGCCGACACCGCGGTCGGCAGCCGGCGGCCTCCCGCCGCGCTGTACACCGCGGCGGCGGCCACCGAGGTGGCGTAGCCGAGCAGCGGCCCGAGCCCGGACTTCCGGTTCTCGCTGGTCTTCTGGTCACCGAGGTCGACGTGGGCCAGGTCGGCCACGCGGGCGGCGCTGTCCTCCCCGGCGCTGCTGGCCGGTCTGGCCCTGACCGCCATGTCCAGGTAGGTGACGGCGTTCAGGGCGGACGCGCCGGCCGCGCCGGCGATGAGGGCTCTGCTGCTCGGCGTCATCCCCGTCTGCTACCCCCTTCCACGGCGGTGACACCCGGCGCGCCCGTGGGTCGGGTGGTCGAAGCAGTCGTGGGATCAGGCATGGCTGTGGCGGGGACGGGTAGCGCGGTCAGGACGAGCCCCACCCGCGAGGAGCCGACCATGACGATCACCATGTCCATGCTGGAGACCTACCCGAAGTCGATCAACCTGGACCGGGCGAAGCTGGCCACGACCATCGACGCGCTGAACGCGTGCGCGCAGGCGTGCACGGCGTGCGCGGACGCCTGCCTGAGCGAGGACCGCATCGCCGAGTTGACCAAGTGTGTGCGCACCGACCTGGACTGCGCCGACATCTGCGCCACCACCGCCCGGGTGCTGTCCCGGCACACCGGCTACGACGCCAACATCAGCCGCACCCTGCTGGCGGCCTGCGCCACCGCCTGCAAATCCTGCGGTGACGAGTGCGCCAGGCACGCGCAGATGCACGAACACTGCCGGGTCTGCGCCGACGCGTGCCGGGCCTGCGAGCGGGCCTGCCGCGACTTGCTGGCCACCGTCAGCTGAGCCGGGAGCGACGATGCCGGCACACGCGGGGGAGAAGGCACGTAAAACCGGGGTGTTCCACTGCGCGACCTGTGGCGAGAAGGTCAGCGTGCAGGTGGGTGGCACCATCCCGAAGTGCCCGAACGGCCACACCGAATTCGACAGCCGCACCCAGGAACCGGGCAACAGGTCCTGACTTGCGGGGACCGCCGGCTGGGGGCCTCGGCGGAGGAACGGGAACGAGATGACCGTCTGCGGGTAGACGCTGATCATCTTGTCGATGCCCGCCGGTCATGTCGAGGATCGACGCAACCCGGTCCTCGACGTTGAAGTTCACCACCTCGGCGTGTTGGGCCCGCCCGGCAGTACGAGACCTGGCCGCGTGTCGCCGGGTGCCGAGGTGATCCGGGGCCAGGGTCAGTCCGGCAGCAGGCGGCGCACGATGCCCTTGGCGGTGGTGCCGGTGCGGTAGGACTGCACCAGGTAGGACCCGAGGACGATGTTGGCGCCGGCCAGGGCGGGGACGGCGTACTGGGAGATGCGTTGACGTCGCTGCCAGGTCGCGAGGTCGGGCGGGGTGTGCGCCGTGGGTATGGTGGCATCCTTGACGTCGACTTGGTCGCCGCGCTGGTGGGCCTGTTCGGCGAGTCGGCCGATGCGGGTGCCGCAGTAGGCGGCGTAGGCGGTTGCGGCCGCGCCGAGTACGGCAGTGGCGGCCTTGGCGGCGCCGACCGAGCCGTAGCCCTTCTGCAGCGCGAAGCGGCGCCGGCTGGTGCGGGTGAGTTGCAGGCCGCGAGGATGGTCGCGCCGATGCCGAGCCACTGGGCGGGGCTGAAGCGGGTCCAGGCGGACTCGGCGACACGGATGCGGTCGATGCCCTGGGTGAGGTCGCTGCCGGACTTGTTCACTCCGGCCACACCCATGACACTGCCGCCGAACCACAACGCCGATCCGACGTCGTGGACGGCTTGGGCGACGGCATGGTTGTCGGTCGCGGTCACGTGCATCTCTCCTGCTCCTTGTCCTGGTGAAGGTGGTGGCGTTTCCCCTGCTGGCTGTCGCGTTGGCGGGCGCGCGCGTCGTGACAGCGGTGGGTCTCGCTCGGACGCCAGTCGCGCTCGTCGCGCCAGCCAGGCTGCACGACGTCATGCAGATCGGCGCAGTCCAGGCAATTGACGTGCGTGGCGGTTGGCAGCAGGCCGATGGCGCCTATGGTCCTCATCGTCGGCGCCGGATCTTGTCGATGCCGTCCCGCCGGTCAGGCGCGACAGCGGCGCCAGCACCCAGGTCCGGGTGCTGGCGCCGACAACGACGGTCAGCCCTTGGCTTCCCGCTTCGCCATCTGCGGCTCAGCGCCCTTGCTGACCTTCCGCAGCGCCTGCCGGAGCTGGTCCTCGGTCATCTTCGAGTTGCCCTCGATGCCCGCGTCGTGGGCCCGCTGGCGCAGTTCGTGGAGCTGCTCCCGATCGGCCATGTCACCCTCCCCCTCAACGAGCGGCACGAGGTCCGTCTCGCACCGTCAGGACCACCGGCTTCCCGGGCCCAACCGAGGCAAACCCGCCGCCGGCCCATCACCGCCCGCCCGCCCGCTCCAGATAGGTTCGGCTCCGGCCCGCTCTGCGACCGCTGCATGTATCGTGCCGTCAGCCCGACCGGGTGGCCCGCTCACGGGGCGTGGCCGCGGACAGCGCCAGCGACCCGGCCGCGACGACGGACTTGCGCCGTCCCGGCTGCCGTCGGTGTCGTGCGTCGCGGCCGACACGTCGACTTCCTGTCCGGCCGTGCTGCTTTGTGTCGTTTCGCGCGCTGCGCCGGCTCTGCACTCAGCGACAACGGGGAGTACGTTGACTGTCCTGTAGCCTGCGTCCGAGGTGTCGGGTGCGGCGAACCGGCGTCAATGGGCTGGCGTGGGTCCCGGCTCTGCCCTGGGTGGGTCCGTGCAGCGGCCCGCCAACGCGAGCTGCCATTCGCGCGTCCACCCCGGTTCCGGTTCGGCGGCGGGCGCGCCGGTCGTGAGGACCCGGTGCCGTGACCCGCCCGCCGACAGACCCCGCCGACGCCTTCGCCGAGCTCGGCCGCATCAAGCTCGGCGACGTCAGTCTCGACGATGTTCTGCAGCGCGTCGCCGAACTCGCCAAACGTGTCCTGCCCACACCGGTGGAGGTGTCGGTCACGCTGGTGCGAGACGGGACCGGGTACACGGCGGCGTTCACCCCCGACCTCGCCCTTGAGATGGACGAACGGCAGTACGCACAGGGAAGTGGCCCGTGCCTGGACGCCTCCGCCAGTGGCGGAGTCCTGTCCGTACCCGACATCGCGGCCGAGGTTCGCTGGCCCGACTGGGCCGAACGCGGCCGTGAGGTCGGAGTGGGAAGTTCCGTGTCGATCGGCCTGCCCATCCAGGAGGCGGTCGTCGGAGCCCTCAACGTCTACGCCCGCACACCGCACTCCTTCGACGAGGACTCCGTCTCGGTTCTGGAGACGTTCGCCGCCTACGCCGCGGTCGCCCTGGCCAACGCGCAGCTCTACGACAGCACCGCCACCCTCGCCCGGCAGATGCAGGAGGCGATGGCGAGCCGGGCGGTCATCGAACAGGCCAAGGGCATCATCATGGCCGAGCACCGCTGCACCCCGGCGGAGGCGTTCGAGATCTTGGCGAAGGTTTCGCAGAACTCCAACCGCAAAGTCCGGGACGTGGCCCAAGCCCTGGTCGACCGGACGGTCGGGGCATCCGGGGCGTGACCGGCTCCGCCTACCTGCGGACGTACGGACGCCGGAACAGTGCCGGCCAGCAAAGCGCCGGCACGGGCGACGGCGCCCAGCACCGGCGTGGAGTACAGGGCCACGCGTTAGCTGCCGGACGACTTGCGGACCCTGTCGCGGACCCGGTCGATGACCGCCAGCGCGGGGCCCACTGCCAGGTTGGCCTTCGCTGACCGGGCGATCGGGTGCGGGCGGGTCGGGGCCGTGTTCTGCGCGGCGCGTACGGCGGCGGCAAGGCTGCGCAGCCTCGCCGCCGGTACGTGCTGGCGCAGCAGGGGAAACTCGTAACGCTCCTCGTAGCGGGCGTGGGTGAGCACGACGTCGCGCAGCAGGATGATGGCGGTGTCGAAGCTGTCGGCGTCGACGCCGCCCTCGACGAGTGTCTTGAGCGTCTCGTTGGCTCGGCGTTCCTCGTCCATCCGGTCCTCGACCATCGGGTCACCGCCGCCGCCTGGTAGGTCGCGGGCCAGGGGGTGGATGATCTCCTCCTCGGCGGTCTCGTGGACGGCGAGCAGGCGGACCAGATCGTCGAACGCGTCGCGCCGGTCCTGCCCGGTGCCGCCGATGACGAGCAGGAAAAGCTCCTCGATCTGGGCGTGCTGGGCGAGCAGCAGGTCGACCACGTCCTCGTCCGGGCCAGGGGTGGCCGGGGTGTCGGTGTCAGGCACGGCGGACCCCCTCCTCTGCGCGCAGCCCCTCCACCGGGTGCGGTCCTTCGGTCTCGATGCGGTACTCGTCGCCGAAGCGCTCCCGGTGCATGTCGATGACCTGCTCGCTCGGGGGCTTCTGGCCGTCGTGCACCTGCTGCTGCATCCACTCGAAGCGTTCGTGCGCTTCCGTGACGTAGCCCTCGCCGAGTTTGGTGAGGTCGATCTGGGTGGCCAGTAGGTGGCGCAGGTAGTCCTTGTTGGGTTCGAAGGTCACCGGCTCGGGCAGGCCGGCGCTGCCGACGATCTCCTCGGGCTCCCGGCCGTCGTGGCGGCGTAGCAGGTCGGCGGCCTGTTGGAGGTGGGCCAGCTCCATCTGCAGGTGCAGCTCCCACACGGCCTTGATCCGCGGGTCGCCACCCCGACCGGCGACGGCGACCGGGCCACCGAGCTGGGCGACATGCTCGGCGGCGAGGACGGCGAGTTCGAGCTGGCCGAGCTGCGCGTCGCGCTGGGCCCGGCGCTCGCCACCCTCGACGAGCGCGAGCAGAAGATCCTCACGCTGCGCTTCTACGGCAACCTGACCCAGTCGCAGATCGCCGAGCAGATCGGCGTCTCGCAGATGCACGTGTCCCGGCTGCTGGCCCGGGCGCTGACGAAGCTGCGTGGGCAGCTCGCCGACGCCTTCTGAGTCCGAGCGGCAGGCCTCACCGCCGTGCTGAGGGGGTTCCGGCGGTGCCGGAACCCCCTCATGCCCCACCTTCTGCTGTGGCTGTTATTCCAGGGTGGTGATGCGCGCCCGGACGGGTCGCGGGTCGGCGCGGCCGTGGGCTGGGTCGCTGTCGGGGTGGGAGGTCGCGCCGGGATCTGACCGGGTGTGACAGTGGGTGCTGCTGCTAACGGCTGCCCTCGGTGAACAGCGCGGCGTAGCGGGCGAGGTACAGCGGCCATCCTTCGTCGTGGGCCACGCCGTCGCTGACGGCCTGCCAGCCGGGGCCGTGCCGGTCGATGTGGCGGTGCTCCAGCTCCACCCGGGTGCGCTGCGGGGTCTCGGCAACGAACCGGACTTCGACCTCGCTGGTGTTGTCCGGCTCCGTCTCCACCTGCCACTGCGGGCTGATGTCCCAGCTGAACACGACCCGGCCAGGTGGCTCGTACGCGAGCACCCGCGCCCAGCGGCACTCGCTGCCGTCGGCGGCGCGGTCGTAGATGTGCCCGCCGACCTTCGGCTCGAACACGGTTTCGGCGATCGGCGCGCCGAGCAGGTTGTGCTCCGGCGGCTTGAAGTCGCCGAACCGCTCGGTGAACACAGTGAAGGCATGCTCGATCGGTGCTTGGACGACGATCTGCTTGCGGACGACCGCGGCTGTTGTTTCCGTCATGACGGCTCCTCGGGTGGTTGCTCGGCGACGTCCTGATAGCCGTCCAGCGCTCGGTTCCAGAACGTCTCAAGTTGATCGCGCAGCGCGGCCACGCCTGCCGGATTGAGTCGATAAACCCGGCGGGTGCCGGCGGCGCGGGCGGTGACCAGTCCGGCGTCCTTGAGCACCTTCAGATGCTGGGACACCGCAGGCCGGCTGATCGGCAGCTCGTCGGCGAGTTCGCCGACGGCCCGCGGTCGCTCGGCCAAGCACGCGACGATGGCGCGTCTGGTGGGATCTCCGAGAGCGTCCCAGCCATCACCAGCTTGGTAATTAGCCACGAACGGAAAGCTACGACTTACGGACCAGGAAAGTCAAGACCGGCGAGCCGGCAGAACCGTGACCACGGCGGAGCAGTCATGGAATGCCCCGTCTGGGGCCGCCGGGTGTGCTCCACATGTGCGCCATCGGTCGGAGCGCGGGACGGCTGGCATACGTGAGCACCGACGGGCACTCCTGGGTTCTCGGGGGCACCCGCTGACAGGTAGGCTGGGCCCTCGCGCCCTCGTAGCTCAGGGGATAGAGCATCGGTTTCCTAAGACGGTGCTCTATCCGAGACCCGCAAGCTGAATGACCTGCGGTCTTACGTCAATGCCGTTAAGTTTGTGCGTTTGGGCAGGCCAGCAGGGGTGTCGGTGGTCCCGGATGGCGAGTGATCCGGTCGGTGGGGCGTTTCACGCGGTAGGAGTTGTGCCGGGCGCGTTTGATCACGCGGGGGCAGGTTCGGTGCCGGCGTTCGGGGTTGGGCTGTTGCCGGATCTCGGCGAGGGTGTCGGTGAGGGCGTCTGCAAGATGCTCAGGGGGAAATGGCCGCCTGGTCGGTGACCTGGCGGCGTACGACGCGGACGCCTTTGATGAACGACATGCGGTCGGGGTCGTAGCCGGCTGGGTCGGCGGCGTCCAGGAGCAGGGCGCGGATGGCGTAGTGGGCCAGCAGCAGCCCCCACATCTGTTGCTCGACCAGGTCGGGAGTCTTGGAGCGCAGGACCTCGCCGCGGCCGCGTAGGTCGGTTTTGAGCTCGTCGAGGGCGGACTCTTCTTCCCAGCGCTGCTGGTAGGCGCCGGCCAGGTCGCTGGCGTCGATGTCGTGGGGGTCGAGCACGGTGGTGACCACGACGATCAGCTCGCCGTCGGGGTTGCGGTCGGGCACGATGTACTCCACAACCCGCACCAGACGTGCCAACTCGATCGGGATCTCGTGGCCGGCCCTGGCCTGCTCGGCCAACCGGTGGCGGCGTTCGGCGCTCAGCCCCGGCCGGTAGATCAACGCTAGGTAGGAGCCGTCGGGCAGCCACCGCAGGTGTCCGATGGACACCGACGCCCCGATCCGCCAGGCCAGGTCAGCGCCG
Organism: Micromonospora sicca; assembly: GCF_003172935.1. GTDB lineage: Bacteria > Actinomycetota > Actinomycetes > Mycobacteriales > Micromonosporaceae > Micromonospora > Micromonospora sicca. Next base: position 1,029 of record NZ_QGKS01000207.1, on the reverse strand, counting down.
GTGGCGGCGAACCGGCCGAACAGCTCGAAGGAGAACAGGCCCGCATCGGCCAGCACCAGCATGCCCGGCCCCACCGCCGGGACCAGGTCCGCGGCCAGGGTGCGCTCCCCGGTACGGCAGCCACCGAGCACCGCGCCGACGATCGCGTGGCTGCCGCACTCGGCCAACGCGGCGACGTGCAGCTTCGGATACGCCGACGCTTTCGGCCCCGAACCCATCCGCCCGAACCGCTCGACGTTGGCGTCGGTGTCGGCCACGTCGAAGCTGGTCGCGTCGACCGCCATCAACCGCCGCCGCGCCAGCCACGCGCCCTTCGTGCCCGCCGAGGCCAAGGGGACCGCCGCCCGTTCGAACAGCGCCCGCAGCGGCGCCACCCCCAACCGCTGGCGGGCCTGCGTGATCGCCGACGCGGTCGGCACCTGCCAGTCATCGACCCAGGAACCGAGCTTGCGCAGGTTGCCGACCAGCCTGCGCATCACCTCGTCGTAGGACTCCTCGAAGAACAGACCCATCGCGATCACGTAGCGGATCATCACGTGCGCGGGCAGCCGCCGGGACCGCTTCTCCCGCCGCCCTGTGCGGTTGATGACCTCTTCCAGCAGATCCCGGTCGAACCGCGCCGACAGCACACCCAGTCCGATGTGGTCGGTCAACCGCCCCCACGGCCGCGGCAACGACTCCAACTCCGACGACGTCACGGCCGGCAACCGTACCGGTCGCAGCCCACCAACGTCAGCTCACCACGCTGACCTCGATAGATGCCCTATCTGAACGGCATTGTTGTGCCCTGAACGACGAAGGAGCTTGATATGTAGGCAGAGCTGCGGAGTCGATGCTGTGCGGGAGATGAAGGTTTGGCCCTTCGGAGCCGCCCACTCGGGGGCAGGTTCAGCCGGTCGTAGCATTTGATCTTGGCGGTTGGGTGGGACAGGATGTTCCGCTGTGCGTGCGATGTTGACCTTGGGTGATCGGGAAGAGATATCCCGTGGCCTGGCCGAAGGCTTGGAGTTCAAGCAGATCGCGGTCCTG
>NZ_QGKS01000406.1 GCF_003172935.1 Micromonospora sicca | reverse complement strand
CCCGGAGACGGACCCGGAGGAGTCCGCCGAGGTGCTCGGCGCGGAGGCTGCCGCCCCGCCGACCGGCCCGGCCCGGCCGGTGCCCTGGCTGGGCGAGCTGACCTGGGTGCTGCACGGCGCGGCGGTCGCGGTCGCCCTGGCGTACGCGGTCACCGCGCTGCTGCGCGCCGACACGGTGCCGGTCGCCACCGGCGCGGGCGCGGTGCTGCTGCTCGCCGCGCTGGTGGGGCTGGCCGGCACGCTGGTGCTGCGTCGAGCGCCGCTGCCCGACGTCGGCGCCGGCATCGTCACCCTCGCCGTGATCGGCGCGCTGGGCCGGATCGCCTCGGTCGCCTTCCCCGGCCGGTCGCTGCTGCTCATCGCCGCGGTGATCACGGTCACCGGGCTGGCCGTACGGGCCGTACCGGAGGCGGCCCGGCGCGGGCCGCAGCTGGCCTCGGCCGTGGCCCTGACGGTCAGCGGGCTGGTGGTGGCCGGCGGCGCGCTGCGGGCCGGGCTGGCGCCGGTCCGGGCGGCGTTGCCCGCCTGGGCGGCGGACCTGGACCGGTGGCACGCCACGCTGGCGGCGGCGGTCGGCCCGACCGGGTGGCAGCTCGCCGCGAGCGCCTTCCTGCTGACGATCGCCGCGATGGTCGCCCTGCCCCCGGAGATCCGGCGCGAGTTCGCCGTGCTCGGGGCCGCGCTGACCGCGCTCGCCGTGCCGGCCTCCCTCGGGCTGGGCTGGACGATCGCCCCCTGGCCGATGCTGCTCACCGCGGTGGGCGTCGGTGTGCTGGGGCTGTCGGCGGACGGCAGACGTTCCGCCGTGGTGCACTCGGTCGCCGCGACCGGGTTGGGCCTGGCCGGTGCCGGCGCGGCGCTCTCCCGCCCGGCGCTGACCACCGCCGCGCTGACCACCCTGTTCCTGGCCGGCGCGCTGGTCTCGCTCGCGCCCCGGATCAGGATCGCCCCGGCCGCGGCGGACACGGTCTCCGGCTGGGCCGCCGGCGGGGCGGCGTTCGCACTGCCGGGGGCGGTGGCCGCGTTCGTCGCCGCCACGGTGCCCACCGACCCGACCCCCACCCCGGCGAGCCTGCGCGAGGTCACCGTCCCGGCGCTCGCGGCGAGCTTCCTCGGCGTCTGCGTCACCCTCGGCTACGCCTCGATCCGCCAGGTCGCGCAGCGGCACCTCAGCCTGCCGCACGCCGTGGGTACCGGCCTCGGCGCGCTGGCGGTCGCCGCGGCCGCGTTCGGGGCACCCGGCACGACCAGCGCCGACGCCTGGGTGGGCGCGCTGCTGATCGTCGCCGCGGTGCTGCTCTTCCTCGCCCCGTCCATCGACCGGGGGCGCCGCTCCGACCTCTCGTTGGACGGGTCCGATCTGGCCGCCGCCGGGACCACCGTGGCCCTGATCGCCACTCTGGCCCGGATCGCCGCCGTGCTCGCGCCCGGCGGGCAGCTCGTGGTGGCGGCCGCGCTCGTCCTGGTGGTCGCGGTGGCGGCGCGGGCGATGCCGGAGGAGTGGCGCCGGGGACCGATCCTCGGCACCACTGTCGGCGGCGCTCTGATCGGCCTGATCGCCGCCTGGACCGCGTTGCGCGGTGGGGTCGGCGTGCTGGCCACTCCGGGCCCGATCTGGGCCGGCGACCTGACCGGCTGGCCGGCCGCGCCGACCGGCGGGTCGACCTGGCAGGCCCCCGTCGCGCTGGCGATGCTGGCCGTCGCCGCCGGCATCCTGCTGCCGCCGCCGTGGAAGTACGACGTGGCGGGGGTGGCCGTCGTGCTGGCGACCATCGGCACCCCGGCCGCCTTCGACCTGCCCTGGTGGTCGCCGGTCCTGGTGGGCGCCGCGGTCGCCACGGTCTTCGGCATGGCGGCGGTCGCGGCGATCGACCCCCGCGCGGCGCTGTCCCGGGCCACGGTGGCCGGAGTGGTCGCCCTGCACGCGGCCGGCGCCGGGCTGGTCCGGCCGTGGACCACCGCGCTGGCGCTCGGCAGCATCGCGCTGATCGGCGTGGTGGTGGCCGCCCTGGCCCGGAGCCTCGCGCCGCCGCTGGTGGAGAACATCGAGACCGACGGGATGCCGCCGCACCTGGTACAGGTGGGCGGCGCGGCGGCCGGTGCCGCCCTGCTCGCGCTCCCCGGCGCGGTGGCGGCCCTGGCCGCCGAGTTCGAGCACTCCCCGCAGGTGGTGGTGACCGCCGCGCTGGCCGCGTCCAGCCTCGGCCTGGCGGCGGTGGCGGTGGTCCGCCGGCAGGTCCCGCAGTACCTGCCCTACGCGAGCGTGGCCGTGGTCGGCGGCGCGACCGTCAGCGCCCTGGCCGCGATCGTCACCCGCCTGCCCTCCGGGGTGTACGCGGCCGCTGCGGCGCTGCTCGGCGTGCTCGCCGAACTGGTCCGGGCGGCCACCACCCCGCCGACCGGCTCGGCCCGGCCGGTACGCCGCTGGTCGGTGCTGCTGGACGGGGCGCTGCGCCGGCTGCCGGACGACCGGACGGAGCTGCGCTGGCGGGTCAGCCCGGCCGCCGGGGCGCTCGCGGCGGCGGTGCTGCCCACCACGCTGGCGCTGGTGACGCTCGCGCCGCCGCTGCTGGTCGCGCTGGTCGAGCCGCTCCGGTCGCTGTCCCGGATCTGGCAGGGACCGCCGCCGGAACTGCTCACCCCGCCGCCCGACGCGGTCGACCCGACGCACGTGCTGACCGCGCTGCTGCTCACGGTGACCGCCGCGTTGGCCGCCACCGGGTTCAGCGGCGGCCGGCGTTCCCGGGCCGTGCCGGTGGTGCTGCCCGGCGCCGCAGTCACCCTGCTGATCACCCCGGTGGCGCTCGGCCACGGTTGGCCGGAGAGCTCGCTCGCCGGGCTGGTGGTCTTCACCATCTCGATGCTCGGGCTGGCCCTGACCCCGCCGCCGCCGCTGGCCGAGCCGGCCCGGTCGCTTCGGGTGGCCCGGGTGCTGGTCTTCGCGATCGGGCTGGCCGCCGGGGGCGCCGGGCTGGCCGGCAGCCTCGCCACCCGGGAGCTGACCCTCTTCACCCTGGGCGGGGCGGTCGGCGTCGGCGTGGTCGCCGCGCTCTTCGGCACCACGCAGCGGGCGCGCATCCTCGGCTGGCTGTTCGCCTCGCTGATGGCGGAGTTGTTCGTGCTCACCCTCGGCCTGGTGGTGGGGCTGGCCGCCGTCTGGTCCGCGTTCGGGGTGCTGGCGGTGGGGGCGGCGCTGCAGGTCTTCGCCGCCACCCTGCCCCGGCTGCGCCGCCCAGAGGCGTACCGGGAGGCGGCCACCGTGGAGTGGAGCGGGTACGCGGCCGCCCTCATCGCGCTGGCGCTGGCCTTCGACTCCCCCCGGCACATCGCCGCGCTGCTGGTCGCCTGGGGCGCCGTCCTCGGGGTGGCCGCGAGCCGGCAGGGCCGGCGGCCGGTGGAGCGGCGGATCCTGTTCTGGGCGGTGGTGGCCTGCGAGATCAGCGCCTGGTGGATCCTGATGCGGGTGGCCGACGTGGCGCTGCCCGAGGCGTACACCCTGCCGTTCGCCGCGCTCGCCCTGCTGGTGGGGGTGCTGGAGCTGCGCCACCGGCCGGACCTGTCGAGCTGGCTCGCGTACGGGCCGGCGCTGGTGACCGCGTTCGTGCCGACCCTGGCCATCGTGCTGGCCACCGATTCCAGCATGCTGCGGCAGGTGCTGCTGCTGCTCGGCGCGGTGGCGGTGCTGATCTTCGGCTCGACCAGCCGGCAGCAGGCGCCGGTGATCGTGGGTGCCACGGTCACCGCGATCGCGGCGGTGCACGCGTTGTTCAGCCTCGGGCCGTGGCTGGTGCTGATTCCGGTCGGCTTCGTGCTGCTGGTGCTCGGGGCGAGCAACGAGCGCCGCCGCCGCGCACAGGAACGCCTGCAGACCGCGTTGCGCGGCATGCGATGAAGCTCGTCTGTGCGGGGGCGGCGGATCCGGTCCGATTCGGCGGACGAACCGACCTGGGTTGATCGGGCCTTCCTCACTGTCCGCGTCGAGCCCGCCGGACGCAGAGTGCCGTCGTATCCCCTTTGCTCTGCTGTAGCCGACGCAACAGCAACGGACGGTGACAGCCGCGACCACGGCCTACCGCATGAGCGATAGAGAAATGCCAGCTCAGCGCCGGTGTTGCGTGGAGTGAAGCAGAGCAAAGGCGGTGTGAGGACAATCGCCTCCCGACCCACGGATCACGCGGAGTGACCACACGACGGGCTGACGGATGGTGACGCTCTGCACGAGGCCGCGAGCCCGGTGCGCAATGGCGGCGAACGCCGTCAGCCTGACGGCAGTCCCGCAGCCGGCGGACCGGCGAGTTGGATCAGCCGAGGGAGGCGCGGAGGGCGGCGTCCTTCTCGGCGACCAGTTCCTCCAGGCCCGTCTGGTACGCGGCCATCCGCTTCAGCAGCGCCGGGTCGGCGGCGGCCAGGATGCGCACGGCCAGCAGGCCGGCGTTACGGGCGTTGCCGATCGACACGGTGGCCACGGGCACGCCGGCCGGCATCTGCACGATGGACAGCAGTGAGTCCATCCCGTCGAGGTGCTTCAGCGGCACCGGCACACCGATCACCGGCAGCGGGGTGACCGAGGCGACCATCCCGGGCAGGGCGGCGGCGCCGCCAGCACCCGCGATGATCACCTTGAGGCCGCGGTCCGCGGCGTCCCGGCCGTACTCGATCATCTTGACCGGGGTGCGGTGGGCCGAGATCACGGCGACCTCGTACGGCACCTCGAACTCGTCCAGCGCCTCGGCGGCGGCCTTCATGGTCGGCCAGTCGGAGTCGCTGCCCATGATCAGCCCGACGGTGCTCACTCGTGCCCCTCCCGCAGCCAGCGGGCGGCCCGCGCGGCCCGTGCCCGTACGTCGTCCAGGTCGTCGCCGAGCACCGTGACGTGCCCGATCTTGCGGCCGGGGCGCACCTGCTTGCCGTACAGGTGCACCTTGGCGCCCGGCTCGGCGGCGAACAGGTGGTGCAACCGCTCGTCAACGGGGATCCCGCCCGGCTGCCCGCCGAGCACGTTCGCCATCACCACCACCGGCGCGGTTAGCGAGGTGTCCCCCATCGGGTAGTCGAGCACCGCCCGCAGGTGCTGTTCGAACTGTGAGGTCCGGGCCCCCTCGATGGTCCAGTGCCCCGAGTTGTGCGGACGCATCGCCAGCTCGTTGACCACCAGCCCGCTGGGGGTCTCGAAGAGCTCCACCGCGAGCAGGCCGACCACGCCGAGCGCGGTGGCCAGGTCGATGGCGAGCTGCTGGGCGGCGACGGCCAGTTCCTCGGGCAGGCCCGGCGCGGGGGCCAGCACCTCCACGCAGATCCCGTCCCGCTGCACGGTCTCGACCACCGGGTACGCGGCCACCTGGCCGAACGGCGAGCGCGCCACCTGCACCGCCAGCTCCCGGCGCAGCGCCACCCGCTCCTCGACGATCAGCGAGGTGCCCCCGGCCAGCAGGGTCGGGGCCAGCTCGGCCGCCTGTGTCGCGTCCGCCACCATCCAGACGCCGCGCCCGTCGTAGCCGCCCCGGGCCGCCTTCAGCACCACCGGCCAGCCCACCTGGTCGCCGAAGGCCATCAGGTCGGCGGGCTCCGCCACGGGCCGCCAGGCCGGGTTCGGCGCACCCAGCTCACCGAGGCGCTCCCGCATCACCCGCTTGTCCTGCGCGTGCAGCAGCGCGTCGGCCGGGGGGAAGAGCTTCACCCCCTCGTCGGCGAGGGCCCGGATGTGCTCGGTCGGCACGTGCTCGTGGTCGAAGGTGACCACGTCGCAGCCCTTGGCGAAGGTGCGCAACGCGGTCAGGTCGGTGTGGTCGCCGTACTGGACGTCGGCCGCGACCAGCGCGGCGCCGTCGTCGGGGGCAAGTGCCAGCACGCGCAGCGACTGGCCGAGGGCGATCGCGGCCTGGTGGGTCATTCGGGCCAGCTGGCCGCCGCCCACCATGCCGACAACAGGCAGTCCGGTACGGGAATCCATAGCGCCGCCAGCCTATCGGGGCGGGCGCCGGTCCCGGCCCGGAGGGCGGGATCAGCCCGCCGCGCTCACCACGACGCGGCGCGGGGCACGGGCCAGCTCCCGGGCGGTGCGCCGGGCGATCAGCAGCGAGCCGACCGCCGTGGGCGCGAGCCAGGCGACCAGGTTGCCGTCGGTCATCTGTACGGCGAAGCCGGTCACGAAGGCGATCACGGTGCTGCCCATCAGGTTCAGGTGCCACACCCGCCAGCCCCGGCCGCCGAGGCCCCCGGGTCGGCGGCGGGCGAACCAGAGCCCGCCGAGCAGCCAGCCCAGCGTCAGCACGCCGAGGATCGCCAGCCCCCAGAGACGGGCGGGGTCCAGGGCGAAGAGCCCCAGCGCGCTCAGGCTGAGCCCGACGGCGGCCACCGCGTAGATCCGGCCGAGCAGGGTGTGCCGGCCGCGGCGCTTGGGGGCGAGGAGGATCGGCAGCGCGAGCAGCAGGCCGGTGGTGCCGCTGGCCGCGTGGATGAGGACGAGAACGGTGTGCATGACGACTCCCCCGTGACCTCCCACTGTGGGAGGTCGATGGCTTGATCCTGCGACCTGACACAATGGGATGTCAAGCGAAAACGCGAAGGAGCGCCAGCCCATGCCAGACCGGCCGTTGAACGCCACCACCGCCTCCCTGCTGGGCTTCCTGCACGACGACCCGATGACCGGCTGGGACCTGGTGACGGTCGCCGAGCAGCGGATCGGCGCGTTCTGGTCACTCACCCAGAGCCAGGTCTATCGGGAACTGAGCGCGATGGCCGCCGCCGGACTGGTCCGGGCCGGCGAGCGCGGCCGCCGCGACCGGCAGCCGTACGAGATCACCGAGGCCGGCCGGGCCGCCTTCGCCGAGTGGGCCGCCCGGCCGCCGGCCGAGGAGACCATCCGGTTCCCCCTGCTGCTCACCGTGCTCTTCGGCCGGCACCTGCCGGCGGACCGGATGGCGGCGTTCCTGGCGCAGCACCGGGCCGCGCACGCCGAACGGCTGGCCGGGTACGAGCAGGTGGCCGCCGCGCTCCCCGAGGAGGCGGACGCCATCGACCCGTACTCGGTGGCCACCTTGCGCTTCGGTCTGGCGTACGAGCGGGCGGTGCTCGACTGGTTCGATACGCTGCCGCTCGCGCTGCGCGACCCCGCAGCCGGGGCGGGGAGCACGCCCGGCACGGGAGGCCGCCCGAGCGGCGACGCGGAGGACTGACGGAGTCGCCGGGCTGGGATGATCAGCTCATGACGACCCGCGAGACACCGCGCGCACTGCCGGTGCTGGCCCACCAGATGCCGTCCTTCGACCCGGCCGGCGCGCCGGCGGAGCCGATGACGCTCTTCGCCGACTGGCTCACCGAGGCCGTCGCCGCCGGTGTGGACGAGCCGCACGCGATGACCCTGTCGACCGTCGACGCCGACGGCGCGCCGGACGCCCGGGTGCTGATCCTCAAGGACCTCGACCCGACCGGCTGGCACTTCGCCACCAGCGCGATCAGCGCCAAGGGTCGCCAGCTCGCCGCCGACCCCCGGGTCGCGCTCACCTTCCACTGGCGGGAGCAGGGCCGCCAGGTCCGGGTCCGCGGCGCCGCCCGGGCCGCCGACCCGGCCGTCTCCCGGCAGGACTTCCTGGCCCGGCCCGAGGGCTCCCGGATCGCCACCCTGGCCGGCCGGCAGAGCGCCGTGCTCACCGACCGGGCCGAGCTGGACCGGGAGCTGGCCGACGTCCGCGCCCGGCTGACCGCCGACCCCGACCTGGTCGCCGAGACCCACACCGTCTACGCCGTCGTGCCGACGACGGTGGAGTTCTGGCAGGCCGACCGGGAACGCCGGCACGTCCGGCTGCGCTACCGCCGCACCGAGCGCGGGTGGGACCGCGAGCTGCTCTGGCCGTGACCGGCCGCCGGGTCAGCCCAACTGGGCGACCAGGTCGTCGACCGAGGTGACCGGCCGGTCGCAGACGAAACCCCGGCAGACGTACGCGGTGGAACGGCCGTCCAGCGCCGGCCGGTCGGCGAGCAGCGGCACGCCGGGCTGGTCGGTACGGCCCGCCACGGTCACCGCGCCAGGCGGGGCGTACCGGTGCGCCGCGCGGACCAGCGGGTCCTCGGCCGGATCGTCGGTGACCACCGCGATCTCGTACGGCCCGGAGAGCAGCGCCTCGCCGACGGTGGCGGCGTACCCGGTGAACCGCGCGTGCCGGCCGACGAGCGGCGCGACGGTCGACAGGGCGGTTTCGCCGGCCTCCCGATACCGCACCTCCCCGCTCAGCGCCGCGTACGCCACCAGCGCCGCGACGATCGCCGACCGCCCGGACGGGGTGGCGTTGTCGGTCGGGTCCGCCGCCGGGTGACCAGCCGCTCGGCGTCGTCGGCGGTGTCGAAGAACCCGCCGTCGGGCGCGGCGAACCGGGCCAGCGCGACGTCGAGAAGCTGACCGGCGAGCTCCAGCCAGTGCCCCTCACCGCTGAGCTGGTGCATGGCGCAGAACGCCTCGGCCACACAGCCGTAGTCCTCCAGCACGCCGGCCGGCTCGCCGACCACCCCGTCCCGGGAGACCCGGCGCAGCCGCCCGTCCACGAGGTGCACCTTCGCCAGGTGCTCGGCGGTGTCCCGTAGCGCGCCGTCGGCGACGATGGCGACCCCGTCCATCAGGTTCGCGTCCTCGTCGTCGGGGGACGCGTAGACGGCGGCGACCTGAAGGAACTCGGCGATCGCGGTGATCGCCAGGCCGTTCCAGGCGGCCACCACCTTGTCGTCGCGGGCGGGCTGCGGGCGGGTGTCCCGGGCGGCCAGCAGCCGCCCGACCACCGCCTGCCAGCGCGCGCGCACCGCCGGGTCGGCGTCGTCGACGTCCCGGGCCAGCCGCAGCACGCTCATCCCGTGCTCAAAGGTGCCCTCCTCGGTGACCGCGAAGAGGTCGGCGGCCCACCGGCCGTCCTCCTCGCCGAGCACCTCGACGAGCTGGGCCGGCGTCCAGGCGTAGGTGAGCCCCTCGACGCCCTCGGTGTCCGCGTCCAGGGCAGAGGCGAAGCCCTCCCCCGGCTTGTGCAGCTCGTCGGCGAGGAACCGGGCGGTGTCCCGGGCCACCCGCCGGGCCAGCCGGTCGCCGGTGAGCCGCCAGAGCTGGGTGTAGACCCGCAGCAGCAGCGCGTTGTCGTAGAGCATCTTCTCGAAGTGCGGCACGGTCCAGTGCCCGTCGACGGAGTAGCGGGCGAAGCCGCCGGCCAGTTGGTCGTTGATGCCGCCGCGGGCCATCGCCTCGCAGGTGTGCCGGACGATCTCCAGGCTCTGCGCGGAACCGGTGCGCTGGTGGTGGCGGAGCAGGAAGAGCAGGTTCATGTGCGGCGGGAACTTCGGCGCCCCGCCGAAGCCGCCGTTCGTCCGGTCGTACTCCGTGGCGAGCTGCGCGGCGGCGGCGTCGAGCAGGTCGGCGGTGAGCGGCGCGCTCGTCCCGCCGACGGCCTGGGCCCCGCCGATCGCCTCGACCACCGCGGCGCCCTGCCGGAGCACCGCCTCCCGCTGGTCCCGCCACGCGGTGCCCACGGACTCCAGCAGCCGGATGAAGTTCGCCCGCGGAAAGTAGGTGCCGCAGAAGAAGGGGGTGCCGTCCGGGGTGGCGACGACGGTCATCGGCCAGCCGCCCTGGCCGGTCATCGCCTGGGTGGCGGTCATGTAGACGGCGTCGACGTCCGGCCGCTCCTCGCGGTCCACCTTGATGGCGACGAAACCGTCGTTGACCAGCCGGCCGACGGCCTCGTTCTCGAACGACTCGTGCGCCATCACGTGGCACCAATGGCAGGCGGCGTAGCCGACCGAGATGAGCACCGGCACGTCGCGCCGCTTCGCCTCGGCGAACGCCTCGTCGCACCACGGCCACCAGTCGACCGGGTTGTCGGCGTGCTGGAGCAGGTACGGCGACGTGGCGTTCGCGAGTCGGTTCACCCGACGACCATATCCAGCGCCGGGCCGACCTGTCGGAGGTCGCCCTCGATCGTCGCCGCGATGGGGCGCCCCGTTCCGCCAGGCCGGCCGGCCGGATACCGAGCGGCCTTCCAATATTCACATTCATTGATTTGAATCAGGCGCATGCCGGCCGGCCACCACCGCCGGTCCCCGGAGAAGGAGACGTCATGCGCAGACTCCCCGCCCTGCTCGGCCTCGCCGCCCTGGTCACCGCCACCCTCGCCCCCACGCCCGCGTCCGCCGCGGTCCCCGTGGACACCCGGGTCTCGGCGGCCACCACCGTCGGGACGCACAACGCGTACGAGCGCGGCACCTACACCTACCTGGCCCAGGCCCTCGACGCCCGGCCCGGGCTGATCGAGCTGGACGTCTGGCCGGACGTCATCGCCCGGCAGTGGCGGGTCAGCCACTCCAACCCGATCGGCAACGACAACAACTGCGTCGCGGCCACCAGCGCCGCCCAGCTCTACACCGGCACCCGGAACAGGAACCTGGAGCACTGCCTCGACGACATCCGGCTCTGGCTGGCCGCGCACCCGGGGACCGGCCCGCTCATCCTCAAGCTGGAGCTGAAGACGGGCTTCAGCGGCCGCACCGGTCAGGGGCCCGCCCAGCTCGACGCGGTGCTCGCGGCCCGGTTGGGCGCCGCGGTGTTCCGCCCGGCCGAGTTGCTCGCCGGCCACGCCTCCCTCGACGCCGCCGCCCGCGCCGACGCCTGGCCGACCCGGGGACAGCTCGCCGGCCGGGTGATCGTGGAGCTGATCCCGGGCACCGTCGAGGAGGACAATCCGACCGACACGCTCCGGACCGACGTCGAGTACGCCCGGTACCTGGCCGGCCTGTCGGCGGCCGGCGCCCTGCCCAGGGCGCAGGCGTTCCCCGCCGTGCACAACGCGCAGGCCGGCGACCCGCGCATCCGGTACGCCGAGACCGCCCTGCGCCCCTGGTTCGTGCTCTTCGACGGGGACGCGACGGCGTACGTCAGCGGCGGGATCGACACCGCCTGGTACGACACCAACCACTACCTGCTGGTGATGACCGACGCGCAGAACGTGCCGCCGACGGTCGGCGCCGACCCGGACGCGGCGGCGGCCCGGGTGGCCGAGCTGGCTCGGGCCCACGCCAGCGTCGCCTCCGCCGACTGGTCGGCGCTGCCGGGCGTGGTCGACGACGTGCTGCCGCGCGGCTGAGCCGCCGGGTTCCGCGCCGCCGGTCCACTCCGGCGGCGCGGGACGGCGCGGCGGCCGGACGTCCGGCCGCCCCGGGTCGGTGCCGGGGACTCAGGAGGCGCCGTCGGCGCGGAGCGGGAAGACGTTGCCGGGGGCGGCGTCGAGCAGCGACCCGAGGACCGCGCCGATCTTGTCGGCCGGCATCGGCTTGAAGAAGTGGTAGCCCTGGGCGGCGGTGCAACCCAGCTCGGCCAGGGCGTTCCGCTGCTCGGCGGTCTCCACCCCCTCGGCGACCACCCGCAGGCCCAGCTCGTGGGCGAGCCCCACGGTGGTCCGGACGATCGCCGCCGCCTCCGGCGAGTCGGCCATCCGGATCACGAACGAGCGGTCGACCTTCAGCTCGTCCACGGCGATCCGGGTGAGGAAGGTCAACGACGAGAAGCCGGTGCCGAAGTCGTCGACGGCGAGCTGCACCCCCATCGCGCGCAGCGTGGCGAGCACCTCGTCGATGATCTCCAGCTCGCTCATCACCACCGTCTCGGTGATCTCCAGGACCAGGCGGCGCGGCGGCACCTGGTGCCGGCGCAGCGCCTCGCCGATCTCCGCCGGCAGCCGGGGGTCGAGCAGGCTGCGCGCCGACAGGTTCACCGAGATCGGCACGTCCAGCCCCAGGCGGGCCCAGTCGGCGGCGACCGCGAGGGCCTTGTCCAGCACGTACCGGGTGAAGGCGCCGAGCTGTTCGCTGTTCTCCACCGGGCGGATGAAGTCGGCCGGGCCGAGCCAGCCGCGGCGCGGGTGCCGCCAGCGGATCAGCGCCTCCACGCCGGTCGGGGCGCCGGTGGCCAGGTCCACCGCCGGCTGCAACGCCAACACCAGCTGGTCGTCGGCCGCCAGCGCCTCCCGCAGCTCGGCGAGCAGCGCCAGATGGTCGGTGCTCGCGGCGTCCCGGGAGCTGTCGTACGCGGCGACGCTGCCGCCGCCCTCCTTCGCCTGGTACATCGCGATGTCGGCCCGGCGCAGCAGCTCGGTCAGATCGGCGGCGCCCGCGTCGGCGACCACCACGCCCACCGAGACCTCGACGGACATCCGCACGCCCGCGACCTCGGTCGGCGCGGCGAGCCGCTCGGCGATCTCCCGGGCCTGCCGCAGCGCGTACGCCATCGGCCCGGCGCGGTCACCGACCACCGGAACCGCGGTCAGCAGCAGGGCGAACTCGTCTCCGCCGAGCCGGCCCAGCAGGTCACCGGAGCGGGCGAGGGCCGTCAGCCGGCTCGCGGTCAGCCGCAGCAGCTGGTCCCCGGCCGCGTGCCCGAGCGTGTCGTTGACCTCTTTGAACTGGTTGATGTCGAGCAGCAGCAACGCCACCGGGTGATCGTGGGCGAGCTTGCGCAACGCCTGGTCGCCCTGGTCGAGCATGGCGGCCCGGTTGACCAGCCCGGTGAGCTGGTCGTGCACCGCCTCGTACGAGGAGCGCGCGGTGACCAGCCGCAGCTCCCGGTGGGTGGCCGCGTCGTGCAGGGCGGCGGCCAGGGCGTCGCCGAAGGCCGCGACGGCGTCCCGTTCCCGAGCGCTGGGCGGGGCCGACCGGGCGAAGTGGACCCGCAGCTCACCCACCCCGACGCTGCCCACGGTCAGCGGTCGGACCAGCTCGTGCTCGGCCGGCTCGGTACGCACCGGCGCGTCCACCTCACGGTCGCGCAGCTGGCCGCCGAGGTCCGCCCGGTACCGCCACCACCGGCCGTCGCCCCGGGCGACGGCCACGTCGACGAGTTCCGCCCCGAACAGGGTGAGCGCGCCGGACACCGCTGCGGTCGCCACGCCCCGCTCGTCGAGCTGGTTGAGGGCGGCGGTGGCCTCCGCGAACGCCCGCCAGGTACGCCGCTCCTGGTCGGCCCGGAGCCGGTGGCGGTACGTCTGCTGGAGCAGCCAGAGCGGCGGCGGGAGCAGCAGCAACCAGCGGGCGTCGAGCTCCAGCAGGGTGACGATCACCAGGCCGACGGCCACGTTGCCGACGAACATCAGCAGTTTGCCGCGGAGCGCGGCGAGCAGCGGCGGTCCGACCGGGACGCCGTGCCGCAGCGCCAGGGTCGCCCCGCCGAGCCAGCCGGTGGTGAGCAGGTAGGTCACCGAGCCGGCGGTGAGCGCGAGGGCGAGCGCCGGGGTCGGCGCGGCGAGCAGGGGTCGGCCCAGCGCGCTGGTCACCGCGACGGCGAGCGCGGTGGCGGCGGTCAGCGACCCGGTGATCCGGACGAGTTCCAGCGCCGGCCGGCGGTCGGTGAGCAGGGACATGGCCGTCCAGGCCGTCCCGGTGCCGAGCAGCGCCGCCGCCGGCAGCCAGCCCGCCGGTACGAGGTAGAGGCAGACGATGAGGGCCGCTTCGCCCCAGGTGATGCTCACCATCCCCGAGGCGGTCCGGAACTGGAGCCGGGCGAGCTGAGCGACGGCGAACACGGCGACGGCGATCCCGAAGCGGGCCGGGCCGGGCAGCGCGTCGTCCGGCGGGAGGGACGCCGGGACGGTCAGGCCGATGACGGCGGCGACCAGCGCGGTGATCCCGACCGCGGCGGTCAGCAGGAGCACCCCGGTCGGCGTGCCGCGCAGGCCCAGCCGATCGGGGGATTGGCCGTCCCGGCCGGAGGTCACGGACCCACCCCGTCCGCCGGCACGCCGGGGGTGCGGCGGGTGGCCGCTGCTTCGACGGTCATCGGCGCCCCCCTTCCGCGCACGGCTCGGGGACTTTTGGTCCCCCCGGCGGAAGGCTAAGCCAAAGCCGGTGGTCGCAACAGGGGGCGACGACCGGCTTCGACGTGAATCATGCCTGGACTACCCGTTCCGGCGCTGCTGGGAGCCGTTGGGAGCGTTCGTCGGTGATTCCTGCGCGACGGTCCCGTCTGTCGGATCGACGACTGTCCCGTCGGTGCGTTCGGGGTCCGCCGGACCGGCCTGCTGCGGGAAGCGGTCGGGCAGGCGACGCAGTCGGGCGTTCATGTTGCGGATCAGCAGGACGGTGGCGGTGGCCAGCAGCACGATGAGGAAGAGGCCCATCGGCCCGGCCAGACCACCCGTGCGGGTGTCACCGAAGTTGTTCTCCGCGAGCACCTGGGCAGTGGTCAGCATGGTGTTCCTCCGATGTGCGGCTCCCGTCCAGCGTAGCCCTCCGCCGGATCAGCGGGCATGGCACGTCTCGCGGACGCCGGCGAACAGGTCCGACTCGGGCAGCGGGCTGTCCACCAGCGAGCGGGCGAGCTGGTAGTCCTCGGTCGGCCAGGCGCGCCGCTGGAGGTCCATCGGGACGTGGAACCAGAAGCCGTCCGGGTCGATCTGGGTGGCGTGGGCCCGCAGGGCGTCGTCGCGGACGGGGAAGTATTCGGCGCACTCGACCCGGGTGGTGATCCGCGGGCCCTTGTCGGGACGATCCTCCCAGCGCTCGAGCCAGTCCTCGTACGGCGATTCGAGGCCCGCGGCGAGCATGCCCTCGTGCAGCGCCATGATCTTGCCCTTGGAGAAGCCGATGTCGTAGTAGAGCTTCAGCGGCTGCCACGGCTCACCCAGCTCCGGGTGGCGCTCGGGGTCGCCGGCGGCCTCGAAGGCGGCGACCGTCACCTTGTGGGTCATGATGTGGTCCGGGTGGGGGTAGCCACCCTCCTCGTCGTACGTGGTGACGACGTGCGGTCGGAACTGCCGCATCAGGCGCACCAGCGGTGCCGCCGCGACCTCCACGTCCTGCAGGGCGAAGCACCCCTCGGGCAGCGGCGGCAGCGGGTCCCCCTCGGGCAGCCCCGAGTCGACGAACCCGAGCCAGGCCTGCTCGATGCCGAGGATGGCGCGGGCGGCGTCCATCTCGGCGCGCCGGATCTCGCCGATGTTGGCCCAGACGTCCGGTCGGTCCATCTTCGGGTTGAGCACGCTGCCGCGCTCACCGCCCGTGCAGGTCACGACCAGGACATCGACCCCTTCGGCGACGTATTTCGCCGTGGTCGCGGCGCCCTTGCTCGACTCGTCGTCGGGATGGGCGTGCACGGCCATGAGACGCAACTGCTCTGCCACCTTCGGCACTCCTCGTCTGTGCCCGTCGGGCGACCCGACCCCGGGTAACCCGGCTGACCTGCCGGAATCTCCCCCGCGCCCGGAAAATCACCCGTGCCGACCTGTCCGCGTCACCGCCGACCTGCCATCCTTGGGTCAGCGCCGGGCTGGGAAGATGGACTCTGCCATTCTTGCCGATGCCGCCGACAACAACGCCAGGAGATACCCGCCGGTGACCGAGACGCACGCCACAATCACGCCGGGCGCGCCGGTCTTCCCGCCCGGCCGGTACGGTCGCCGCCGCGAACCGGGCCGCCGCCGACCCCTGCTGGCGGCGCTGCTGGCGGCCGTCCTGCTGGCGACCCTCGGCCTGATCGCGGCCAAGCTCTACCAGCAGTACGGCGATCCCAGGTACGACGCCCAGGTGATCACCTACACGGAGATCACCGACTCCCAGGTGGTGATCGACTTCCGGGTCACCGTGCCGGCGGGCGGCTCGACGACCTGCGTGCTCCGGGCCCGGGCCTCCGACGGCGCCGAGGTGGGGCACGAGGAGGTCACGGTGACCGCGCAGCCGGGGGAACGCCGGATCGACGCCCGGCACCGGCTGGCCACCAGCGCCCGGCCGTTCATCGGCGAGGTGGTGCGCTGCCGCCCAGCCGGCTGACCCGGACGCGGCGGGCCCGAGCCCACCGTCGCCGGCCTGGGCGTCGGCCCGCGACCACCGGCCCGCGCGACCGCCGGTCCCATCGCCGGCACCCCACGTGATCGGCGACACCCCGAGGTGTCCCGCACTGGTAACTTGGTAGTTCACCTGTCAGCCAGTCCGCACCAACCGAGGAGGACCGCCTGTGTCCACGAATGGCAACGAGGCGCCCGCCACCTGGCTGTCCCAGGACGCGTACGACCGCCTCCAGGCCGAGCTCGACGAGCACATCGCGAACCGGCCGGTGATCGCCGCCGAGATCAACGCGCGGCGCGAGGAGGGCGACCTCCGGGAGAACGGCGGCTACCACGCCGCCCGCGAGGAGCAGGGCAAGGCCGAGGGGCGCATCCGCTACCTCCAGGAGCTGCTGCGCACCGCCAAGGTGGGCGAGGCGCCGACCGCCGACGTGGTGTCGCCCGGCATGGTGGTGACGATCTACTTCGACGACGACCCCGAGGACACCGAGACGTTCCTGCTCGGCTCACGGGAGATCGCGTCCACCACCGACCTGACCGTCTACAGCCCGGAGTCCGCGCTGGGCAAGGCCATCCTGGGCGGCCGCGAGGGCCAGACCTGCACCTACACGGCGCCCAGCGGCGCCGACATCAAGGTGACCGTGGTCAAGTTCGAGCCCTTCTCCGGCTGAGCCCCACACCCGGACCCGCGCCGGCAGGCCCGGGCCCGACCCCGACCGGGGCTGACAGGCCGCCGACTGCCACACCGCCCCGGCCGTGCCACGGCCGGGGCGGTCGCATTTTCCGGCTACGGGCGGCGTCACGCCTCGGCGGCGAAGACCACCTGGTAGCCGCTGGCCCGCAGCGCGCTGATCAGCGTGTCCGAGTGCTCCACACCCCGGGTCTCCACCGACAGCGCCACCTCCACCTCGCCCAGGCGCAGGTGCGGGTTGGCCCGCTGGTGCTCCACGTCGACCACGTTGGCCCGGTGCTCGGCGATCTCACTGAGCAGCGAGGCGAGCTGGCCCGGCCGGTCCGAGCAGCGCACGGTGACCCGCAGATACCGGCCGGCCGCCGCGAGACCGTGCTCGATCACCCGCAGCAGCAGCAGCGGGTCGATGTTGCCGCCGGAGAGCACCGCCACCACCGGCGGCTCCACCTCGACCACGCCGGCCAGCAACGCGGCCACGCCGACCGCGCCGGCCGGCTCCACCACCTGCTTGCCGCGCTCCAGCAGCATCAGCAGCGCCCGGGAGATGTCCTCCTCGGAGACGGTGACCATCTCGTCGACCAGCTTGCGGACATGGGTGAAGGTGAGGTCGCCGGGCCGGCCGACCGCGATCCCGTCGGCGATCGTCGAGAACGACGGCAGCCGTACCGGCTCGCCGGCCCTCAGCGAGGGCGGGAAGGCGGCGGCGGTCGCGGCCTGCACCCCGATCACCCGTACGTCCGGACGCAGCGCCTTGGCGGCCACCGCGATGCCGGAGATCAGCCCGCCACCGCCGACCCCGGTGACGATGGTCTTCACGTCGGGGCACTGTTCGAGGATCTCCAGCGCCACCGTGCCCTGCCCGGCGATCACGTCCGGGTGGTCGAACGGGTGGATCAGCACCGCCCCGGTCCGCTCGGCGAAGGTCTCCGCCGCGACCAGCGACTCGTCCACCGTGTTGCCGACCAGCTCGATCTGCGCGCCGTACCCCTTGGTGGCGGCCACCTTCGGCAGCGGCGCGTTCACCGGCATGAAGACGGTGGCGTGGGTGCCGACCAGGCCGGCGGCGAGCGCCACCCCCTGCGCGTGGTTGCCGGCGCTGGCGGCGACCACGCCGCGTTCCCGCTCCTCGGCGGAGAGCCGGGAGATCCGCACGTACGCGCCGCGCACCTTGTACGACCCGGCGCGCTGCACGTTCTCGCACTTCAACCAGGCCGGGCCGCCCAGGGTGGCACTGAGCGGCCGGGAGGGTTCCAGCGGGGTGGTACGGGTGACGCCGGCGAGCAGCTCCCGCGCGGCCTGTACGTCGGCGAGACCGACCAGTTCCGTCATGCCCCGATCGTGCCACCCGCCGCTTCCGGCACCGATGGCGACGCGGGGTTCGCGTCCACGGGAACCCGCTGCGACGGCCCGGTCACCGGCGACGCCGGCTGTCCGACCGGTACGGACTCCCGTGACGCCGGCGGCACCGCGGCCCCGGGCACCGGCAGGGCGACGGCCGGCCATACCGGGGTGGCCCCGTCGATCCGGGTCTGCTGGGCGGCGGACACCCGCAGCACCAGCACGATCAGCGACACCCCGGCGACCAGGCAGGCCAGCACCGGCAGGGCGTTCCGCAGGGCCGCCTCGCGGTAGTGGTCGAAGTCCGGCGACGCCCCCTGCCGGGCCAGCCGCACGTCGGCCCTGGCCTGGGCGAGGTTGCTGAGCAGGTCGGCGAAGCCGAAGCCCAGCCAGGCCACCCACCAGAGGGCGACCAGCGCCCGGAGCCGGCCCCGGCCGAGGCTCTCCCGGACGATGCCGACCATCACGGCACACGGCACGCCGAGGCTGGCGACGGGCACCCACCAGCCAGTGATCGCCCAGTGCGGGGCCAGGGACGACCGCACTCCCGGAAAGGCGTCCGTGTTCTTCCGCGCCCGGAACATCCAGATCATGACCAGCGCCGCGGTGGTGAGAAGGACGACCAGGTACGACAGGGAGAGCAGGCCCTCGGCCACCGTGGCACCGCGGCCGGCACCCGGGTCACCCGCCGTCCCGGCCTGGCGGGACAGCAGGGCGTTCACCGCCGGGGCGAGCGCCACCAGCGTGTACAACAGCGTGGTGAGACCGACGCCGACCGCGGCGGCCACCCCGAGCCCACGCACCGGATAGGTCGGCCTGCCCGGCGACAGGGCGGGCCGGTCCGACGACGTACCGCAGCCAGGGCAGTCGCCGACGGGCGTGGTCGGCTCGGCCCCGCAGATGTGGCACCGCATGTCTGCCCCCCGTGCGCCGTGGAAGTCGCGCACACGCTAGTCGATCATGCCGCGGCCGGCGACCCCGTGCCCACTCGCGGGTAGCCCGGGGCGTGCCGCTGCCACGGGGCCTGCATCTCGAACTGGCCGGCGATGCCGAGCAGCAGCAGCTCCGAACCGGGCGGCCCGACCAGCTGCACGGCGACGGGCAGCCCGTCCGGACGCCGGCCGACCGGCACCACGATGGCGGGCAGGCCGGCGATGTTCCACGGGGCGGCGTACGGGGCGTACCGGATGTTGGCCGTCATGTTCGCCACCCAGGAGCGGCCTGACCAGCCGGCGGCCGCCGGCGGCGGGCCGGCCAGCGCCGGGGTGAGCAGCAGGTCGACCGAGTGGTCGCCGAAGAAGTTCACCGAACGCTCACGCCAGGCGGCCCGGTCGGCCTCCCGGACGTACCCGCGCCGCTGCGCCCACTCGCCGAGCGCGACGTGCCGGCGGCTGCGCCGCTGCAGGACCCGCCGCTCCAGCCCGGCGGCCTGCACGTCGGCGGCGGCCGCCGCGAACCAGGTGGCGATGCCCTGCAGGCCCAGCCGGGCCGGGTAGACCGGGTCGGCGGGGACGGTGTCGTGCCCGGCCGCGGCGAGCAGCCGGCCGGCCGCGGCCACCGCGTCGCGGTTGGGCGCGTCCGGCGCGACGCCGCGCACCGGGGAGCGCAGCGAGACGCCGACCCGCAGCCGCGACGGCGGAACCAGCTTCTCCTGACGGCGGCCGGCGAGCACCTGGAAGCCGACGGCCGCGTCGGCGACCGTGGTGGTCAGCATGCCGTGCTCGGTGAGGCCGAACCAGTCCTCCGCGCCGAGCTGGCAGGGGACGACGCCCCGGCCGGGCTTGAGCCCGACCAGGCCGCAGCAGGCGGCCGGGATGCGGATCGAGCCGAGGCCGTCGTTGCCGTGCGCGATCGGCACCAGCCCGGCGGCCACCGCGGCGGCCGCGCCCCCGGACGAACCGCCCGGGGTGCGCCGCCGGTCCCACGGGTTGCAGGTCACCCCGGTCTCGTCGTCGGTGAGCGCCCAGAGGCCGAGTTCCGGCATCCGGGTCACCCCGAGGATCACCGCGCCCGCGCCGCGCAGCCGCCGGACCACCTCGTGGTCGGCCTCCGCCACGGCGGTACGCACGGCCGCCGACCCGTTCCAGGTGGGCAGGCCGGCGACCGGGGTGTTCTCCTTGACCGCGACCGGCACCCCGGCCAGCGGGAGGTTGGCCAGGTCCTCCTGCTCGTCGACCTTCTCCGCCTCGGTGATCGCCTCCCCGCCGCGTACCGCGCGGAACGCGGCGAGGTCGGCGTCGGCCCGGGCGATGTGGTCCAGGTGGTCGGCGACGACCTGGGTGGCGGAGACGTCACCCCGGCGTACGCCTCGGGCGATCTGCTTGGCGGTCGCCCCCACCCAGGTCGGCATGATGTCCTGCACGGCCACCCTCCCCAGCGGTCAGCCCAGCGCCTGCTCCAGATCGGCGAGCAGGTCGTCGACCGTCTCGATGCCGACAGACAGTCGCACGAGATCGCCGGGAACTTCAAGCGGCGAGCCGGCAGCACTTGCGTGTGTCATCCGGCCCGGGTGCTCGATCAGGGACTCCACGCCGCCGAGCGACTCGGCGAGCACGAAGAGCTTCGTGCGGTTGCAGATCTCCACCGCGTGCTCCTCGCCGCCCGCGGCGCGGAACGAGATCATGCCGCCGAACCGGCGCATCTGCTTGGCGGCCACCTCGTGGCCCGGGTGCGACGGCAGGCCCGGGTAGCTGACCTGGCCGACCTTGGCGTGCCCGTCCAGGTACGCGGCGATCCGCTCGGCGTTGTCGCAGTGTCGGTCCATCCGTACGCCGAGGGTCTTGATGCCGCGCAGGGTGAGCCAGGCGTCGAACGGGCCGTTGACCGCGCCCATCGCGTTCTGGTGGTAGCGCAGCCCCTCGCCGAGCCCGGCGTCGGCGGCGATCAGCGCGCCACCGACCACATCGGAGTGCCCGCCGATGTACTTCGTGGTCGAGTGGACCACCACGTCCGCGCCGAGGGTGATCGGCTGCTGGAGGTACGGCGAGGCGAAGGTGTTGTCGACCACCAGGAGCGCGTTGGCGTCGTGCGTGACGGCGGCCAGGGCGGCGATGTCGGCGATGCCGAGCAGCGGGTTGGTCGGCGTCTCCACCCAGACGATCTTCGTGGTGGCGCGGATCGCGGCCCGCACCGCGTCCGGGTCGGAGACCCGGGCCGGGGTGAAGTCGAGCCCCCAGCGCTCCGCGACCTTGGCGAAGAGCCGGTACGTGCCGCCGTACGCGTCGTCCGGGATCACCACGTGGTCGCCCGGCTTGCAGATGGTGCGCAGCAGGGTGTCCTCGGCGGCCAGGCCGCTGGCGAAGGCGAGCCCGACGGGCCCACCCTCCAGCGCGGCCAGGCACTCCTGGAGCGCGTCCCGGGTCGGGTTGCCGGAACGGCTGTATTCGTAGCCCTCGCGGGGCGTCCCGACGGCGTCCTGCGCGTAGGTGCTGGTCTGGTAGATCGGTGGGATCACCGCGCCGGTGCGGGCCTCCGGGTCCTGGCCGGCGTGGATGGCGAGCGTCTCGAAGCCGTGACTCATTCCGCAGACGTTAGTCCTCCCGCCCGTCCCACCGGCTGGAACCCGGACGCGGGTCACAACACCGGTGATGCCGGGGCGGCTGGGACTACGCCGCACGGCGGCGGACCCGTCGAGCGCCTAACCTGGCCCGATGAGCGGGTGCGTGTTCTGCGGGATCGTGGCGGGTGAGGTGCCCGCGTTCACCGTCGCCGACGAGCCGGACGGGGTGGCCTTCCTGGACACCCGGCCGGTGTTCAAGGGTCACGTCCTGGTGGTGCCGCGGACCCACCTGGTCACCCTGAGCGACCTGCCGGCGGAGGCGCTGGCCGGGTACTTCGGTCTCGTGCAGCGGTTGGCCCTGGCGGTGGAGACCGGTCTGGGGGCCGGTGGGACGTTCGTGGCGATCAACAACAAGGTGTCCCAGTCGGTGCCGCACCTGCACACCCACGTGGTGCCCCGGACCAAGGGGGACGGCCTGCGCGGTTTCTTCTGGCCCCGGACCCGGTACACCGACGACGCCGAAGCCGAGGGGTTCGCCCGGCGGGTGGCCTCGGCCGTGCCGGCCTGACCGCGAGTCGGCCGGGTAAGGAAGCGGGGCCTGGCGGTGTTGCAGGCTGGGAGAGGTAGGAAAGGAGTCCCACCGTGTTCCTTCGCCGCATGAAGGCCGAGCTGCCCACCCCCGACCAGGCCCTGCCGGGCCGCCCGATCGCGATGCCGATCGGTGACCGGCACGAGGTGCTCCCGTCCTCGCTGAAGGGCCCCTTCCCCGAGGGCTCGCAGGTCGCCGTCTTCGGAATGGGCTGCTTCTGGGGCGCCGAGCGGCTGTTCTGGACCCTGCCCGGTGTGGTCACCACGTCGGCCGGCTACGCGGGTGGCGTCACCCCGAACCCGACCTACGAGGAGGTCTGCTCGGGCATGACCGGGCACGCCGAGGTGGTCCAGGTGGTCTACGACTCCGCGAGGATCAGCTACGAGGACCTGCTCAAGGTCTTCTGGGAGAACCACGACCCGACCCAGGGCATGCGCCAGGGCAACGACGTCGGTACGCAGTACCGGTCGGCGATCTACACCACCACCGAGGACCAGCTCGCCACCGCGCAGGCGTCCCGGGACGCGTTCGCGCCGATCGTGGCGCGGGCCGGCAAGGGTGAGATCACCACGGAGATCGCCCCGCTCGGCCGCTACTACTTCGCCGAGGACTACCACCAGCAGTACCTGGCCCCCACCAAGAACCCGAACGGGTACTGCAACCACGGTCCCAACGGGCTGAGCTGCCCGGTGGGCGTGGCGCGTACCGCCGGCTGACCGACCTGATGTCCGTTTCCCGGGCCTGCGGTGTTTGTCACACCGTGGGCCCGGTGCGATTCGGGCACCGCGCGGGCCGTCGGCAGGAACGTCGGCGCTGGCAGCGCCCAGGAATCGAGAGGCGCGCACCCTAGCAAACACGTAACGCCGTAGCATCAGCTCAACAGGCGAACTGTGGCCACCTCTGGCAGCATTGCGCGGCATGTGCGGACTGGCTGGGGAGTTCCGTCGGGACGGCTCGCGCGCCGACGTCGCGGCGGTGGAGCGGATGGCGGCCACGATGAGTGACCGGGGACCGGACGACAGCGGGGTCTGGTCCCAGGGCCCGACGGCCCTCGGGCACCGCCGCCTGAAGATCATCGACATGTCCGCGGCGAGCGGACAGCCGCTGGTCGACGCCGCCTCTGGTCTGACCGGCGTCTTCAACGGCTGCATCTACAACTACCGGGAACTGCGCCAGGAGTTGCGGGCCAAGGGGCACCGCTTCTTCTCGTCCGGCGACAGCGAGGTGGTGGTCAAGGCGTACGCCGAGTGGGGGCTCGACTTCGTCGACCACCTGATCGGCATGTTCGCCGTGGCGATCAGCGAACGGGACAGCGGCCGCCTGGTGCTGGCCCGGGACCGGCTCGGCATCAAGCCGCTCTACCTGGCCGAGACGCCCGGCGTGGTGCGCTTCGCCAGCACCCTGCCGGCGCTGCTGGCCGGCGGCGGGATCGACACCTCGATCGACCCGGTGGCGCTCGCCCACTACCTCAGCTTCCACAGCATCGTGCCGCCGCCGCGGACCATCCCGCGCGGCGTCACCAAGCTGCCCCCGGCCACCGTCCGGGTCTACGAGCCGGACGGCTCCACCCGCGAGCGGGTCTACTGGGACCCCGCGTTCAGCCGGGCCGCCGAGCGCGCCGACTGGTCCGAGCGGGACTGGCAGGACGCGCTGCTGGAGTCGCTGACCACCGCGGTACGCCGCCGGATGGTGGCCGACGTGCCGGTCGGCGTGCTGCTCTCCGGCGGCCTCGACTCGAGCCTGGTCGTCGCGCTGCTCGCCGGGGAGGGCCAGTCCGGGCTCGCCACCTTCTCCATCGGCTTCGAGGCGGTCGGCGGCCGGGAGGGCGACGAGTTCGTCTACTCCGACCTGGTGGCGAAGACCTTCGACACCGACCACCACCAGATCAAGGTGCCCACCGGCGACCTGCTGCCGCCGCTGGAGGCCGCCGTCGCGGCCATGAGCGAACCGATGGTCAGCCACGACTGCGTGGCGTTCTACCTGCTCAGCCAGGAGGTCGCCCGGCACGTCAAGGTGGTCCAGTCCGGCCAGGGCGCGGACGAGATCCTGGGCGGCTACCACTGGTACCCGCCGCTGGCCGGCGTCGACCGGGAACAGGCGCTCGAGACGTACGCGAAGGCGTTCTTCGACCGGGACGCGGCCGGCCTGGCCCGGGTGCTCAACCCGGCGTGGCTCGCCGAGGGCGACCCGGCGCGGGACTTCGTGGCCGGGCACCTGGGCCGGCCGGGCGCGCAGACCGCGGTCGACGCCGGCTTGCGGATCGACACCCAGGTCATGCTGACCGACGACCCGGTGAAGCGGGTCGACAACATGACTATGGCGCACGGGCTGGAGGCCCGGGTGCCGTTCCTCGACCACGAGTTCGTGGAACTGGCGGCGGGCTGCCCACCCGAGCTGAAGCTGGCCCAGGGCGGCAAGGGCGTGCTCAAGGAGATCGGCCGCCGGGTCCTCCCGCACGAGGTGATCGACCGGCCCAAGGGCTACTTCCCGGTGCCGGGCCTCACCCACCTGGAGGGCAAGCTCCTCGACCGGGTACGCGACGCGCTCTCCGCGCCCGAGGCCCGCCGCCGCGGCCTGTTCCGCGCCGACTACGTCGACGCGCTGCTCGCCGACCCGAACGCCGAACTGACCCCGTTGAACGGAAACAAGCTGTGGCAACTGGGACTCCTGGAAATGTGGCTCCAGAGCCACGGAATCGACTGACCGTGACCGACACCCTCGCCACCGGCACGGCGCGTATCGACCGGGAACGGGTGCTCGGCCGCCGCCGGGAGCGGACCGGTCCGGGCGGCGACCCGGTCGCCCCGGGCGCGCCCGAGCCCGCGCGGCGCCCCACCGACCCGGCCGGCGTGGTGCTGGACTGCGGCTGGGGCCGGCTGGTCTTCGGCCAGACCTTCACCGACCAGTCCGCCGTCGCCGACGTGCTGCGCTCCGAGGCGGCCGGCGCCCGGGACATCTGCATCTACCTGCGCGACCCGCACGTGCTGGTGTCCCGGCTGCCGGACGAGCTGTTCATCGACCCGTCGCTGACCTACCGGCTGCCACTGGGCGACCGCCGGCCGGCCGCCACCGACTCCGGCGCGGAGATCCCCGGCCTGGTGATCCGTCCGCTGCGCGACGCCGCGGACGCCGACGCGGTCAACCGGATCTACGCGCGCAACGGCATGGTGACCGCGCCGGTCGAGGTGCTGGTCGACAACGCCGGCACCGATCGCTTCCTGCACCTGGTCGCCGAGGCGCCCACCGGTGAGCTCGTCGGCACCATCACCGGTGTCGACCACGTGGCAGTCTTCGCCGACCCGGAGAACGGCGCCAGCCTCTGGTGCCTGACGGTGGACTTCAACCACGCGCCGCCCGGCACCGGCCAGGCGCTGCTGTCGGAACTGGCCGACCGGCTCGACGAGCGGGGGCGGGCCTTCGTGGACCTCTCGGTGCTCGCGGAGAACTCGGGGGCGATCCGGCTCTACGAGCGGCTCGGCTTCCACCGCACCGGCACGCTCTGCGTGAAGCGGAAGAACCCGATCAACGAGCGGCTCTTCCTGGCCGCCGCCCCGGAGGGATACGACGAGCTCAACCCGTACGCGCGGATCGTCGCCGACGAGGCGATGCGGCGCGGCATCCGGGTGGAGGTCACCGACCCGCAGTGGGGCGAGCTGAAGCTGACCAACGGCGGCCGGACCGTGCACACCCGCGAGTCCCTGTCCGAGTTGACCTCGGCGGTGGCGATGAGCCGCTGCGACGACAAGCGGGTCACCCGGCGGATCCTCACCGAGGCCGGGCTGTCGGTGCCGCGCGGGCGGACCGCCACCGGCGAGCCGGACGACCTGGCCTTCCTCGAGGACGTCGGCCCGGTGGTGGTCAAGCCGGCTCGGGGCGAGCAGGGCAACGGCATCACCGTCGGGGTGCGCACCGCCGAGGCGCTCACCGCGGCGGTGGAGCTGGCCCGGCGGTTCTGCCCGGACGTGCTGATCGAGGAGCTGCGCGACGGCGAGGACCTGCGGGTCATCGTCATCGACCACGAGGTGGTGGCCGCCGCCGTCCGCCGCCCCGCCCAGATCACCGGCGACGGGGTGCACGACGTCACGGAGCTGATCGAGCGGCAGAGTCGCCGCCGGGCCGCCGCCACCGGCGGCGAATCCCGCATCCCGATCGACGACATGACCCGCGAGGTGGTGGCGGAGGCCGGCCACCGGATGCACGACGTGCTTCCGGAGGGTCAGGTGCTCGCCGTACGCCGGACCGCCAACCTGCACACCGGCGGCACCATCCACGACGTCACGGCCGAGCTGCACCCGACCATCGCCGAGGCGTGCGTGGCGGCCAGCCGGGCGTTGGACATCCCGGTGACCGGGCTGGACCTGCTGGTGCCCGCCCCGGACCGGCCGGAGCACGTCTTCATCGAGGCGAACGAGCGGCCCGGCCTGGCCAACCACGAGCCGCAGCCGACCGCCGAACGCTTCGTGGACCTGCTCTTCCCCGGCACCCGGGCACCGCAGCGGCTCTGGTCGCCGGCCGGGACGGGCGGTGTCGCGTGAGTCCGAAACCGCTGGAGCTGGACCTCGCCTACCTCCGCCAGGTGCTGGTGGAGCTGCTGGAGATCCCCAGCCCGTCGGGGCGTACCGACCACGTCCAGCAGTACGTCGGGGAACGACTCTCCGCGCTCGGCATCTCCTCCACCCTGACCCGGCGTGGCGCGCTGAGCGCCAATCTGCCCGGGCCACGGGAGACCGGCGCCGACCGGGCGATCGTGGTGCACACCGACACCATCGGCGGCATGGTGAAGCGGCTGAAGTGCAACGGTCGGCTGGAGCTGAAGACCATCGGCACGCACAGCGCCCGGTTCGCCGAGGGCGCCCACGTGCGGATCTTCACCGACGACCTGGACCGGGTGATCACCGGCCAGGTGCTTCCGCTGAAGGCGAGCGGGCACCGCTACAACGACGACGTCGACCTGCAGGGAGTCGGCTGGGAGCACGTCGAGGTCCGGGTCGACGAGCCGGTGCACGATGTCGCCGGCCTGCGGGCGCTCGGCATCGACGCCGGGGACTTCGTGGCGTTCCTGCCCAACCCGGTGATCACGCCGAGCGGATACGTGAAGTCCCGGCACCTGGACGACAAGGCCGGCGTGGCGGCGGTGCTCACCGCGTTCAAGGCGATGGTCGACGCCGGGATCACCCCGGCGGTCACCGCGCACCTGCTGGTCACGGTCACCGAGGAGATCGGCCACGGCGCGAGCCACGGCCTGGACCCGGACGTCGCGGAGATCGTCTCGGTGGACGCCGCGGTGGTCGCCCCCGGGCAGCAGTCCCGGGAGAACGCGGCGACCCTGGCGATGGGTGACGGGGTGGGCCCGTTCGACTACCACCTGACCCGCAACCTGGCCGCCATCGCCAAGGAGCACGGCGTCGACCTGGTCCGCGACGTCTTCGACTACTACCGGTCGGACGTGGCGGCGGCGGTCGAGGCGGGCGCGCACGCCCGGGTGGCGCTGCTCGGCTTCGGCGTCGACGCCACCCACGGCCACGAGCGCACCCACCTCGACGGGCTGCGCCACCTCACCCAGTTGCTCTGCCTCTACCTCCAGAGCGACCTGGTCTTCCCCGAATGGGACGCCGAGCCCGAAGGCGACCTGGCCGACTTCCCGTCGCTGGCCGTCCAGCCGGCGTCCGAGGACGGCCCCCGCGAGGGCCCGATCGGTGTCACCGACCCGGCCTCGCAGGGCCCGGCGTAAGCCCACCCGGCGCTACGAAGCTGATGTCGTGGATGAATCACCCCGGCGGCCCGGGCGCTGATCCATTCACGTCATCAGCTTCGTAGCGACCCGCGGCACTGGATCATCCAGGCCAGCAGCCCGACCGGGGAGTCCTGCCACGGGCACGCCGGTCGTGCCCGAGCCGGCGCATCAGCTCGGCGAGCATCCGCCCGATCCGGGCGACGGAGAAACCGGCCTCCGGTGGCGGGGCGGAGAACCCGAAGCCGGGCATCGACGGCACCACGACGTGGAACGCCTGCCCGGGGTCGCCACCGTGGGCGCGCGGATCGGTGAGCGGCCCGATCAGCTCGGTGAACTCGACGAACGAGTTCGGCCAGCCGTGGGTGAGCAGCAGCGCCCGAACTCCGCCGCCGCCTGCGCGACCTCGCCGGCCGGGCGCTGCGGGCGTCCACCGGGCATTCCCAGCCGGGCCTGTGATCGAAATCCGTTGCCGGGGCCGCCGGGAAGTCGATAGCGTGGCGGTACACGGGAAAGGAGGTGGTCCAGACTTGTATAGCAATCGGACTCGTGAGGTGGCTGTCCGCTAGCCGCTGTCCTCGACAGTGAGATCTCGTCCGCCGAGAGGCGGGCAAAGGCACGATCGTCGAGACCGTGTGGCAGCGGTGCGGCGAAACCACGACAGCCACCCGACCCCCGGGGTGCCGGCCCAGTCCAGCCGGCCCGCGCGCGAGCGCGGAAGCCCCGGGGGTCGCTTCATGTCCGGCGGAGCCGGGCCAGTCGACCCAGCCGGGAGGTCAGGACCGTGTCGATGCGCGAGCTGGTGGTGCTCGGAACGGCCAGTCAGACGCCCACCCGTTATCGCAACCACAACGGCTACCTGCTGCGCTGGGACGACGAGGTGCTGCTGTTCGACCCGGGCGAGGGCAGCCAGCGGCAGATGCTGCACACCGGCATCTCCGCCACCGACCTCACCCGGATCTGCGTCACCCACTTCCACGGCGACCACTGCCTGGGACTGCCCGGCATGATCCAGCGGCTCTCCCTGGACCGGGTGCCCCACCCGGTGGCCGTGCACTTCCCGGCCGCGGGCGCCGAGTACTTCGCCCGGCTGCGCCACGCCAGCTCCTTCTACGAGACCGCCGAGTTGCGCGTCGAGCCGATCGACGCCGACGGGCAGCGGATCACGCTGGGCCTCGGCACGCTGGAGGCCCGCCGGCTGCGGCACCCGATCGAGACGTACGGCTACCGGCTGGTCGAGCCGGACGGCTTCCGGGCGCTGCCGGAGAAGCTGTCCGCGTACGGGATCACCGGTCCGGCGGTCGGCGAGCTGCTCCGCGTCGGCCACCTCGACGTGGACGGGCGCCGCGTCACCCGGGACGAGGTGAGCGTGACCCGCCCGGGGCAGCGGTTCGCCTTCGTGATGGACACCGCGCTCTGCGACGGGGTGTACGCCCTCGCCGAGCTCGCCGACCTGCTGGTCATCGAGTCGACGTTCCTGGAGTCGGAGGCCGCGCTCGCCGCCGAGGTCGGTCACCTCACCGCGGCGCAGGCCGCACGGGTGGCGACCGAGTCGGGAGTACGCACGCTGCTGCTCACCCACTTCTCCCAGCGGTACGCCGACCCGCGCCGCTTCGCCGACGAGGCCCGCGAGCACTTCGCCGGTGAGCTGGTCGTCGCCGAGGACCTGATGACCGTGCCGGTCCCGCCCCGCCGGGTAGCCTCGGTCGGATGACGGTCACCCTGCGCCCCGCCACCGAGGCCGACCTGATGCCGGTCGGCGCCCTGCACCAGCGGTCGCGGGTGGCGGCGTACTCGTCGTTCCTGCCGGCGGAGGCGCTGGCCGAGCCGACGCCCGAGGCGATGGGGCGGTACTGGGTCGAGCGGTGGACCTGGGAGCGGGACGACCACCGGATGACCGTCGCGGACCGCGACGGCCGGCTGGTCGGCTTCAGCTACCTGGGCCCGGACGACGAGGGCGACCCGGCGACCGGCCTGCTCAACGCGATCCACCTGGAACCGGACGAGCGCGGCCAGGGCACCGGGCGGGCGCTGATGGTCGACGCCCTGGCCGCCATGCGGGCCCGCGGCTGGTCCCGGGCGGTGCTCTGGGTACTCCGGGAGAACGCCCCCGCCCGTGCCTTCTACGAACGCGGCGGCTGGACGCCCACCGGGTCGGCACGTGACGAACACATCGGCGCCGCCCGTACCCGCCAACTCCGCTACGAACGCCCGCTCTGACCGTCGCGGGCGCCTCGACCGCCGCCGTTCGGCGGGCACCCCTGCCGGTCGGGCTGCCGTTCGCTCTCAGCGGATCGGGGCATGAGCGTCGATCCGGCCGCGTTGCCCCCGTCATGGACATCGAGCACACCGAGCGGGCGGAGGACGCCGCCCTGGACGCGTACTCCCGGGTGGTGACCGGCGTGGCGGCACGGGTGCTGCCCAGCGTCGCCGCCCTGTCGGTGCGGACCCCGCGCGGGGCCGGCGCCGGCTCGGCCGTCACCATCGACGCCGAGGGCCTGCTGCTGACCAGCGCCCACGTTGTGCAGGGCGCCGCGGGCGGCTCGGCCGCCTTCGGCGACGGCACCGAGACCCGGTTCCGGGTGGTCGGCGCCGACCCGCTGTCGGACCTGGCCGTGCTGCGGGCCGAGGAGCCGGCGGTGCCGCCGGTGGAGCTGGGCGACGCGGACGGCCTGCGGATCGGGCAGCTCGTGGTGGCGGTCGGCAACCCGATGGGGCTGGCCGGCTCGGTCACCGCCGGGGTCGTCTCCGGGCTGGGCCGGTCGCTGCCGGCCCGGGACGGGCGACTGGTCCGACTGATCGAGGACGTCATCCAGACCGACGCCGCGCTCAACCCGGGCAACTCCGGGGGCGCGCTGGCCGACTCCACCGGCCGGGTGGTCGGGGTGAACACCGCGGTCGCCGGGTACGGCCTCGGGCTGGCCGTGCCGATCAACGCCACCACCCGGCAGATCATCGCCGACCTGACCGCCACCGGCCGGGTCCGGCGGGCCTGGCTGGGCGTCGCCGGGGTGCCGGTGCCGCTGCCCCCGGAACTCACCGAACGGACCGGGCAGCGGCGCGGCCTGCGGGTGGTGGAGGTGGTCCCGGGCAGCCCCGCCGGGCTGGCCGGGATCTACCTGGGGGACATCATCGTCTCTGCGGGCGGCCGGCCGGTGCAGGACGGCCAGGGCCTGCAACGGCTGATGCTCGGCCCGGCCATCGGCACCCGCCTGGCGGTCACCGTGCTGCGCAAGGGCGCCTTCGTCGACGTGGTCGCCGTCCCCACCGAACTGACCCGCTGACGACGACAGGGCCGTTCCCGGCGGGGAGCGGCCCTGTCGACCGGGGTCAGCGGGCGCCGAGGTGGGCGAGGAGGTCCTGGCGGGTGAGCACGCCCTTGGGCTTGCCGTCGACCAGCACCAGCGCCGCGTCGGACTTCTCCAGCAGGCCGACCGCCTCGCTCACCGGCTGGCCGCCGCCGATCATCGGCAGCGGCTCGCCCATGTGCCGCTCGATCGTGTCGTGCAGGTGCGCCTGGCCGGTGAAGAGCGCGTCGAGCAGGTCCCTCTCGGCGATCGAGCCGGCCACCTCGCCGGTCACCACCGGCGGCTCGGCCTTGAGCACCGGGAGCTGGGAGACGCCGTACTCGCGCATGTAGTCGATGGCGTCGCGGACCGTCTCGGTCGGGTGCACGTGCACCAGCTCGGGCAGGCCGCCCGGCTTGCTGGCGAGGGCGTCCGCGACGGTCGGTTCGGTGCCCGAGTTGTCCAGGAAACCGTACCGGGCCATCCACTTGTCGTTGAAGATCTTCGACAGGTAGCCTCTGCCGCTGTCCGGCAGCAGCACCACGATCACGTCGTCCGGGCCGGCCTTGCGGGCCACCTCGAGGGCGGCCACCACGGCCATCCCGCAGGAGCCGCCGACCAGCAGCCCCTCCTCACGGGCCAGCCGCCGGGTCATCTCGAAGGACTCCTTGTCGGAGACCTCGACGATCTCGTCGGGGACGCCCCGGTCGTACGTCTCCGGCCAGAAGTCCTCACCGACGCCCTCGACCAGGTACGGCCGGCCGGTGCCGCCGGAGTAGACCGAACCCTCCGGGTCCGCGCCGACGACCCTGACCCGGCCCTCGGACGCCTCCTTCAGGTAGCGACCGATGCCGGAGATGGTGCCGCCGGTGCCGACGCCCGCCACGAAGTGGGTGATCTCCCCCTCCGTCTGCTTCCAGATCTCCGGCCCCGTGGTCTCGTAGTGCGAGCGCGGGTTGGCCGGGTTGCTGTACTGGTTGGGCTTCCAGGCGCCGGGGATCTCCCGGGCCAGCCGGTCGGAGACGTTGTAGTAGGAGCGCGGGTCCTCCGGCGCGACGGCGGTCGGGCAGACCACCACCTCGGCGCCGTACGCGCGCAGCACGTCCTGCTTGTCCTGGCTGACCTTGTCGGGGCAGACGAAGACGCACTTGTAGCCCTTGAGCTGAGCCACCAGGGCCAGCCCGACGCCGGTGTTGCCGCTGGTCGGCTCGACGATGGTGCCGCCCGGCTTGAGGATGCCCGCGGCCTCGGCGTCCTCCACCATCCGAAGCGCGATCCGGTCCTTCACCGAACCGCCCGGGTTGACGTACTCCACCTTCGCCAGCACCGTCGCCTGGATGCCCTCGGTGACGTTGCGCAGCCGTACCAGCGGGGTGTTGCCGATCAGCTCGACGACGTTGTCGTAGTACTGCACCTCGTTGTGCCCTTCGTTGCGGCGCCGGCGACGGCGGCCGGGCAGACGTACTTCTCGACGCCCAGGGTACGTGCCGTCAGGGCGTGACATGTCCGGGGATGACCGAGCTGCGACGCGCCTCCCACTTCAGGAAGCGTTCGGTCTCCGACAGCACGCTGCCCGCCAACCAGGTGACCATCACCGCGTCGTCCACCAGCCCGAAGATGGTCAGGAACAGCTCCGGGACCACGTCGACCGGGGAGACCACGTACGCCGTCGCCGCGGTCATCATGGCCAGCCGCAGGCCGCCGTCGTACTCCCCGCGGGCGGTCGCCCTGATCATCCGGGGCAGCGCGGCCAGCCGCTCGCCCAGCGACGGCCCTCCCCGCGCGCCCGCCATGAGTGCCCGGGCCAGCGCGGTGAACGCCGCGCTCCGCTTCAACGTCTTCCCCATCGTCTGCGCCCCTTTCCGCTCGACCAGCGTGCCGCCCCGGCGCAAGCCCCGCGCCGCTCGCCGGCCGGACCGTCGGTCGGCGGCCCTGCCGCAGGAGGTACCCAGAACCGTCGTCTCCCAGCCGCGAACCAGCCGACGCGAGGAGAGCGGGGTGTCGGGCCGGCGCGATAATGTCGGCTCATGGGGGACGCTGGATCCGTCGTACCGGCCGGCTGGCAGCGCGCCCGGCGGATCGCCCGGGTGGCGGCGATCGGCACGGGCGCCACGGTGGCGGCCACCGTCGCGACGGGTGGAGTGCTGCTCGGTCAGGCCCGCCAGGCGAGGCGGACCATCCCCATGGCCGAGGCGCCCCCGCCGCGCTGCGACGGGACGTACGGCGCCAAGTTCCCCGGCCCGCCGCTGACCATGGTGATCCTCGGCGACTCCTCCGCCGCGGGCTACGGCGTGCACCGCCGCCGGGAGACCCCGGGCGCGCTGCTGGCCACCGGGCTGTCCCGCCGGCTGCACCGGCCGGTGCGGCTCCACCGGTACGCCGTGGTCGGCTCCCTGTCGGCCGGTCTCAAGCCGCAGGTCGAGTCGGCCCTGGAGGTCGAACCGGACATCGCGGTGATCCTGATCGGCGGCAACGACGTCACCAACCGGACCCCGCCGGCGCTGGCCGTGCGCTACCTGGTCGACGCGGTCCGCACGCTGCGCGCGGCCGGTTGCGAGGTGGTCGTCGGCACCTGCCCCGACCTGGGCGCGATCCGGCCCATCCAGCCGCCGCTGCGCTGGCTGGCCCGGCGCTGGAGCCGGCAGCTGGCCGCCGCCCAGACGGTGGCGGTGGTCGAGGCGGGCGGCTCCACGGTCTCCCTGGGTGACATGCTGGGTCCCCGGTTCGCCGCCGAGCCGGCCCGGATGTTCGCCTGGGACCGGTTCCACCCGTCCGCCGAGGGGTACGCGGTGGCCGCGGCGGCGCTCCTGCCCACCGTGCTCTCCGCGCTCGGGGCGGGCCAGGAACGCCGGGCGGCGGCCCCCCTTGGCGAAGGCGTACGGTCGCTGCCGGAGGCGGCCCACGAGGCGGCCCGGCACGCCGGCACCGAGGTCAGCGGCACCCAGGTCCGGGGCCGGGACCGGGGGCCGGGCGGCCGCTGGGCGCAGCTGCGGCGGCGGGCGTTCTTCGGCGTCGGCGCGGTGCCGCAACCCGGTCCCGCCGCCGACTCACCAACACTGGAGGGACTGGCATGAGCGAGCTGACCGGCACGTGTGCCGCCGACCGCCGGGCGGTGACGGCATGACCGAGCACCACGAGCTCGCGTTCCGGCTGGGTCGGGCCGCGGCGCTCTCGCTGGTCGCCGGCACGGTGGGCGGGGCCGCCGTCCTCGCCGGCCAGGCCATCGCCGCCCGCAACCGCCGCTACGCCCAGCCGGAGCTGGGCCTCGCCCTGCGCGCCACGGTCGGCCGGGCGGGTGCCCCACCACTGCGGCTGGTGCTGCTCGGCGATTCCTCGGCGCTCGGCGTCGGGGTGGAACGCTTCGAGGAGACCGTGGGCGGCCAGCTCGCCCACCTGCTCGCCGAGGGCCCGACCGGCCGGCAGGTGCACCTCTCCAGCGTCGGCGTCGCCGGCTCCCGCTCGACCGACCTGGCCACCCAGGTGGCCCGGGCGCTGCTGGGCGAGCGTCCCGACGTGGCGTTGATCCTGGTCGGCGCCAACGACGCCACCGCGATGACCCGGCCGGCGGACGCCGCGGCCTACCTCGGCTCGGCGGTGCGCCGGCTGCGTGAGGCGCACGTCGAGGTGGTCGTGGGGACCTGCCCCGACCTCGGCGCGGTCCGCGCGGTGGCGTCCCCGCTGCGGCAGGTCCTGGGCTGGTCCGGGCGGCGGGTGGCCCGCGCCCAGACGACGGCCGTGCTGGACGCGGGCGGCAGCGTGGTCGACCTGGCCACCGAGACCGGGCCGGTGTTCCGGGCGGACGCCGGGACGCTCTGCCACGACGGTTACCACCCGTCCGCCGACGGCTACCGGGTCTGGGCGCACGCCCTGCTGCCGGCGGTCGAGGCGGCGGCGACGGTCGCC
The DNA here is from genome assembly GCF_003172935.1 of Micromonospora sicca. Lineage (GTDB taxonomy): Bacteria > Actinomycetota > Actinomycetes > Mycobacteriales > Micromonosporaceae > Micromonospora > Micromonospora sicca. Next base: position 41,193 of record NZ_QGKS01000406.1, on the reverse strand, counting down.
TCCCGTCACCACCACTGACCACCGCGGGCGGCGTGACATTTCCCGCCCGGTGAGCGACTTCCGCCGTAAGTTACCCGCGGGTTAACGTTGGTTCATGCCGATTGAGTCGTCCCGCGACGCCGTCATCGTCGCCACCGCCCGGTCCCCCATCGGCCGCGCGTTCAAGGGTTCGCTGCGTGACGTCCGTTCGGACGACCTCGCCGCCACCATCGTCCAGGCCGCCCTGGCCAAGGTCCCCGGGCTCGACCCGACCGAGATCGACGACCTGTACCTGGGCTGCGGTCTGCCCGGCGGCGAGCAGGGCTTCAACATGGCCCGGGTGGTCGCCACCCTGATGGGCCTCGACGGCCTGCCCGGCGCCACCCTGACCCGCTACTGCGCCTCCTCGTTGCAGACCACCCGGATGGCGATGCACGCGATCCGGGCCGGCGAGGGCGACGTCTTCATCTCCGCCGGCGTCGAGATGGTCTCCCGGTACGCCCGGGGCAACTCCGACACCCTGCCGCCGGAGGCGCAGGCGCTGGTCGGCGGCGGCTGGGAGAACCCGCGCTTCGCGGCGGCCCACGAGCGGTCGGAGGCCCGCGCGCGGGGCGGCGCGGAGGTGTGGACCGACCCGCGGGAGGACGGCCGGCTTCCCGACATCTACCTGTCCATGGGGCAGACCGCGGAGAACCTCGCCCAGGTGTACGACGTCACCCGCGAGGACATGGACGCCTTCGGCGTGCGCAGCCAGAACCTGGCCGAGAAGGCGATCGCCGACGGCTTCTGGGCCCGCGAGATCACCCCGGTCACCACGCCGGACGGCACCGTGGTCAGCGCCGACGACGGCCCGCGCGCCGGGGTGACCCTGGCGGCGGTCGCGGGCCTGAAGCCGGTCTTCCGCCCCGACGGCCGGATCACCGCCGGCAACTGCTGCCCGCTCAACGACGGCTGCGCCGCAGTGGTGATCATGAGCGCCCAGCGGGCGGAGGACCTCGGGCTGACCCCGCTGGCCCGGATCGTGTCGACCGGCGTCACCGCGCTGTCGCCGGAGATCATGGGCCTCGGCCCGGTCGAGGCCTCCAAGCAGGCCCTCAAGCGGGCCGGGATGACCATCGACGACGTCGACCTGGTCGAGATCAACGAGGCGTTCGCCGCCCAGGTGATCCCCTCCTACCGGCAGCTCGGCATCCCGGAGGAGAAGCTGAACGTGATGGGCGGCGCGATCGCCGTCGGCCACCCGTTCGGCATGACCGGCGCCCGGATCACCGGCACCCTGCTCAACGCCCTCGAGTGGCACGACAAGACCATCGGTCTGGAGACCATGTGCGTCGGCGGCGGCCAGGGCATGGCGATGGTGCTCGAACGGCTGAGCTGAGCCCGCTTCGGCGTTCCCGGGTCCGGGTACCGTTCCGACATGGCGACGGTCGTGGAACGGGAGCGCAAGTACTCCGGTGACGAGGGATTCCGCCTGCCGGACTTGACGGGGTGCGGTGGCGTCACGACCACGTCGGACGCCACCGCCTTCGACCTCGACGCGGTCTACCTGGACACCGCCGACCTCCGGCTGGCCCGCAGCGGGTTCGCGCTGCGCCGGCGTACCGGCGGGCACGACGCGGGCTGGCACCTGAAGGTCGGCTCGGCCGGCGGCGACCGGACCGAGTACCAGTTCCCCGCCGGGCCGGACGACACCGACCCGCCGGCGGAGCTGGTCGCGCTCTTCCGGGCCGCGTCCCGGGGACGGCCGGTGGCCCCGGCGGCGCGGATCACCACCCGTCGGACCGAGCGCCGGCTGCTCGACGGGCGGGGCCGGGTGCTGGCCGAGGTCGCCGACGACACCGTCGAGGGACGAGACCTGGTCACCGACGAGCGGCAAGCCTGGCGGGAGATCGAGGTCGAGCTGGTCGACGGCGACGACGCGCTGCTCGACGCGGTGGACGCCCGGCTGCGGGCGGCCGGCGCCCGCCCGGTGCCGGTCTCCAAGTCGCACCGCGCGCTGGCCACCCGGCTCGCCGCCCCGGCGGCCACCCCCGATCCCGGCGCCGCGCCCGTCCTCGACTACGCCCTCGCCCACCGGGACGTGCTGATCGCCAACCACCCCGGCGCGCTGGGCGGCGGCGAGGACGCGGTGCACGACATGCGGGTCGCCGTCCGCCGGCTGCGGTCCACCCTGCGGACCTTCCGCGGGCTGTGGGACCGCCGGGAGAGCGAGTGGCTGCGGGCCGAGCTGCGCTGGCTCGGCGCCCAGCTCGGCGCCGTCCGCGACACCCAGGTGATGGCCGCCCGGCTCACCGACGCGGTGCACGCCGAGCCCGCCGACCTGGTGCTCGGCCCGGTCGCGGCGCGGATCTCCGCCCGGTTCGCCGCGGACCTGGCCACCGCCCTGGACGAGCTGCGCGCGGCGCTCGACTCCGACCGGTACACCGCCCTGCTGGCCCGGCTGGACGCGCTGCTGGAGGGGCCGACCGCGCGGACGGTCGACGCGCGCTGGGTCGCCCGGCGGGTGCGCCGGGCGGTGACCCGGGCGGACGACCGGCTGGACCGGGCCCTCGCCGGTGACCGGCCGGACGACGCGGCGGAGGACGTCGCGCTGCACGAGGCGCGGAAGGCGTACAAGGCAGCCCGGTACGCCGTCGAGGTGCGCGAGCCGGCGGTCGGGAAGCCCGCCGGCAGGCTGGTCGACCGGCTCAAGGACCTGCAGGACCTGCTCGGCGCGCATCAGGACTCGGTGGTCACCCGCGAGGTGCTGCGGCGGCAGGCGCTGCGCGCGTACGCCGACGGCGAGAACACCTTCACGTACGGCATCCTGCACGCGCGGCAGGCCGCGACGGCCGGCCGGGACGTGCGGGCCGTCGCCCGGGCCCGCGACCGGGCCCGGCGGCGGAAGCTGCGGCGCTGGCTGAAGCGCTGACCGCCGCCGCGCCAGCGGTCCGCCGGCAGCCGCGCGGTCAGAGCGCCGAGCGGGTCCTGCTGACCGCCTCGGCGGCCCGGTCGAGCACCGCCTCCGGCGGCCCGGCCGCCAGCAGATCGGCCGCGACCACCCGGAGCTGGTCCGGCAGCACCAGGTCGTTGCCCAACCGGGGTACGTCCCGGCGCGGCCCGCCCTCCACGTCCGCCGCCAGGTTGGCGAGCTCCTGCACCAGCTTGTGCACCAGGTCGGCCCGGGACACGTTGCCGCCCTCGGCCGACGCCGACCACCGGGGCTGCTGCCAGTGACCGACCTGACGGACCAGCAGATCCACCGCCCGGTCCAGTTCCGCTGCGCTCATCGCCGCCGAGTCTACGAGGGGCCGGCGGTCACCGGCGCAGGTAGCTGAGCAGGCGCAGGATCTGCCAGTACAGGAAGATCAACCCGACCAGCAGGCCGAACGCGCAGAACCAGGCGTACCGGCGGGGCAGGCCGGCCCGGACCGACCGCTCGACCAGGTCGAAGTCGAGGATGAAGCTGAACGCCCCGGCGATGATCGCCACCACCGAGATGAGGTACGGCAGCCAGCCGACCCGACTGGTCAGGCTGTACGCCTCCACCCCTTGCCGGCCGGTGAGCAGGTAGGTGACCAGGTTGACCAGGCTGATCGCGAGGATGCCGATGAGCGCGCCGGCGACCAGCCGGGCGAGCCGCGGGGTGGCGCGGATGAGCCGGGCCCGGTAGAGCAGCGCCATGCCCAGGAAGACGCCGAAGGTGCCGATCACCGCCTGCACCACGATCCCCGGGTAGATCAGCTCGAAGGCCCGGCTGGCCACACCGAGCAGCAGCCCCTGGAGCACGGCGTACGCCGCGATGAGCGGCGGGTTGGTGATCTGCTTCAGCGAGATGACCAGCACCAGCACCAACCCGGCGATCGCGGTTCCGGCCAGCGCCGCCGAGAGCCACACCGCCTGCGGGACCACCACCCAGGCGACGGCGGCGGTGACGCCGGTGAGCAGCAGCAGGCCGACCGTCCGGGTCACCACGTCGTCCACGGTCATCGCCTCGGCGGCCCCGACCCCGAGCACCTGGCGTTCGGTCCGGCCGACGTCGTCCAGTCGGGTCAGCACCGGGTTGGCACTCCGCACCGCGACCTCCTCGCCCGACGTACCCCCGGGTCCCACTCTGCCCCGGGCGGCCCGGCGGCGACGGGAAAACGACAGCGCCCGCCGCCGCTGTCGCGGAGGCGGGCGCCGGGATCGGGCGGCGGGCGGGTCAGTCGTCGCCCTGGAAGTAGCTGAGCAGGCGCAGGATCTCCAGGTAGAGCCAGACCAGGCCGACCACGATGCCGAAGGCGGCGATCCAGGAGTAGCGCTGCGGGAGCCCCATCCGGACGCCCTCTTCGATCTCGTGGAAGTTGAGCACGAAGCTCAGCGAGGCGACCACGATGCAGACCAGGCTGAAGCCGATGGCCAGCGGGCTGCCGTCGCGCAGGTGGGTGTTGACGCCGAAGAGGGCGAGCACCAGGTTGATCAGCATCACCGCGAAGAGACCGACCATGACCGAGATCATGATCCGGGCGAACTTCGGGGTGGCTCGGATGATCCGTGCCTTGTAGATCACCGCCATCAGGAAGAAGACGCCGAAGGTCGCCACCACGGCTTGCAGCACGATGCCGTCGTAGAGCGACTCGAACGCCTTGCTGACCATGCCGACGAAGACGCCCTCGACGACCGAGTACGCCACGACCAGCGCCGGGTTCGCCATCCGCGAGAACGAGATGATCAGGCCGAGCGCCAGGCCGACGACGGCGGCGCCGATCCAGGCGACACCGACCAGAGCGTCGGGCACGAGCACCCACGCCGCCGCGGCGGAGGCGCCGAGGAGGCCGAGCAGCATGACCGTCTTGACGACGACGTCGTCGAGGGTCATCGGGGTCACGGTGGGCGGTGCCGCCGGGTAGCCGGTGCCGGTCGGGTACTGCTGCTGGTAGGGCGCGTACTGCTGCGGGTAACCGGGCTGTCCGTACGGCCCGGGCTGGGCGTACCCGGCCGCCCGCTCACGCTCGGCCGCCTGGCCGAGCCGGGCGAGCACCGGGTTCGAGGTCTTCACTTCTCAGGCCTCCCTCAGGGGGTCAGTGCACGTGAACGTGCACCCTCAAGGGTAAACGGGGCTCGCAGCCCACGCCGGGCGGAAAGCTGTGGGAAAGCTGAGAGTCTCGGTGCCCGGGGCGGGGGTCGAACCCGCACGCCTTTCGGCAGCCGCTTTTAAGGCGGCCGTGTCTGCCGTTCCACCACCCGGGCGGGTGACACCGGCGCGGCGACACGCGGCGGTGCAGTCTCACCGTAGTCGTTGCGCCCGGACCCGGCGTACCCCGTGCTGGTCGCGCCACTATGGTCGAGGCCGTGACCAGCGCAGCCCGCACCGCCCCCGGGCCCGACCCCGGCCAGGCTGTCCGCCTCGAACCGGAGGTCGCCCGCCCGTCCCGGTCCGCCCAGCTGCTGGCCACCGCGGTCCGCTATCGCGCGGACCTGCTGGCCGGGCTGCTCTTCGCGCTGCTGGCGGGCTGGCTCACCCACGGGCTGTGGCCGTCGCCCGGGCAGCGGATGCTCGCGCTGAACCCCGAGGACCAGACCCTCTACGAGTGGTTCCTGGCCGTCGACTCGCGCGCCCTGCTCGGCGACTTCAGCCTGCTCACCGACCGGCTCAACGCGCCGGACGGGGTCAACCTGATGACCAACACCACGGTGATCGCGCTCGGGATGCTCCTCGCCCCGGTCACGCTGCTGGTCGGCGCGCCGGTCACCTTCGCGCTGCTGGCCGCCGGGAACCTGGCCGGCACGGCGGCCGCCTGGTACCTGCTGTTCACCCGGACGCTGCGGGCCCGCCGGCTCGCCGCCGGGCTCGGCGCCGCACTGTGCGGCTTCGGCCCCGGCATGATCTCGCAGAGCAACAGTCACCTGCACATGACCGCGCAGTGGCTGGTCCCGGTGATCGTCTGGCTGGTGGTCCGGCTGCTCCGGGCCGCCGACCCGGCCGGCACCCTGGACGGGCCGGACCGCCGCCGGCTGGCCACCTCGGCGGTCGGGCTGGCGGCGGCAGTCACCGTCCAGGTCTTCGTCGGCGAGGAGGTGCTCTTCCTCGCCGCGCTCACCCTGCTGGTGATGACCGTCGCCTACGCGGTGACCGACCGACCGCTGTTCCGGCGAGCCCTGCCCACATTCGGCGGCGGGTTGATGCTCGCCGCCGGCCTGGCGCTGCTGGTGCTGGCGTACCCGCTCTGGTACCAGTTCGCCGGGCCACAGGGGGTCGCCGACGGGATGTTCAGCCCGCACTACTTCTCCGCCGACCTGAGCAGCTGGTGGACGATCTCCCCACTCTCGGTGCTGGGCAGCGACACCTCGTCCCACCTGACCACCGGGCCGGCCGAGTACAACACCTTCCTCGGCTGGCCGCTGCTGCTGGTCACCGGCGCCTGCGCGGTCTGGCTCGGCCGCCGGCCGGTGGTCGTCGCCTGCGTCGCCGGGGCGCTGGTGATGGGCGTGCTGTCACTCGGCCCCGAGCTGGTGATCTCCGGCGAACGGACCGCGCTGCCCGGCCCGTACGCCCTGCTGGGCGGCCTGCCGGTGGTGGACGGCGCGCTGCCGATGCGGTTCGGCCTCGCCCTGCTGCCGCTGGCCGGCACCCTGCTGACGCTCGCGGTGGACCGCGCCCTGCGCGAGCCCGGCCGGGCCCGGCGGCTGGTCCCCCTGGCGGTCGGCGCGGCCCTGCTCAGCGTCTTCCCGGCGCCGCTGCCGACCACGGAGCGGCCGGCGTTGCCGGCGTTCGTCACCGCCGGACACTGGCGGCAGTGCGTACGCCCCGGCGGCGTGCTGGTCCCCGTGCCGCCCGCCACCCCGAAGGACCCGGGGCCGATGCGCTGGGCGACCGCGGCGGACGCGGAGTTCGGCATGCCGGAGGGCTTCTTCATCGGCCCGTACGGCCGGGGCGGCTCGGCCACCATGGGCACCTACAAGCGCCCCACCTCGGCACTGTTGGCCGAGGTGGCCAAGCGGGGCGTTCCGGCGGCGATCGGCGACGAGCAACGGCGGCAGGCCGCCCGGGACGTCCAGTTCTGGGGGGCGTCGTGCGTGGCGCTGACCGACGACGCCCCGCACGCGCCGCTCCTGCACAAGACGCTGGAGCAGCTCTTCGGCCCCGGCACCCGGATCGCCGACGCCTGGACCTGGCGCTTCTGACCCACCCGCGGGCGCCACTCACGTCCGAACAGAAGCGCCGGCTCACCGAGGTGTTGCGTGGGTTGAAGCAGAGCGAGACGAAAAGGGTCCGCCGCCACGACAGCCGTGGCGACGACCCTTCCGTACTAACTCAGCTGCGCAGCGCGCCGACCGGCAGGGAGGCCTCGGCGAACTCCTCACGCGGGTCGTGCAGCTGGCCCAGCGCGACCACCTCGCGCTTCAGGAAGAACGCCAGCGACCAGTCGACCACGACCCGGACCTTGCGGTTGAACGACGGGATCCGCGACATGTGGTACGTCCGGTGCATGAACCACGCCGGCCAGCCGGTCATCTTGATCCCGTAGACCTGCGCCACGCCCTTGTGCAGGCCGAGGCTGGCCACGCTGCCCGCGTGCTTGTGCTTGTAGTTGACCGGCTCGCGACCGCGGATCACGTTCACGATGTTGTCGGCCATCCGGGCGGCCTGCCGGACCGCGTGCTGTGCGCTGGGCGAGCAGAAGTTGCCCGGCTCCTTGGTCAGGTCCGGCACCGCGGCGCAGTCGCCGGCGCTCCAGGCGCCCTCGACGACCCGGTCGCCGTCCACGATCTGGAGGGTGGGCAGGCAGGTGACCCGCCGGCGCTCGTCGCGCGGGAAGTCCGTGGCGTCCAGCATCGGCGACGGCTTCACACCGGCCGTCCAGACGATGGTGTCGGAGCGGAAACTGTCGCCGTCCGAGAGCTTGACCATCCCGTCGACGCAGGACTCCAGCCGGGTGTCCAGCCGGATGTCCATGTTCCGCTTGAGCAGCTCCTGCACCGTGTAGGCGCCCATGTCCCGATCGACCTCGGGCAGCACCCGCTGGGTGGCCTCGACCAGGACCCAGCGCATGTCCTCCGGCTTCAGCTCCGGGTAGTAGCGCATCGCGTCCCGGGCCATGTCCTCCATCTCGGCCAGCGCCTCGATGCCGGCGTAGCCACCGCCGACGAAGGTGAAGGTCAGCGCGGAACGGCGGACGTCCGGGTCGGTCGTGGCGGCCGCCACGTCGAGCCGGTCCAGCACGTGGTTGCGCAGGTAGATGGCCTCGCCGATGGTCTTGAACCCGATGCCGTGCTCGTGCAGGCCCGGAATCGGCAGCGTCCGGGACACCGAGCCGGGGGCGACCACCACGTGGTCGTACTGGATCTCCCGGGTCGGGCCGCTGATCGGCTGCACGACCGCCGTCTTCCGGTCGTGGTCGATCCGGGTCACCGTGCCGGCCACCACCTTGCACCTGCGCAACTCCCGCCGCAGCGGCACCACGGAGTGCCGGGGCGAGATGTTGCCGGCCGCCGCCTCGGGGAGGAACGGCTGGTAGGTCATGTGCGGCTGCGGGTCGACGACGACGACCTCGGCCTCACGGGAGCTCAGCTTCTTGGACAGGCGCAGAGCGGCGTACAGGCCGACGTGCCCGGCACCCACGACAAGGATCCGCTTCGGATTCACGTCATCTATCTTTCCCCGGGCGGCTCGGCTAATCCCGTTCGAGACCCCCTTCTGTGACCGAGCACAACACCTGTGACCTGCACAACGTCCTGTCCGTCCCGTTATCTGCGACGCAACAGCCACCCGAGCAACGCGCTGACGGCCACCGCGACCAGCAGTCCCGCCACCGTGGCCGCCTGGAAGCCCCGGTCCGCCCCCGCCCCGCTGAGCCCGGCCAGCAGGATGCCGAGCACCGCGCTGGCGAGCACCACCGCACCGGCCCGGGCCAACCACCGCAGGATCAGATCCGGGTCGACCACCCCGTCGAAGGGCAGCAGCGCGACCAGCGCGCAGAGGGTGTGCGCCAGGTAGAGCAGCGTCGCCACGCCGAGCAGCCGCCACAGCGCGATCGGCCGGTCGAAGCCGGCCGAGGCCAGCAGCCACCCACCGACCGTGACCAGCGCCGCGAAGGTCGGCCAGACCCGGCGCGGCCCGACCGCCGGCAGCACCGCCACCACCGTGAGGGCCAACAGCGCCCGCGGCGCGAAGACCTGCACGGGGTACGCCAGCAGGAAACCGACCAGCACGGTCAGGAAGATGGCGGCCCGGACCAGCAACGGAGCCAGGCTGACCCGGGTGGCCGCGTACCGCACGGCGCGGACCCGTTCGTTCACCGCCTCCAGCATGTCGTTCATCGGGTACCCACCCGGGGGGCGGTGGCCAGCCGGGCGACGTCCCGGAGCACCTGGTCCAGGCTGCCCGCGCCGGCCCAGCGCACCACCGGCACACCGTGCTCGCGGAGCTGACCGATCATCGTGTCCCGGTCCAGCCGCCACAGCCGGTACGCCACCTCGGCCCAGCCCCGGTCCTTCGGCGGCGGCAGGTCGGCCGGCAGGGTGTCCACCGCGACCACGAACCGTCCGCCCCGGGCGAGCCGGGCCAGCATCTGCGCCGACCGCTCGTCCAACAGCGGGGTGAGCACCACCACCAGCGCGTCGACGGAGAGCACCTGCGGCCCGAAGACCTGGTCGTACGGCTCGTGCGGGGAGGCCTCGGCGTGCACGTCGAGCAGCCACTCCAGCACCGTCAGGTACTGCCGGCGTCCGGTGGCCGGGCGCAGCCGGCGGGCGGCCGGACCGTACTCCAGCATCGCCACCCGGTCGCCCCGGTGCAGGTAGTGCTCGCCGATCGCGGCGGCCGCCCGGACCGTGGTGTCGAGCACCGACGCGGGACCGTTGACACCCCCGGAGCGGCCCGCCTCCGCCAGCACGTCGAGCAGCACCACCACCTCGGCGTCCCGGTCGGAGAGGGTGGCCGCGACGTGCAGCTGGCGGGCCCGCAGCGAGACCCGCCAGTCGATCCGGCGCAGCCGGTCACCCGGGGCGAAGACCCGCACCCCGGCCAGCTCGCCGCCCTCCCCCGGCCGCCGGGAATGGTGCGCGCCGACCAGCCCGGCCGCGCGGGGCATCGCCTCCACCGCCTCGAACGGCTCGGTCCTCGGGTAGACCCGCATCCGCACCGGGTCGGTGATCACGGCCCGGGAGACCAGCAGCCCGTCCGCGCTGGCGACCCGGGCGCCGGCCGGACCGATCGGGTGCCGGCCCCAGCGCAGCGCCGTACCGGACAGCTCCAGGTCGACCGCCGTGCCCCTCGGCACGGAGGTGACGAAGGGCCGGTCGGCGCCCCCGGCGCGGGCCACCTGCAGGCCCGTCCCGCCGAAGCCGACCTTCTCCACCCGCAGCCACGGCGACATCCGGGTCCGCACCACCGCCACGTCGTACGACACGGTGTCCGGGTTGCCGACGGCGACCGTGGCGGTCATCGGGCCGCCCTCCACCAGGTGTGCGTCTCCGGTGCTGATCTCCAGCTGGGGCCCGGCGGTGGGCCGTCGGCGCAGCGCGTACGCGGTGCCGAGGGCGAACGGCGTGGCCAGCACCACCAGGTCGACCCGGCCGAACAGCACCGCCGCGATCAACAGCAGCCCGGTGAGCAGCACCGCCCGGCCGAGCGCCCAGGTGGGCGCCCAGCCCGTCGCCGGCTCCGGGTCGTGACGGCTGGCCATCAGCGCCCGGGCCGCCCGGCCGCGTAGCTGGGCAGCGCGCCGCTGGCCGGGGCGGGCGTCTGCTCGAGGACCTCACCGACGACGAAGGACGGGTCGACCCGGCGCAGCCACATCTCCGGGCGCAGCGTGATCCGGTGGGCCAGCGCGGGCACCGCCACCTCCTTGACGTCCTCCGGCACCACGTAGTCCCGGCCGGCGAAGACGGCCCGGACCCGGGCCAGCAGCAGCAGCGCCAGCGAGCCGCGCGGGGAGGCGCCGACCAGCGCGGACGGGTGCTCCCGGGTGGCCGCGGTGAGCGCCACGATGTAGCGGCCGATCGAGTCCTCGACCACCACGTCCTCCAGCGCGGCCTGCATGGCGCGCAGCGTGGCGGCGTCCACCACCGGCTTGATCTCGGCCTCCTCGCGACGGCGGGCCATTCGCCGGCGCAGCACCTCCCACTCCTCCTCGTGGTTCGGGTAGCCGAACGACACCCGGAGCAGGAACCGGTCGAGCTGCGCCTCCGGCAGCGGGTACGTCCCCTCGTACTCGATCGGGTTGGCGGTGGCGAGCACGTGGAACGGCTCGTCCAGCCGGTAGGTGACGCCTTCGACGGAGACCTGCTTCTCCTGCATCGCCTCCAGCAGCGCCGACTGGGTCTTCGGCGGCGTCCGGTTGATCTCGTCGGCGAGCAGCAGGTTGGTGAAGACCGGGCCGGGCCGGAACGAGAAGTCGCCGCTGCGCTGGTCGTACAGGAAGGAGCCGGTGACGTCGGCGGGCAGCAGGTCGGGGGTGAACTGGAGCCGGCGGAAGTCCAGCCCGAGGGCCTGCGCGAAGGAGCGCGCGGTCAGCGTCTTGCCCAGCCCGGGCAGGTCCTCCAGCAGCACGTGCCCACCGGCGAGGATGCCGGCGAGGACGAGTTCCAGCGCCTCCCGCTTGCCGACCACGACCGTGCCGACCGCGTCGAGCACCGCCCGGGCCAGTTGGCCCACCTCGGCGGGGGGCATGCTCCGGTCCACGTCGTTCATCAGTACTCCTTCGAGGAGCCCTCGCCCTTCAGGGCGGGGAGGAATCGAACTCCTGCGGAGCAGGGCAGGGATAGCCGGTTCGCCGGCAAGGCGGACCGGTGGCCCCTCCCGAGAGCCCGCAGATTGTCACAGGGCGATGCGATAGTTCGGTAGCCATGAAGACCACGCGGGTGAAGCGGGCATTCAAGTACCGCTTCTATCCGACTGAGGCGCAGGCAGCCGAGCTGTCGCGCACGTTCGGATGCGTGCGGAAGGTTTACAACCTCGCGTTGGCGGCCCGTACGGAGGCGTGGACTCTCCGGCAGGAACGCGTCAGCTACAACGCCACGTCGGCGATGCTGGCCGAGTGGAAGAAGACCGGGGAACTGGCCTACCTCAACGAGGTCTCCTCGGTTCCGCTTCAGCAGGCCCTGCGGCACCTTCAGACGGCCTTCACAAACTTCTTCGCCAAACGCGCGCAGTACCCGCGTTTCAAGTCGCGGAAGAGATCGCGGAAGTCGGCGGAGTACACCACCAGCGCTTTCCGCTTCCGCGACGGCATGCTGACGCTGGCGAAGATGGGGGAGCCGCTGCACATCGTGTGGTCGCGCCCTCTCCCGGAGGGTGCGAAGCCGTCGACGGTGACAGTGTCCCAGGACAGCGCGGGCCGCTGGTTCGTGTCCGTGCTGTGCGAGGACCAGACCCTGCAGCCGCTGCCCCCGACCACCGCGGCGATCGGGATAGACGCCGGGCTTGACCGCCTGCTGACCCTGTCGACCGGGGAAAAGATCACCAACCCTCGGCATGAGCGGCGTGACCGTGCCCGGCTCGCCCGCGTCCAGCGGGAGCTGTCGCGGAAGGTCAAGGGCTCGGCGAACCGGGACAAGGCCCGCCGCAAGGTCGCCAAGGTTCATGCTCGCATCGCCGACCGGCGACGCGACCACCTGCACAAGATCACCACTCGGCTTGTTCGTGATAACCAAACGATCGTGATCGAGGACCTCACCGTTCGGAACCTGCTGAAAAACCACACACTCGCCCGCGCCATCAGCGACGCGGCGTGGCGCGACTTTCGCAGCATGCTGGAATACAAGACCCAGTGGTACGGCCGTAAGGTGATCGCGGTCGACCGCTGGTTCCCCTCCTCCAAACTGTGCTCGACCTGCGGAACCGTACGGGACACGATGCCGCTGCACGTCCGGACCTGGACGTGCGACTGCGGCGCCATCCACGACCGTGACGTGAACCCGGCGCGAAACATTCTGGCCGCCGGGCTGGCGGTGTCTGCCTGTGGAGCTGGTGTAAGACCTCAACGGGAGCCCTCCCGGACAAGGCGGTCGGTGACGAAGCAGGAAACCTCACGGGCGACCGTGGGAATCCCGGTCCTTCAGGGCCGGGAAGATGTCAACACAGCTTCTCCAGTTCGGTGACGATCGCCGCGAGGTCGCGCGGCGACGGGCGGCGGCGGGAGGGCGTGCTGAGGAACGTCCACAGCGGCTCCCCTAGCAGGGTGCGGGCGCGGGCCGGGTCGGACTCGCGGGTGATGCCGTGCTTCTGGCGCAGCCGCTCGTCGGCCAGCTCGCCGATCCGGGGCAGGACCCGCTCGGTGAACCGCTCGCGGTTGCCCGCGCACCAGTCCAGCGGGCGTTCCCACCCGTTGATCGCGGCGCGCAGCGCGTCCCGGGCGGCCCAGTTCCAGCTGCCCGGCTCCTCGCCCGCCGGCGCACGGTAACCGGCCCGGGGCGGCGGCGGGGGCGACAGCGCCCCGGTGACCCGCCGGACGGCGAGCAGCGCGAGCACACCGGCGACGACGATCCACAGGGAGACCTGGAGGCCGACCACCCGTAGGCCCGCCACGACGACCGCCACGATCGCCGCGGTGACCAGGAGGGCACGCAGCACCAGGCGCACCGGGCCACCGCGGGACTGGACGGCCGGTCCCGCCGGCTCCTCCTCGAACGACAGCAGGTCGTCGATGCTGGTACTCACGGCGCCACCTCGGTTCGCGACTGCGGGGCTCGCAGGACCGGCTCACTCCTCGCGCTCACGGCGCCACCTGGCCGGCGAGGTTGGTCAACTCGCCGCGCAGCCGGCGCAGCGCCGCCCGGGCCTGGTCGCGCATCCGCTCGTCGACGGTGTGCGTGGCGTACCGGGCCTCGCGGTAGACGTGCGCGAACCCGTCCAGCACGTCCGCGCTGGCGATCGCAGGGACGCCGGCCGCCGGGTCGCCGCGCAGCAGCCGGCTGACCAGATCGGTCGGGGTGTCCCCGGCGAGCCGGGGCACGCCGGCCTCCTCGGCGGCCTCCTCCAGCCGGACCCAGCAGGCGATCACCGCGGTCCGCGGGTCGGTGGCCCGGTCGTCCAACTCCACCAGGCCCGCGTCGAGCGCGGCCACCACCTCCCGCGCGGTACCCTCGGCGGTACGCCGGGCCCGCTGCGCCGGGATCGCCCGGGTGGTCCGCCGCAGCGCGCCGCGGACCAGCGTCCAGCCGACGTACCCGATGGCGAGCAGGGCCGCCAGGCCCAGCACGACCATGGCGGCGGTGACGATCCAGTCCGGGATCTGCGCCTGGGTGGCCTCGGCGCCGTCCCTCGGCTCGACGGCGATCGACGGCGCGGGCTCGGCTGAGGGGTAGTCCGGCACGTAGGGGATGTTGTCGGCGGCGGGCGGGATCCGGCTGGCCCCGATCGAGGAGTGCCCGGCCGCCAGCGCGGCGACGGCCAGCAGGACGGTCACCGCCGCGATCGGCCACCACCTGCGCAGCACGCCGAGGTCCATCCCACCGCCCCACGCATCCTCAGTCCACCCCGGCCAACTGCTTCGCCCGGGCGAACACGTCGTCCAGCATCCCTGGTGTCAGCCGCCCGGTGAAGGTGTTCTGCTGGCTGACGTGATAGCAGCCGAGCAGCGCCGGTGCGGAGCCGCCGGACCAGTGTGCCCCATGGCCGAAGGCCGGTCGCGGACTGGGCGGCCGGACCCCGTACACGTCGCGCAGCACCGGCCACCACGCGGCCCAGGCGAAGGCACCCAGCGCGACCACGACGCGCAGGGTGGGCCGGATCAGCGCGACCTCCCGGTGCAGCCACGGCGCGCAGGTGTCCCGCTCGGCCGGGGTGGGCTTGTTGTCCGGCGGTGCGCAGCGCACCGCGGCGAAGATGCGGGTGTCCCGCAGGGTCAGGCCGTCGTCGGCGGCCACGCTGGTCGGCTGGTTGGCCAGGCCGGCGCGGTGCAGCGCGGCGAAGAGGACGTCACCGGAGCGGTCCCCGGTGAAGATCCGGCCGGTGCGGTTGCCGCCGTGCGCGGCCGGTGCCAGCCCGAGGATGGCGATCCGCGCGTCGGCGGCGCCGAAGCCGGGCACCGGGCGGCCCCAGTACCGCTGGTCGCGGAAGGCCGCCCGCTTGACCCGGGCGACCTCCTCCCGCCAGGCCACCAGGCGCGGGCAGGCGAAGCAGTCGCTCACCGCGGCGTCGAGGTCGGCGAGGTCGGTCGCCCGCGCGGCGCGGGCGACCACCTCGTCGGGCGTACGCGGCTCAGCCAAGCTTGGCCCGGAAGAGTTCCAGGGTGCGGGCCCAGGCGGTGGCGGCGGCCCGCTGGTCGAACTTCTCCGGCCGGTCCTCGTTGAAGAACGCGTGTGACGTGCCCGGGTAGTCGTAGGTCTGGCAACTGCCGCCGGCCGCCTCGATGGCCCGGCGGGCGGCCTGCACGCCGTCCGCGGACGCGAGGCCGTCCTCTTCGGAGCAGTGGATCAGGGCGGCCTTGCCGGCGTAGTCGGCCCAGTCGGCGCGCATCCCCTCCCAGGGCAGCCGGGGGTAGAAGCCGGCGGCGGCGACGATCCGCTCGGAGAACGTCGCCGACCAGAGGGCCAGGCTGGCGCCGGCGCAGAAGCCGGCGCAGCCGACCTTGCCGGTGACCTCGGGACGGCCGGCGAGGTATTCCGCCGCGGCGGCGATCTCCGTCGCCGCCTCGTCCATCTGCGGCCCGTTCAGCATCTGTCGCGGCTCGGTCGGCTTGCTGGCCGGCTCGCCGTGCCGGAAGTCCGGGGCGAGGGCGACGAACCCCGCCTCGGCGAAGCGGTCCACCACCGCCCGGACGTGGGGCACGAGACCCCACCAGTCCTGGATGACGATGACCGCCGGGCTGGCCACACCGCCGGAGGGTATCGCGAGATACCCCTCGCTCGTCCCTCCGTTGCTGGTGAAGCTCACCGTCTCGCCCATGGCCCGTCCTCCTAGCGGTCAGTCATCGTTGGCTGGTCGCCCAGTGGTCCTACGTGCGGGTAGCCTGCCACGCCGCGACCACGCCGGGGAAGACGCGAGAACAGTGGCATTCACCTCCCGTTCGCCTTCCGGACAAGGCAGAGCAGGTAGCCGTCGCCGTCACCGCCGACGCGGTAGAGGACGTATCCGTCGTCGCCGGGGCGGAAGTGCGGCTCGCACGCCACCGCCGACCGGCTCCGTGCGGCGGCCGGGTCGTCCACCCGGCCGACCACCGCGTACGCGGCCCGGGCGCCGGTGCAGGGGACGATCGTCGCGTCGTCGACCGACGTAGCCCCGGTGCCGGCGACCCGGGGCAGCTCGGCGACGCAGTCGCCGGCCTTCGCGTCGGCCGTGCCGTCGCGGCCCAGCAAGCCGCCGAGGGGTCCGGGACCGAGCTTGAGCACCGCGCCCACCGCGAGCGCGACCAGCACGCCGAGGATCAGCACGACGACGCCGAGGACCGTGCCGATCCGGGACCGCCCGGCGGCCGGTGTGGACGGGGCGACGGGCTGCTGCTCGCTCTCCCGTGCGGGGGGTGCGGGAGCGACGGCGACCTGCTCTGACACGGGCGTTCCTTCCGGGGTGGGGTGAGAGCAAGCGACACCGTAGCGATCAAGATCGGGTCGCGCTGCACCGCCCCGTCCATCATGGACGCACGAGGGGCACCCACCGGATCGGTGGGCGCCCCTCGGTGTGGTTCAGCGGGTCGGGCTCGGCTCCGGGACCGTGCCGGTCGGGGCCGGAGTCACCGTCGCGCTGGGAACCGCGGTCGGCGTGGCGGCCGCCGTCGGCAACGAACTTCCCGACGGCGCCGGGGTCGCCCCGCCCCCGTTCGCCCCCGGCGGCACCGGTGCCGTGGCGGGCGGCCGCGGCCGGAACGGGGCCATTTCCGGGCAGTACGGGTAGCCGGTGCGCAGCGCGGCGTCCGGCTGGGCCGGGTCGACGCACGACGGGTAGCCGAGCCGGATCGGCACGCCGTTCTGGTCGAAGAGCCGGGCGTTCTCCACCAGCCGCCCCTCGCTGTCGTAGACGAAGACGTCCTGGACGCTGTCGTACCGGTCGCCGACCGACACCCCCTGGTAGCCGAAGTCGTCCCACTGCGACCGCTCGTCGAGGTTGACGAGCAGGACCAGCCCGAAGACCACCAGCACGAGGGCGCCGGCGTGCATCAGCCGGCGCGGCCACCGCCGCAGCCGGTCGGAGTTGCGACCGAGCCAGATCGAGGCCAGCACGGCGGCGACGAGCACGAGCAGGCCGGTGACCTCGCTGAGGAAGGGCCGGGGCACGAGGGTGAGGTCACCACTGAAGATCGCCGAGAGCAGTGCCGCCGCCAGGTAGCCGCGCAGCACCCACCAGGCCGGCCGGAGCAGGCGGAGGAACTCGCTCGCCGAGGCGTACCCGAGGATCGGACCGAGACTGGTGTCGAGGCCGGACAGCCGGGCGCGGGCCCGGTGCGCGGCGGCGGCGATCCGCCGGTCCAGGCCGCCGCGGGCGCCGAGCGGCTCGCCGGCGCCAGCGGCCGCGCGCAGTTCGGCGGCGTACGCCTCGGGCTCGCCGAGCCGCTCGACCAGCGTGCCGTCCGCCTCGGCGGCGACCTCGGTCAGGTGCTCCGGCAGGTCCTCGGTCAACTCGTCGCGGACGGCGGACGGCAGGTCGGCCAGTGCGGCCCGCACCCGGTGGACGTAGTCCGCGATGTCCTGCCCAGTGACGGTCATGCCGCCATCCCCCGATCGTCGAGCAGTGCGTCCATGGTCGTGGCGAACGAGCGCCAGGTCTTGCCGGAGCGGGCGAGCTGGTCCCGGCCGGCGGCGTTGAGGGCGTAGTACTTGCGGTGCGGGCCGGATTCGCTCGGGACGACGTAGGTGGTGAGCAGGCCGGCGGCGAAGAGCCGGCGCAGGGTGCCGTAGACCGAGGCGTCGCCGACCTCCTCCAGGCCGGCCTCGCGCAACCGGCGCAGGATGTCGTAGCCGTAGCCGTCCTCCTCTCGGAGCACGGCGAGGACGGCGAGGTCGAGCACGCCCTTGAGGAGCTGCGTGGTATCCACGCTTTCGACACTAGTGCGGATTGCGTAGTACCGTCAAGAAAACACTAGCGGACGTCGGCGCCGTCGTATGGTCGGAAGCATGTCGTGGAGCAGCTACGGATCCTTCCTGGTCTTCGCCACGGTGCTCATCCTCATCCCCGGCCCGGACTTCGCGGTGGTCACCCGGAACACCCTGGCCGCCGGCCGACGGCGCGGCAGGTGGAGCGCGGTCGGGGTGACCGGCTCGAACGCCGTGCAGGGCGTCGCCGCCGCGGCCGGGCTGGGCGCGCTGATCGTCCGCTCCCAGCCGCTGTTCGAGACGATCCGCTGGGCCGGCGTCGCCTACCTGGCGTACCTGGGCGTGCAGGCCTGGCGCTCGGCCTGGCAGGGCCGGTACGCCCCGCTGGCCGACGACGGCCCCACCCCGTCCGGCGAGGCGTTCACCGGCTTCCGGCAGGGCTTCCTCTCCAACATCACCAACCCGAAGGTGCTGGCCTTCTACCTGGCCGTGCTGCCGCAGTTCGTCGGCGGCTCCGCGCCCCTGGCGGTGCTGCTGCTGTTCGCGCTCAGCCACGCGGTGCTGGGGCTGGCCTACCTGCTGGTGCTGGTCGCGACGATGAACCGCGCCCGCGAGCTGCTGTCCCGCCGCCGGGTCCGACGCTGGCTGGACGGGCTGACCGGGGTGGCCCTGCTCGGCTTCAGCGCGCGCCTCGCCACCGAGCGCGCCTGACCACCGCCCGCCCGCTCGGCTGCTACACCCTGTGCTGGGTGACGTTGATGACGGCGCCGTTGGGGTCGCGGACGAAGAACCGGCGTAGCCCCCAGGGCTCGTCGGTGAGCGGGTAGACGATCTCGGCACCCGCGGCGACGCACCGCGCGTGCACGTCGTCGACGTCGTCCACCTCGATCGACACATCTGGGTGGACGTCCGCGCGGATGTCCCGCTTCATGACCGAGAGCTGGACCTCGCGGGTCTCCCCACCGAAGAACAGGATCCAGTCGAGCCCGTCACCGCCGTCCAGCCCGATCAGGTCGGTGTAGAACCGACGGCTCCCGTCGAAGTCCTCGGAGCGGATGTTCGGCTTGATCCGCTTGACCGCCATTTCGGCAGCCTAGGCGGCTTACCCCGTCAGCGCGAGGCTCCAGGCGATGCCGCCCGGCAGTTGCGACAGAATCTGCGCTGGACGGGTCAGAGATAGAGCCTTTTCCAACCTGATCTTGCAGGTCAGGGCGGGTGTGGCAGACCCGGACATCGATGAGGACGAGGCTCCAGGTAAGACGGCCCGTCCCGCACTGCGGGTCGCCGCGGCGTTCACCGAGCTCGCCGAAGCGATCTGACAGGTAGTCGGCGGGCCTAGCGTGTCCGCCGATCCGGTAACGCAACAGCGCCGGGGTTCGAATCCCTTCGGGCGCGCATCTCCCCAGGTGAGCCGGGTCTCGGCTCCAAGATCAAGCCCATCCTTTTCGGTGGACCTCGTGCCGTGCCCGTGCGTCCATGCCCGCCGCGTCGTCGTGAACCAGGGGACCCCGGCACGCGCCAGGCGGTCGCGCACCCACGCCCACTCCGGCGGACCCGCGCCCTCCTCGCCGTACCGCGCGTCGTGCTCCGCCACCGGATCCGTCACTGGATCAGCCATGCCGATCGACCCAAGTGATGAGTTGTCGCGCCCGCACCCGTCACACCTACGACGGGACACGACGAGACGGAAGGATGACGTGATGAGTGCGGACACGCGGCTGGAGGAGCTGGGCGTGAGCGGTCTGGGCGAGAGCGGTCTGGGCGGGTGCGGTCTGGGCGAGGTCGACGAGCCGGCGTTCTCGGGGCTGGCGGAGCGGCACCGGCGGGAGCTGCACGTGCACTGCTACCGGATGCTCGGGTCGTTCGAGGACGCCGAGGACACCGTGCAGGAGACGTTCCTCCGTGCCTGGCGGCGGCGGGAGACCTTCGAGGGGCGGTCGACGTTCCGGGCCTGGCTGTACCGGATCGCCACCAACGCCTGCCTGGACCTGCTCGCCAAGTGCCGCCCGGAGCCTGCGACCGGCGGCGAGGTGCTGTGGCTGCAGCCCTACCCGGACCGGCTGCTCGACGAGCTGCCCGCGGGCGATGCGGACGAGCCGGAGAGCGTCGCCGTCGCGCGGGAGACGATCGAGCTGGCGTACCTGGTCGCGGTCCAGCACCTCGCGCCGCGCCCGCGGGCCGTGCTGATCCTGCGGGACGTGCTCGGCTGGCCGGCGAAGGACGTCGCGGAGCTCCTCGGGGACTCCGTCAACTCCGTGAACAGCGCGCTGCAGCGGGCCCGCGCCGGCATGCGGGAGCACCTGCCCGCAGAGCGGCAGGACTGGACCGGCGGCGAGGAGGACGCCGGGACGCGCGAGCTGGTGCGCCGCTTCACCGACGCCAGTGTGGCCACGGACATCGACGTGCTCGCTGCCATGCTGCGGGACGACGTCCGCTGCTCGATGCCGCCCACGCCGGGCCTGTACGTCGGCCGCGACGCGGTGGTGAACAGCTGGGTCGAGGATGGATTCGATGGCATGAAGGGCCTGCGCGCGGTCCCCACCTCGGTGAACCGGCAGCCGGCCGTCGCCTTCTACCTGTGGCGGAAGCGGGAGGGCGCGTACCTGCCGCTGACGATCGACGTCCTGCGCGTCACCGGCGGGGCGATCACCGAGATCGTCATCTTCCACGACGACCAGTTCCCGCGGCTCGGGCTGCCGGAGCGCCTGCCGGCGGACGGCACGGAGTAGTCCCGGTGTGGACGCTCACGCTGCGCGGTGGCGCGCGTGTCGCGGTGGTCGCGGCGGAGTGGTGCGACGCGTTCGGCGTCGTCACCCGCGGGCGGGTGCAGCTGGAGCTGCGCGACGGCGAGCCCGGGCCGGTCGTCGGACGCGACGCCGGGTTCTGGCTCCGCGGCACCGGCATCCACGCCCTGCGGAACCCCGGCCGTCGCACGGCGAGGGTGCGCATCGTCACCCCCAGGGCCAGGACCGTCACATGCTGGTCAACACACCCCGTACGCCAGTTACCGAATGATGGAGGAACGACATGAACAGCATGAATGACACCGGGGTCGTCGCGGGCCCGGCATCGGGCCGGACCAGGCACACCCACCGACTCCGCGGGCTCGCCGGCACCGGCTTCATTGCCACGCTCGCAGCGATGGTGGCCACCACCCTCGCCGCTGCGCTTGCCCAGGCCGTTGGCGTCGACTTCGAGGTCCCCGATGGTGGCGAGACGATCCCGTTGTCCGGGTTCGCCGTGGTGACCGGCTTCTTCTCGGTCGTGGGCATCGTCATTGCCGTCGCTCTTCTTCGTTGGAGCGCTCGCCCCACCGAGCGATTCGTGTGGACCGCAGTGTCGCTGACCGCGATCTCGTTGGTCCCGCCCCTCCTCTCCGGGGCAAACACCGCCACCACCACCGCCCTCCTCGGACTACACCTCGTCCCTGCGACGGTGATGATCCCCACCCTGGCGCGGAGCCTCCGCACCCGGACCGATTGACGATCCCGCAACGGGACAACGCGCGGCGCAAGGGCGTGCGCGAGCGCACTAACGCGGCCCCGGTGCTGCCACCCTCCATTCCAGGTTCCTTTTCTTGGCCAATCCGAAAGCTGAGTCGCGTGTGCGAAGAAGCACAGGGCACCTTGCGGGATGAAGACCAAACGCCATCCGCTTCGGTCGGTCGCGTCACCCTGGCCGACCCCGCCGTCGCGCGCCCCCACGTGGATTCGGCTCCTGCGCGGCGGCTTGAGCCGGGATCTGACCCTCTCTCGGGTCGACGTCAGGCTCAAGCCGCGCCAGGACGCGCTCGCAGCCGAGCCCTGACACCTACGCCTGCGGGAGGCTGCCACGCCGTAGCCGACGGGGCAGGGAGCGCTGTTTGTGACGTGGGAGGTTGGAAAAGGCTCATAGATGAGCCTCGGTCGGATGGTCGGCACCGATGACCGAGGACGTTATGGCCATGGCCGAGATAGCGGCCTTCCTCGGTGTGTCCAGGCAGCGAGCCAACACGCTCGCTGAGCGCGCAGACTTCCCCGTCCCGATCGCCCACCTGACCGTCGGCCGAGTGTGGCGGGCGGCGGACGTCAGGGCTTGGGCTGCGAAGCGTCGCAGCGACCTTGAGGGCGAACCCGGCTAGCAGACCGCGCAGGGGCCGACCCTGCTACAGAATGCTGTAGCAGATGCCGTCGAGGATGTCGTGCTCGGAGGCGACCACCGACGGCATGCCGGCCCGCTCCATGATCACGCGGAGCACCAACGCCCCCGCGCCGATCACGTCGGCCCGGCCCGGGTGCATCACCGGGATGGCGAGCCGCTGCTCCCGGGTCTTCGCCAGCAGGTCGGCGGTGACGTCGGCGACCTGCTCGTACGACACCCGGGCGTGGTGGATGCGCGCCGGGTCGTACTCGGTCAGGCCCTGGGCGACGGCGACCACGGTGGTGACCGACCCGGCGAGCCCGACCAGCGTGGCGGCCTCGCGGCCCGGCACCACCGCCAGCGCCCGGTCCACCGCGACCACGATGTCGGCCTGGGCTGCGGCGATCTCGTCCAGGGTCGGCGGGTCGCCGTGCAGGTGCCGCTCGGTCATCCGGACACAGCCGATGTCCATTGAGACGGCGGCTTCGACGCCGCCCTCGCGGGTGCCGACCACGAACTCGGTGGAGCCGCCGCCGATGTCGACCACCAGGTACGGCTGCTCGGCGTCGGCGGGCAGGCCGCGCACCGCGCCGGTGAACGAGAGCCGGGCCTCCTCGTCGCCGGTCACCACCTCGGGCTCGACGCCGAGGGTCTGCTCGACCATCGCCCGGAAGTCGGCGGCGTTGGCCGCGTCGCGGGTCGCCGAGGTGGCGCACATCCGGACCCGCTCGGCGCCCAGCTTCTCGATCTCGGCGGCGTAGGACGCCAGCGCGACCCGGGTGCGCTCGATGGCCTCGGGGGCGAGCCGGCCCGTCCTGTCGACGCCCTGGCCGAGCCGGACGATCTCCATCCGGCGGGTCACGTCGACCAGCGGCGCCTGCGGGCCGGCCGACGGGTCGGGCAGGTCGGCGACCAGCAGTCGGATGGAGTTGGTCCCGCAGTCGATGGCGGCCACACGCGTCGTCACGGCAGCAACCCTACGGCAGCGCCCCGACCCGGGTGCCACGGTCACGGGCGCAGCCCGCTGTGCCACTCGTCGGGCCGGTCGCTTCCGGGGCCAACGTCCCCGGAGCCGCCCAGCAGGTGCCCGCCGAGCGGCGTCAGCCGGTGCAGCACCGAGGCGCCGTCCCGTCCGGTCCGGATCAGACCGGCGGCCCGCAGCGCCGTCAGGTGTTCCGACGCGGTGGAGAGACTGACCCCGACCGCCCCGGCCAGCGCCGTGGTGGTGTGCCGGCCCGGCTCAGCCAGCCGGCGCAGCAACGCCGCCCGGGTGGCCCCGAGGAGCCGGCCGAGCGGATCGGCGCCCGGGACGGCCGCGCTGCGCGGCATCGCGGCGGGATAGACGAGCAGCACCGGCCGCTCCGGCTCGACCAGCACCCGGGGGCGCGGGCCGGCCACGGGCGACGGCAGCAGCACGAGCCCTTCGCCGGTGCCGGTCACCTCCCCGCTCCACCAGGTCCGCACCTCCAGCACCGGCGGCCGCCAGCCGATCGCCGGGTGCAGCCCGGCGAAGAGGCCGTCCAGGCCGTTCTCGGCCAGCCGGTGCGTGGCGGTCGCGACCTGGTGCCGGTGGGCGGATGCGAGCTCGGTCCAGTGCGGCGCGAGCACCGCGCCGAACCAGGTGGCCACCGCCTGCTCGAACAGGTCCAGGATCTCCGGGTCCGCCTCGGCGAACCGGCGCCGCAACGGCGTCGGCGGCAGGTCGGCGTACGCCGCGGTGAGCTCGGCCCGGACACGTCGGGGCGGGGTGGCCCGGATGGCCGCGAGGCCGGCCGACACCGATTCGAGACCCTCGAACGGGGTGAGGAAGTCCGGCAGCCGGCCGCGGGCGGGCAGCAGGTGCGCCAGCGACGCGGCGGCGGCCCGCACCGGCACCGGCGTCGGCGCAGTGGTGTCCGCCTGCGGCGCGGCGAGGGCCGGCACCAACCCGGCGGTGGCCGGATCGCGCAGCGCCTGACGGGCCAGCATCGCCGTGCCGACCGGGTGCAGCCGTCCGGCGAACCGCACCCGGCACAGGTCCGCCGGGGTGAGATGAAGACGGAGCATACGGGCAGCGTGCCGCTATTCGGCGAGAGCCGAAAGGGTTGCCCCGCCGGGCCCGGCTCACCACTGTGGACGGGGAGTCCACGAAGGGGGCGGGGCGTGCGGCGGACGATGGCGGTGCTGACCGGGTTCTGCCTGGTGATCTTCGGCGCGGCGTGCGGTGACGAGCGGGGGCGTACCCGGGCGGCGGCCTCCCCGCCCCCGTCGGCCGCCGAGCGGCCCGCGGCCGGCGACCACCGGCTCACCCTGCGGCACGACGGGACGGAGCGGAGCTATCTACTGCACGCCCCGCCCGGCTACGACCCGGCCACGCCGCTCCCGCTGGTGATCGCGCTGCACTTCTACCCCGGCGACGGGGCGGCGATGCGGCAGATGGTGGGCCTGGACGCCAAGGCCGACCGGGAGCACGCGCTCGTCGCCTACCCGGACGGGCGGTACGGCGGCTTCAACGCCCTGATCTGCTGCGGCTCGTCCGACGACGTCGGCTTCCTCAAGGCCCTCACCGCCCACCTTGTCGACACCTGGCGGGCCGACCCGGACCGGGTCTACCTCACCGGCATCTCCAACGGGGGCGACATGAGTTTCCGGGCCGCGGTCGAGGCCGAGGGAGTGTTCGCGGCGATCGGCGTGGTCAGCGGCGGCTACAGCGGGCCCCGGACGGCGGCGGAGGACTACGTGCCGAAACGTCCGGTCTCGGTCATCACCTTCATCGGCGGCCAGGACGTCTACGCCGACATCTTCAGCGAGGGCATGCGAACCTGGCAGCGGCGGCTGGGCTGCCGGCCCGCACCCGGCCCGCGCCGCACGGCGCCCGCCGGGATCTCCCGGACCGACGCGCGCTGCGCCGACGACAGCGACGTCACCGTGTACACCATCCCGGACATGGGCCACTCGTGGCCCGGGGCGACCGCCGGCCAGCTCGCCGCGCCGCGGGCGGGTGTGGTGGCCACCGACCTCGTCTGGGCCTTCTTCGCCGCCCACCCCCGGCGGACCTGATCCCGCGCCGCCGTGGGCGGCCGTCAGAGGCGCAGCAGCATGCGGGTGTTGCCGAGGGTGTTCGGTTTGACCCGTTCCAGGTCCAGGAACTCGGCGACGCCCTCGTCGTACGAGCGCAGCAGCTGCTCGTAGACCGGCTGCGGCACCGGCGCGCCGTCGATCTCCCGGAAGCCGAACGAGCCGAAGAAGCTGGTCTCGAAGGTGAGCACGAAGATCCGGGCCACGCCCAGCTCCCGGGCGGAGTCGATCAGCTCGCCGACGATCCGGTGGCCGAGCTTCCGGCCCCGGCAGGCCGGGTCGACCGCCACCGTGCGGATCTCGGCCAGGTCCTCCCACATCACGTGCAGCGCGCCGCACCCGACCACCGTGCCGTCGGGCGCCACCGCGACCCGGAACTCCTGCACGTCCTCGTAGAGCGTGACGGTGGCCTTGCTGAGCAGCCGCCGGTCGTCGGTGTAGGTGTCGACCAGCCGCCGGATGCCCCGAACGTCGCCGGTGCGGGCGCGGCGCACCACGATCTCGTCGGAGACCGACATGCTCACTCGCCCGCCGGGACGTCCACGCACGGGCCGGCGGCCCACCACTTCTCCACCAGCGCGAGGGTCTCGTCCCCGAACGGGTTGACCCCCGGCCCGGCGCCGAGCGCGTGCCCCAGGTGCACGTGCAGGCACTTCACCCGGCCGGGCATGCCGCCGGCCGAGATGCCGGCGATCTCCGGCACCTCGCCGATCGCCTCCCGACGGGTGAGGTAGTCCTCGTGCGCCGCCCGGTAGCGGGCGGCCAGCTCCGGGTCGGTGCCCAGCCGGTCGGCCATCTCCTTCATCAGCCCGACCGACTCCAGCCGGCTGCACGCCGCGGTCGCCCGCGGGCAGGTCAGGTAGAACAGCGTCGGGAAGGGCGTGCCGTCGGCCAGCCGGGGCGTCGTCTCCACCACGTCCGGCAGGCCGCAGGGGCAGCGGTGGGCCACCGCCCGGGTGCCGCGGGGCGGGCGTCCGAGCTGCGCGGCCACCGCGGCCAGGTCGGCCTCGGTGGCCGGCTGGCGCTCCGGCGGGGGTACGGAACCCGCCGCCGGGTCCTGCGGTGGTACGACAGTCACGGTGCCCATCTCTCGTTCGGTGCTCAGGTGGTGCTCACTTGTCGGGCCGCTCGGCGTTGGCCGCCTGCACGCTCGACCACAGCGTGTCGTACCAGGGGTCCGGCGCCTTCGGCGGCCCCGGCTTCGCGCCCTTGCCGGCGTCCTTGGCGGCGCCCTCCGGGTCGGAGAGCACCACGAGCAGCGTCTCCCCCGGCTTGCCCATGAAGAACCGCTCCCGGGCCTGCGTCTCGATGTACGCCGGGTCCTGCCACTTGGCCGCCTCGGCGGTGAGGTCTTCGATCCGCCGGCGCTGATCGGCCTGGGACGCCTCCATCCGCTCGATGTCGCGCTGCTGGTCCAGGTACACCCGGACCGGATAGGTGTACGCCAGGGCGAGCGCGATCAACACCGCGAACAGCACGGTGGCGCGCCCGGTGAAGCGCCGGGGGTGGGGTGCGGAGAGCCGCTTGACCGTGCCGCCGGCAGCCGTCCGCCGGGCGGCGGCGGGCCGGTTCGCGGAGCGTACGCCCTCCGCGCCCCGGGCCGTGCCGGGCGACCGGCCGGCGGCGCCGCGCGGCTCGGCGCGGACGCCACCCTCGCGGACCGACGACCGGGCCCGAGGCCCGCCCGCCCGGCCGGCCTGACCCGGCCGACGGGCGGGACGCTGGCCACCCGGTGTGCGGCGCTGCTGCATCGTCACACCCCTCCCCCGGAGCTACGCGCTCAGGCCGAACGGTAACGCGGGAACGCGCCCGCACCGGCGTACCGCGCCGCGTCGGCCAGCTCCTCCTCGATGCGCAGGAGCTGGTTGTACTTCGCGACCCGGTCGGAGCGGGCCGGCGCGCCGGTCTTGATCTGACCGCAGCCGGTGGCCACCGCCAGGTCGGCGATGGTGGTGTCCTCGGTCTCGCCGGAGCGGTGGCTCATCATGCACTTGAAGCCGGCCCGGTGGGCCAGGTCCACCGCGTCCAGGGTCTCGGTCAGCGAACCGATCTGGTTGACCTTCACCAGCACCGCGTTGGCGGCCTTCTCGGTGATGCCGCGGGCGATCCGCTGCGGGTTGGTGACGAAGAGGTCGTCGCCGACGATCTGGATCCGGTCGCCGACCGCCGCGGTCAGGGTCGCCCAGCCGCTCCAGTCGTCCTCGGACAGCGGGTCCTCGATGGAGACGATCGGGTAGTCGCCGATGAGCTTGGTGTAGTAGTTGCTCATCTCCTCGGCGGTCTTCGCACTGCCCTCGAAGGTGTACTTGCCGTTGTCGAAGAACTCGGTGGCGGCCACGTCCAGGGCGAAGACGATGTCGGTGCCCAACCGGTAGCCGGCCTTCTCCACCGCCTCGGCGATCAGGTCCAGCGCGGCGGCGTTGGTGGGCAGGTTCGGGGCGAAGCCGCCCTCGTCGCCGAGACCGGTCGACAGGTCCTTCTTCTTCAGCACCGACTTCAGCGCGTGGTAGACCTCGGCGCCGGAGCGCAGCGCCTCCCGGAAGCTCGGCGCGCCGATCGGCGCGATCATGAACTCCTGGATGTCGACGTTGGAGTCCGCGTGCGCGCCGCCGTTGAGGATGTTCATCATCGGCACGGGCAGCAGGTGCGCGTTCGGGCCGCCCAGGTAGCGGAACAGGCTCAGCTCGGCGCTGCCCGCGGCGGCCTTCGCGATCGCCAGCGAGACGCCGAGGATGGCGTTGGCGCCCAGCTCGGCCTTGTTGTCCGTGCCGTCGAGGTCGAGCATCTTCTGGTCGATCAGCCGCTGCTCGCTGGCCTCGTACCCGATGAGCTGGTCGACGATCCTGTCCTCGATGTTCGAGACGGCCTTTTCGACGCCCTTGCCCTGGTAGCGGTCCGCGTCACCGTCGCGCAGCTCGATCGCCTCGAAGGCGCCGGTGGAGGCGCCGGAGGGCACGGCGGCGCGGGCGATCGTGCCGTCGTCGAGCCCGACCTCGACCTCGACCGTCGGGTTGCCCCGCGAGTCCAGGATCTCCCGGGCGACGATTCCCTCGATGGTTGCCACTGAGTCGCTCCTCGTTTGTGTGTTCCGGTCCGGTATGGGCCGCGACGGTGCGGCTGAGGCAGGTGTTGCACGCAGCGTATCGGGCGACGCCCGGTCGCACGTCTCCACCCGGTGAGCGACGGACGTACGGACCCGCACGCGAATCCCACGCCCGACGAAGGGTGACACGGACATTCCCGGATTCTCGGGCGTCAACCGGCAACGGGTTTGCGAGAGGTCGCCTCGATCGACAAGGCTGGGCGCCATGCCCGCCGCCTCGACCACCCTCCGCGTGCTCGCCACCTCGGTCATCGCGTCGCTGACGGTCACCGGGTGTCAGGCGCTCGACGACGCCGGACAGGCCCTCGGCCGGGCCGACCTGGTCAACGACCTGGCCGCCCGGATGGACCGGGCGCTCGAGCAGACCTGGGCCGCCGACTACCAGCGCCCCGGCGGCAAGACCGCCTCGATCGCCCAGACGGAGGATCCGCTCCGGTCGGCGTACACCTGGCCGGCCGGCAAGATCACGGTGACCCAGGAGGCGTTCACCCGGTGCGCGACGACCGCCGGCCGCACCTCGTGCACCCTGCTGCCGCCGGTGCTGACCGCCGGGAAACCGTCGGTCGCCGTCTACACGGAGGCCGGCAAGCTCGGCCTGGTCACCCCGCCCGCCGTGATCAGACTGCTCACCGAGGCCGCCCTCGACCCGGCGGCGACCATCGAGCAGAGCGACACCACGCTCGCCGGACACCACGCCACCTGCGTCGACGTCACCCGCTCCGGTGACCGGTTCGACGCCTGCGTCACCACCGAGGGGGTGCTGGGCAGCTTCACCGGCACCCTGGACGGCAAGCCGGCGGAGGTGGCGCTGACCGGCTACACCGAGACCGTCGACCCGACCACCTTCGACGTGCCGCCCGGGGCCGGCGTGGTGGACCGCCGCCGCGCGGCGTCCTGACCGGACCGGCGCCTCCCGCCCCTGACGGGCGTTCCGGTCCGGCCCCGCCGGCGGCCGGCGCCGGCGCGTCCGACGCGGTGGCCTCATCGGGCGCGGGCCAGCCGTTCACCGACCGCCGCGGCGACGAGAAGCGCCGCGAGCACGCCGAGCGCCGCCGCCGGCGGCAGCGCCCGGCCGAGCGGCAGCAGGAGCAACGCCGCCACGGCGGCCGCCACCTGCGCCGGCCGGACCGCCTGCTCGGTGAGCCGGCGGAAGAGCAGCCGACCGGCAAGGTAGACCGTGGCGCCGCCGTACAGGGCGACGGAGGCCGACCAGCTCAACGTGCCACCGCCGGAACGGCGGCCACCGCCGTCCTGCTCGGCGACGTGCGCGAGCACCTGCTCGATGCCGAGCGCGACGTAGATGACCCCGATGATCAGCAGCAGGTGGGTGACGCTGTAGGCGTCCGCCGCCATCCGGGCCCGCCGGTCCCCGCTCGCCGCGGCGAGAGCGCGGGCCGCCGCAGGCGCGGCGTCGGCGAAGTACAGCCACCACAGGCAGACCGTCACGGCCAGGCCGACCAGCGCCACGCCGAGGACCGGCGGCGCGATCACCGCCGACCTGGCACCGACCCCCGCCGCGACCAGCGACTCGCCGAGCGCGATGATCAGGACGAGTCCGTGCCGTTCGGCGAAGTGGCTCGGGCTGCGCAACGGCCAGACGCCGCGCCACGCGTACGACAGACGCTGCCCGCCGATCTCGATCACGAACGCCGCCACCCACAGCACGGCATGGGCGGCCCCGCCCAGCAGCGCGCCGAGCAGGAGCGGCACCCAGCCGAGGGCGCTGACCGTCGCGAAGAACCGGATCCGCGCGCGCAGTCCGGGGACGGCGCCCGCCACCCAGTGGTACAGCAGCAGGTGGACCGCGCGGAGCAGCACGTAGGCCAGGACGAGGAGCAGCGGCCCGTCCAGGCCCGGCCCGGACGACCAGGAGCGGGGCATGACCAGCGCGGCGACGAAGAGCGCCGCCATGGCGACCAGGATCCCCGCACGGACCAGACCGACGTCGGCCCGCGTCTGGTTGCCCAACCAGGCGTACGACGACCAGGCGAACCAGAGCAGCACCAGCAGGAGCAGGCCCTGCGCCATGGCCACCGGGGTCGGCGGCTGCCCGATCAACGCCATGATCCGCGTGAGCGCGAAGACGAACACCAGATCGAAGAAGATCTCGAACGTCGTCACCCGACCGTCCGGGGCGGCCGGCACCGGGGCCCGCGGCCGGATCCGCACGTCGTCGGGCCGGGACGCGTTCAGCTGCGGAGGAACGCGAGCAGATCCTTGTTGACCTGATCCTGATGGGTCGAAGTGATGCCGTGCGGCGCGCCCGGGTAGTAGATGTCCTGCGCGTTCCGGACGAGCTGGGCGGTCTTCCGCGCCGAGTCCTTCACCGGGACGATCTGATCGTCCTCGCCGTGCAGCACGAGCGTGGGGACGTCGAACTTGGCGAGGTCGTCCCGGAAGTCCGTCTCCGAGAACGCCTTGATGCTCTCGTACGCGTTCCACAGCCCGGCCTGCATGCTCCACAGCCAGAACTGGTCGAGGATCCCCTTCGAGACCTTCGCGCCGGGCCGGTTGGCGCCGTAGAACATCTGCGCCAGGTCCTGGTAGAACTGCGACCGGTCCTTGACCAGGTTCGCGCGCAGTTCGTCGAACACGCTGATCGGGAGGCCCTCCGGGTTGTCCGGGGTCTGCACCATGATCGGCGGTACGGCGGAGATGAGCACCGCCTTGGCGACCCGGCCGGTGCCGTGCCGGCCGATGTAGCGGGCCACCTCGCCGCCGCCGGTCGAGTGGCCGATCAGCGTCGCGTCCCGCAGGTCGAGCGCCTCGATGACCGCGGCGAGGTCGTCGGCGTACCCGTCCATGTCGTTTCGCGTGCCGGACTGGCTGGACCGGCCGTGGCCGCGACGGTCGTGGGCGACCACCCGGAAGCCGTTCTGCGCCAGGAAGAGCATCTGCCCGTCCCAGGCGTCCGCGCTGAGGGGCCAGCCGTGGGAGAAGGTGACGACCGGACCCTCGCCCCAGTCCTTGTAGTAGATGTCCGTGCCGTCTTTGGTCGTGACGAAACTCATGCCGCTACCTTCCTGGTCACAAAAGTGGGGTGCGGACGACCGAGCCGCGCGCGCAGTCTCGCCGCAGGCCGGCAGGGGGAGGTCGACTTCACCCGATGCTAGGTCGGCCCTCGGCCGGGAACGGCCGGTTCACCGAAACGCGCTGCGGGCGAAGGGAGAGGCCCCCGACCGGTCGTTGCCGATCGGTCTCCATCGCCACGACTACCCTCGTACGGATGTCGATCCCCCAGCCGGTCCGCGCACGCTTCCTGCCGGGATCGGACGCCACCGTCCCGCCCGCCCCCGACGACCTGGCCCTGCCAGTGGCCGGCCGCCGGCTGTTGACCGCACCGGACGGCGGCTTCCCCCGGGTCGCCGACCTGCCGCCGGAGACCCGCTGGGTGCCACTGGGCACGCTCGACGGGGTACGCGCCTGGGGCGCCGAGGTGGTCCCGGGACAGCACGACGGGGGGCGCTGGCGCAGCTGGCGCGTGCTCGCCGCCGAGCTGCCCGAACCGCTCGCCACGCTCGCCGGTCGGGCGCTGGCGGTGCTCACCTGGCGGCGTACCCACCGCTGGTGCGGCGCCTGCCGGGAGGAGCTGGCCGACGTGCCCGGCGAGACGGCCCGCCGCTGCCCCGGCTGCGAGTTGTACGTCCCGATGGGGCTCTCCGCCGCGGTGCTCACCGCGATCACCCGCCCCGGCCCGGCCGGCGGCGCCAACGAGCTGCTGCTCGTCCGGCACGCGTACGGCCCGGCGGAGCTGTGGGCGCTGGTCGCCGGCTTCCTGGAGGCGGGCGAGTCGCTGGAGGCGGCGGTGCACCGGGAAGTGGCCGAGGAGGTCGGGCTGGCCGTCGGCAGGGTCACCTACTTCGGCAGCCAGCCCTGGGCGATGTCCGGGCCGGGGACGCTGCTCGCCGGCTTCACCGCCACCGCCGCCGACCCCACGGCCGAGCCGGTGGTCGACGGGCGGGAGCTGACGCAGGCGCGCTGGTTCCCGGTGGACTCGCTGCCGGCGGAGCTGCCGCCGGCGTACTCGATCTCCCGCTGGCTGATCGACGCGGCGGTGACCGCCGCGCGGCGCTGAGCCCGCGCGGCGCCCGGGGCCGCAGGCCGGGGCCAGGGAGGGCAGCGCCGCAGGTGGTCCGCCGGCTCAGACGCCCAGCAGGGTGCGCAGGTGCCGGGGCGGCGGGCAGTCGTGCGCCAGCATCGCGTCGTGCCACTCGCGCACCGACACCCCGTCCGGCCGGGACCGGGCGATGTCGGCCATCTCGCTGTAGCCGACGAAGTACGTGGAGAGCTGGGTGGAGGTCAGCAGCGCCCGGCGCCACTTGCCGGCCGCCTCGCCCTCCTCCTGGAAGCCGCGCCCGGTCATCAGCGCCATCGCCTCCGACTCGGGCAGGTCCTCGCCGTGCACGAGCTGGTCGAGCAGCGCGTTGATGGTCATCCGCAGCTGCATCTTGAGCTGCTGCAACCGCACCGGCAGCCCGCCGAAACCGAGGCCGGCCATCAGCTCCTCGGTGTAGACCGCCCAGCCCTCGACGAACACGCCGGACTCGGTCAGCGCGCGGACCCGGGTGGGGCCGGCGTACCGGCGGGCGTGGGCGAGCTGGAGGAAGTGACCGGGCACCGCCTCGTGCACGGTCAGGTTGCGGATCATGTGGTCGTTGTACTCCCGGTAGAACGACTCGACCCGGTGCGCCGGCCAGTCCGCGGGGGTGGGCGCGATGCAGTAGAAGGTGGGCAGGTCGGCCGTCTCCAGCGGGCCCGGCGAGTCGCAGTACGCCACCGCGACCCCCCGGGCGAACTCCGGCATCTCCTGGATCACGCACGGGTCTTCGACCAGGGTGATCAGGTCGTGCGCGCGGACGAAGTCGCTCGCCTCGTCCAGGGTGACCGAGGCCAGCTCCACGATGGACTGGTCGTCGGGGTGCTCGGCGGCGAGCAGGTCCAGCGCCCGGCGTACCGTCTCGTCGTCGGCCGGACCGCCGACCAGCTCGACGGCCGCCTCGCGGATCTCCGCGGTGACCCGCTCCAGGTTGGCCCAGGCCCGGCGCTGCACCTCGGCGGCGCCCAGCTCGGTGTCGAGGGTGTGCCAGAGCCGCGCCTCCCAGCGGCGCCGGCCCAGCCGCGGGTCGCGCCCCGGCCCGGCGTCGGCGGCCAGGCCGATCCGCAACCAGGCCACGAACTCCTCCAGCGCGGCGATCGCGTCGGTCGCGGCGGGCTCGACCCGGCCGTACAGCCCCGGCGCCTCGGCCAGCAGCCGGGGCACCTCGTCGCGGATCAGCGCCGCTGTGCCGGTGAACTGCCCGACCGCCGTCTCCACGTGGATCCGCGGCATGTCGCGCAGCGTCGCGCGCGCGGTCGCCAGGGCGTCCGGTACGGCCGACAGCCGCCCGGCGAGGTGGGACAGCCGCTCCTCGACGGGCGCGTACGGGCGGGCGAGCAGCGCGTGCAGCAGCGGACCCGGGTTGTGTCGCAGTGGGTCCCACTCGTGCGCGCGGATCTCCGTCGACTCGAACATCGCCCGGTCGACGAGGCTGCTCAGCAGCGCGTGGTCGACGCCCTCCTCGACGTCGAGCGAATCCGGGTCGATCTCGGAGAGCGCGTCGGCGGCCTCCTTGAGCATCGCCTGGTCGGCTGCGACCGCGTCCGCGGAGAGGTCGGGCAGCCGGTCGTCGTACCGGTGGTCCCCGGCCGACGTGGCCAGCCCCGGCCGGCTCTCCAGCAATGCCTCCACGATCCGCTCGGCGAGCGGCACGAACGACTCCATGCCCCGACCCTACCGACCTCGCGGCACCTCGGCCGCCCTTCGGTTGATCATGAAGTTGTTGTCACTCGGCACGACGGGTCGTGACAACTTCATAATCAACTCGGCTGGTCGGCGCGGGCCTCGCGTTCGGCGGTGCGGACGGCTTCGGCGTAGGCCAGGGTGGTGCGACGGAGGGCGGCCTCGGGGTCGATGTCCGCCTGCCGCGCCGCCGCCACCGTGGCGAGGAGGCTGGCGCCGAGCCTGGCCTCCGGGTCGACCTGGGACTCCGCGAGCGGGGGCGGGACGGCGAGCCCGACGCGGGCGGCGCGGTCGAGGATCTTGGCGGCCAGGGCGAGGGCGGGCTGGCTCAGCGCGATGCCGTCCAGCACCGACTCGCGGGCCTTCTCGGCCCGCTTGATCCGCTCCCAGTTCGCCTCGATCTCCTCCAGCGAGCCGGTCCGCTCCCCGGAGAAGACGTGCGGGTTGCGGCGGACCATCTTGTCGACCAGCCCCCCGGCCACGTCGTCGACGTTCCACCGCTCGTCCTCGGGCAGGTCCTCGGCGAGGCGGGCGTGCAGCAGCACCTGAAGCAGCACGTCGCCCAACTCCTCGCGGAGAGCGTCGGTGTCGTCGGCGCTGATCGCGTCGTACGCCTCGTAGCACTCCTCGAGCAGGAAGCCGGCGAGGCTGCGGTGGGTCTGCGCCCGCTTCCACGGGTCACCGCCCGGCGAGGCCAGCCGGTCCATCACCTCGACCGCGTCCAGCAGCCGGGCCCCCGGCGGATCCCACGAGCCGTACATCAGCTCCAGCTCGGCCAGCCCGGGCTCGCGGGCCAGCCGCAGCCCCAACTCCCGGGCCAGCGCCTCGTCGCCGGCCGGGCCGGCCAGCCAGACCGCCGTGCCGTGCGCGGCCACCGCGTCCAGCAACGCCTGCGTCGCGCCGCCCTCGACCTGCACCGAGACCTCGGCGCCCGCCGAGCGGACCGCCGCCGTCAGCGCGCTCTCCGCGCCCGCCAGCACCGGAGCGGACCGTACGACGTCCCAGGCGGCCGCGGTCAGCAGGCCGGCCGGCAGCCGGGGCGAGGTGACCAGCAGGACGATCCGCGCGGACATGCTCAGGAGGCGGCCTGACCGGTCGCCTCGGTGGCCACCGGCTCCGGCGTGGAGACGTCGGTCACCTGGCCGTTGCCGTGGACGTACGGCAGGTCGTACTGGCGGAGGCCGCTCTGGGTCTGCAGCAGCGCCGGGATCTCCAGCGCCCGGAAGCGCGGGTTGACCGTGACGTCGAGCTTCTCGACCTCGTCCTGCAGGGCCGCGCTCACCGCGGAGACCTGGCGGGTGAACGGCGCCTGCTCGAACTGCTGGCGCTGCTCGTCGGCGGACCAGCCGGCCGGGGCCACGCCGGCCTTGACCAGCGCGTCGTAGAGGTCACCGCGCGAGTCGTCGGTCAGCTCGGCCGGCGGCAGCCCCGCCTCCAGGCCCAGGTAGAGGTCGTACCACTCGGCGGCGAGCTGCGCGTACTCGGTGTCCGGCACGCCCAGCTCCTTGCCGATCTGCGCGGCGCTGAGCTGGTCCTGCACCTCGACCTTCTTCTCCTCGGCGATCCGCTTGCCGAGGTCGATGCCGACCAGCAGGTTGAGGATGTCCTGCCGGTCCACGTTCAGCTTCAGCTGCTCCGGCGACGGGGTCGCCCCCTGCTGCGCGGCGGAGGCCTTCACCGACTCCTCGTACGCCGCCTGGGCCTCGTCGTGGATGGCGTCCACCCGGTCCACCGAGTAGGTCCGGTCCCCGACGTACGCGGCGACGTCCGGGGCGGACCGACCGCAGGCGGCGAGGGGGAAGACAGCGAGGGCCGCGACGCTGGCGGCGGCGATGAGACGGCGAGCACGCATGACGGTCACTCTCTCACGCCCGCCACCCGGCTGTGACGCCGCCCACCGGGCCGGCTCACCGGGCCCCCGCCAGGGCCGGCTCGCCCAGCACATCCTTGAGGAGCTGGGCGCACCACTCCAACAAGGCCTGGTCGCGCAGCGGCTCGCCGCCCACTCGGCGGGTGCTCGGGCGCGGCACGCTGACCTGGTCCTGGGCCTGCTTGTAGACCGAGTCCGGGTGGTAGCGCTTGAGCCGCAGCTGCTTCGAGTCGGGCAGCGGCAACGGGCCGAACCGCAGGTGCTTGCCCTGCATGGAGACCTCGCTGAGGCCGTACCGGCGGGCCAGCAGCCGGAACCGGGCCACCGCGACCAGGTTCTGCACCGGGGCGGGCGGCTCGCCGTACCGGTCGGTCATCTCCGCGACCACCTCGCGCAGCCGCTCGTCGTCGCGGGCCTCGGCGAGCTTGCGGTACATCTCCAGGCGCAGCCGCTCCACCCCGACGTAGTCGTGCGGCAGGTGCGCGTCGACCGGGAGGTCGATCTTGACGTCGGCCTCCTCCTCGGGCTGCTCGCCCTTGAACGCCGACACCGCCTCGCCGACCATCCGGACGTACAGGTCGAAGCCGACGCCCTCGATGTGGCCGGACTGCTCGCCCCCGAGCAGGTTGCCGGCGCCCCGGATCTCCAGGTCCTTCATCGCCACGTACATGCCGGCGCCCAGCTCGGTGTGCTGGGCGATGGTGGCCAGCCGCTCGTGCGCGTGCTCGGTGAGCGGCTTCTCCGGCGGGTAGAGGAAGTAGGCGTACGCCCGCTCCCGGCCCCGGCCGACCCGGCCGCGGATCTGGTGCAGCTGAGCCAGGCCGAGCAGGTCGGCGCGCTCCACGATCAGGGTGTTGGCGTTCGGGATGTCGATGCCGGACTCCACGATCGTGGTGCAGACCAGGACGTCGAACTCCTTCTCCCAGAAGCCGACCATCACCTTCTCCAGCGCCTCCTCGCCCATCTGGCCGTGCGCCACGGCGACCCGCGCCTCGGGCACGAGCTCCCGGATCCGGCGCGCCGCCCGGTCGATCGACTCGACCCGGTTGTGCAGGTAGAACACCTGCCCGTCGCGGAGCAGCTCGCGGTGGATGGAGGCGGCCACCTGCCGGTCGTCGTACGCCCCGACGAAGGTCAGCACCGGGTGCCGCTCCTCCGGCGGGGTGGCGATGGTGGACATCTCCCGGATGCCGGTGATCGCCATCTCCAGCGTCCGCGGGATCGGGGTGGCCGACATGCTCAGCACGTCGACCGAGGCGCGCAGCGTCTTCAGGTGCTCCTTGTGCTCGACGCCGAAGCGCTGCTCCTCGTCGACGATGACCAGGCCGAGGTTCTTGAACCGGGTGGCCGTCTGGAGCAGCCGGTGGGTGCCGATGACGATGTCGACGGTGCCGTCGGCGATCATCTCCAACGTCCGCTCGGACTCCTTCGGCGTCTGGAACCGGGACAGCTGCCGGATGGTCACCGGGAACTGACCCATCCGCTCGGCGAAGGTGTTGTAGTGCTGCTGCACCAGCAGCGTGGTGGGCACCAGCACCGCCACCTGCTTGCCGTCCTGGACCGCCTTGAACGCGGCTCGCACCGCGATCTCGGTCTTGCCGTACCCGACGTCGCCGCAGATCAGCCGGTCCATCGGCACGGTCTGCTCCATGTCCCGCTTGACCTCGTCGATCGCGGCGAGCTGGTCCGGCGTCTCCTGCCAGGGGAAGGCGTCCTCCAGCTCCCGCTGCCACGGGGTGTCCGGGCCGAACGAGTGCCCCTTGGACGCCTTGCGGGCGGCGTAGAGCTGGATCAGCTGGGCGGCGATCTCGCGGACCGCCTTGCGGGCCCGGGCCTTCGACTTCTGCCAGTCCGAGCCGCCCATCTTGTGCAGGGTGGGCTGCTCGCCGCCGACGTACCGGGAGAGCTGGTCGAGCTGGTCGGTGGGGACGAAGAGCCGGTCGCCGGGCTGGCCGCGCTTGCTCGCGGCGTACTCGATGACCAGGTATTCCCGGGAGGCGCCGTTGACGGTGCGCTGCACCAGCTCGACGTACCGGCCGATGCCGTGCTGCTCGTGCACCACGTGGTCGCCGGCCTTGAGCTCCAGCGGGTCGATGGTGTTGCGCCGCCGGCTCGGCATCTTGCGCATGTCCCGGGTGGAGGTGCCCCGGCCGCCGGTGACGTCGTTGCCGGTGAGCAGCACGAACCGGGACGCCTCGTCGACGAAGCCGCCGGTCAGGCAGCCACAGGACACCAGCAGCTCGCCGGGGGCGGGCGCGGTGGGGACCGCCTCGGTGAGCCGGGCGCCGAGACCGGCGTCGCGGAGCACCTCGACGGCCCGCTGGGCGGGGCCGTGGCCCTCGAAGACCAGCGCGATCGACCAGCCCTCGCCGGCCCAGCGCTTCAGGTCCTCGACCACCCGGGCGGTCTCGCCGTGGTAGAGCGGGGCGGGCTGGGCGGCCAGGGTCACCGCGATCGCGTCGTCGGGGCTGACGTCGACCTCGGTCGGCTCGTCCTCCCACGGCTGGCGGACCGGTGCGGTGGCGTCCGCCTCGACCAGGCCGAACGGCGCGAGGGTCCACCACGGCTGGCGCAGGGCGCGGGCCGCCGTGCGTACGTCGCCCAGGGTCTTGAACGCGGCGGCGCCGAGGTCGACCGGGGCCTGGCCGCCGACGGCGGCCGCGGCCCAGCTGGCCTGGAGGAACTCCTCCGAGGTACGCACCAGGTCGTGCGCCCGGGTGCGGATCCGCTCCGGGTCGCAGAGCAGCACGTGGGTGCCGGCCGGCATGCAGTTCAGCAGCAGTTCCAGGCTCTCGTTGCCGAGCAGCGCCGGGACCAGCGACTCCATCCCCTCGACGGGGATGCCCTCGGCGAGCTTGTCGAGGATCTCGGCCAGCTCCGGGTGCTCCTGCGCCAGGGCGGCGGCCCGCTTGCGGACCTCCGGCGTGAGCAGCAGTTCCCGGCAGGGCGGCGCCCAGAGCTGCGGCACGCCCTCGATGGTGCGCTGGTCGGCGACGGCGAAGGTGCGGATCTCCTCCACCTCGTCGCCCCAGAACTCGACCCGGGACGGGTGCTCGTCGGTGGGCGGGAAGACGTCGAGGATGCCGCCGCGGACGGCGAACTCGCCCCGCTTGGTGACCAGGTCGACCCGGGCGTACGCCATGTCGGTGAGCCGGCGGGCGACCTCCTCCAGATCCGCCTCGTCACCCGCGGCGAGCTGCACCGGCTCCAGGTCGCCGAGCCCCTTGAGCTGGGGTTGCAGCAGCGACCGGACCGGCGCCACGACCACCCGCAGCGGCCCGGTACGCCCGTGCGCGTCGGCGGAGCCCGGGTGGGCCAGCCGGCGCAGCACGGCCAGCCGCCGCCCGACCGTGTCGGAGCGGGGCGAGAGCCGCTCGTGCGGCAGCGTCTCCCAGGACGGGAAGACCGCCACCTGCTCCGGCGGAACCAGGCTGCCCAGCGCCGAGGCGAGGTCGTCGGCCTCCCGGCTGGTGGCGGTGACGGCCAGCACCGGGCGGCCGGCGCCGCCCGCGGGCTCGTCCGCGGCGACCGCGGCGACCGCGAACGGGCGCAGCGCGGCCGGGGCGGTGAGGTCCAGGCCGTCGACCTGGGCGGCACCGGAGCGCGCCAGGTCACGGGCCCGGGCCAGGCCCGGGTCGGCCAGGGCGGCGGCGAACAGTCCGGTGAGCATCAGTGATCACTTCCCGCGGATGGCACACGACGATCACCCCGCGCCCGGTCTGGACGGGGGGTTTGCGAATCGACACTATCTCTCCGGGGGGACGATCGGCCGCCACGCCGTCGAGGAACACCTGAGGGAGACCGAATGCCTGCGGAGGGAACCGGCAGTGATCCACGCCGCAAGACCACGCCGGCCCGGTGGCGGGTGCTGGGGCACCCGGACGGGATGCTGATCTACCAGGTGCACTGCATCGTGGAACACCACGGCTGGACGGAGCCCGCCGCCGAGGACCGCTACAAGATCATCCTGGGTCGCTCGGGCGCCTACCAGCGCCGCCTCAACGGCCGGCCCGGTGTCTCCGACGCCACCTCGGTGCTGATCACCCGCCCCGGGGACGAGATGGCGGTCTCCCACCCGTACGGCTGCGGCGACTCGTACACCTGCTTGGAGATCGACCGGGAGGTGCTGGCGGACCGGCCGGACGCCGTCGGCTGGCTGGACCGGCCCGGCTGGGCGGGCACCTCGGACGCCTCCCTGGACCTGGCGCACCGGCTGCTGGTGGCCGAGTGCCGGCGCGGGCTGGACCGGTTCGAGATGGCCGAGCGGCTGCACCGGTTCCTGGGCCGGCTGCTCCAGCACAGCGCGCTGGCCGGGGAGGAGGCGGGCGCCGAGATCGAGCGGGCGGTCCGGCGACGGCCGGCGACGCTGGCCGCGCACCGGCGGCTCGCCGACCGGGCCCGTGAGGTGCTGGCCACCTCGGACTTCACCCTCGGCCTGGAGGAGGTGGCCCGGGAGGTGGGCACCTCGCCGCACCACCTCAGCCGGGTGTTCCAGCGGATGACCGGGAGCAGCCTGACCGCGTACCGGAACCGGCTGCGGGTCCGGGCGGTGCTGGACACCCTCGCCGAGCCGGACGGGCGTCCGCTCGGCGCGCTGGCCAGTGAGTACGGCTTCGCCGACCAGGCCCACCTGACCCGGGTGGTACGCGACCAGGTCGGTCACCCGCCGGCCCGGCTGCGCCGGCTGCTCGCGGGCTGACCCTGCCGGCAAAGGTGCCGTACGGGGGCAGTCGACTGTTCCCGGTTGAGTAGGTGTTGGTGGGTGTTGGTGACCTTGGAGGAGTGGCGTGCGGTGTGGGTGGTGCATCGTGAGGGGGATCCGGTGGTCGGCGGCGCGCTGTCGTGGGGGGCGGGGCGATGGTGGTTGCAGGTGAATGTCCTACCGCGTGGTTATCGTGCTCGGCGTGGCACACCAGGAGCGGTTGGGTGTCGTGCAGGCGTACCGGTTCGCGTTGGACCTGACGCCCCGACAGGAGCGGGTGGTGCTGGCTCATGCTGGTGCGGCGCGGGTGGCGCACAACTGGGCGCTGGCCCGGGTCAGGGTGGTGATGGATCAGCGGGCCGCTGAGCGTTCCTACGGCATCCCCGACGGGCAGCTCACCCCCATGATCGGCTGGTCGCTGCCGGCGCTGCGTAGAGCGTGGAATCACGCGAAGGCCGATGTGGCGCCGTGGTGGGCGGAGTGTTCGAAGGAGTCGTTCAACACTGGCCTGGACGCGCTGGCGCGGGGGTTGAAGAACTGGTCCGACTCGCGTTCAAGCAAGCGCGCCGGGCGGCGGGTGGGGTTCCCGGGGTTCAAGTCACGCCGCCGGTCCACACCCTCGGTGCGGTTCACCACCGGGGCCATCCGGG
>NZ_QGKS01000302.1 GCF_003172935.1 Micromonospora sicca | reverse complement strand
CCCGTGGGCGCATCCGTCACCCGCCCCGTGTCCGTGGGCGCACCCCCCAGCCGCCCCGCCGATCGGGCGCTGGCCCGGCCGCGTCGCCGGCCGCTCGCCGCCGTCGCCGCGCTCGCCGCGCTGCTCGCGGTCGGCGCCGGCGTCCTGGTCGACCTGCGTACCCCGGCGCCCCGCCCGGCCGACGCGCCGGCCGCCGACTTCAGCGCCGCCCGGGCGTACCGGAACGTCGAGGTGATCGCGGCCCGGCCGCACGTCGCCGGCAGCCCGGCCAACGACCAGGTACGCGAGCACCTGGTCGGCGCGCTGCGCGGCCTGGGGCTGGAGACCGAGGTGCAGGACACCGTCGCCCAAGAGGCCGGCCAGCTCCAGCGGGGCAACGGCAACCACTCGATGGGCCGGGTCCGCAACGTGGTCGCCCGACTTCCCGGCACGGACAGCACCGGCCGGGTCTTCCTGGTCGCGCACTACGACTCGGTGCAGTCCGGGCCGGGCGGCAACGACGACGCCGCCGGCACCTCCACCATCCTGGAGGTGGCGCGCGCGCTGACCACCGGCCCCCGCCCCCGTAACGACATCGTCTTCGTGCTCACCGACGCCGAGGAGGCCTGCCTCTGCGGCGCGTCGGCCTTCGTCTCCAGCCATCCGCTGGCGAAGGACGGCGGGGTGGTGCTCAACCTCGAGGCGCGCGGCTCGACCGGACCGGTCATCATGTTCGAGACGTCGCGGAACAACGCGAACCTGGTCGAGCTGTTCGGCCGGGCGGCGCCACATCCGGTGGGCACCTCGTTCGCGGTGGAGATCTACCGGCTGCTGCCGAACGACACCGACTTCACCCCGTTCCGCGACCAGCACGGCCTCGACGACCGCCCGCGCTTCATCGGGTTGAACTCGGCCTACATCGACGGCGGCGCGATCTACCACACGCCCTTGGACACCCCCGAGGTGATGGACCGGGGCAGCCTCCAGCAGCACGGCGACAACGCGCTCGGCCTGGCCCGGGCGTTGGGTCGGTCCGACCTGCCGACGCTCTGGTCCGGGGACGACGCCACCTACTTCCCGGTGCCGGGTGGGCTGGTCCGCTATCCGGGCTGGCTGACCTGGCCGCTGGCGCTGGCCGCGGTGATCGGCGTGCTCGTGCTGGGTCTGTTCGCCCGGTCGCGGGGCCGGACCACCGGGCGCCGCCTGGTCGCCGGATTCGGCCTGGCGCTGGTCCCGATCGTCCTCGCCCCACTGACCGCCCAGCTGTTCTGGGCGGCGGTCACGGCGATCCGCCCCGGCCACGCCGAGCTGCTCGACCCGTACCGGCCGACCTGGTACCGGCTCGCCGTGGTGGCGCTGGCCGCGGCGGTGCTCCTCGGCTGGTACGCGCTGGTCCGGCGCTGGGCCGGGCCGATCGCGCTGGCGATCGGCGGGCTGGCCTGGCTGGCCCTGCTCGGGGTGCCCCTCGCCCTGTTCGCACCAGGTGGGTCGTACCTGGTCGTCGTGCCCACCCTGGCCGGCGTCGTCGCCGGCTTCGTCGCGCTGAACACCCGGATCGACGGGCCGTGGCCGGTGGTCGCGGTGACCGCGGCCGCGGCGGTGGGCGTGGTCGTGCTGCTGCCCACCGTGGTGCTGCTCTTCCCCGCGCTGGGCATGGCGATGGGCGGGGTCGCCGCCCTCTTCGCGGTGCTGCTCGGCCTGGCCGCGCTCCCGGTGGTCGACCTGCTGCACCCGCAGGCCGGTGGGCAGCGTGGGATGCGCGCGCTCCGCGCCCGGAAGCTGGGCACGTTGCCCGTTTGCGCCGCCGCGCTCGCGGCGACGGTGTTCGCCGGGGTGGGGCTGGCCGTCGACCGCTTCGACGCCGCGCATCCCGCGCCTACCCACCTGATGTACGCCATGGACGCCGACACCCGGCAGGCGCGCTGGCTCAGTCACGAGGAGCACCCGCAGCCGTGGACCGCGCAGTACGTCGGCGGGGTGGAACGGGTCGGTGGCGAGTTCCCCGGCCTCGACGACGCGGAACTGCGCTCGGGGCCCGCGCAGCCGGCCGACCTGCCCGCTCCGAAGCTGGAGGTGCTGAGCGACACCGGCGACGCCGACGTGCGCCTGCTGCGGCTGCGGGTGACCCCTCAGCGTCAGGTGCGCCTGCTCACGGTGCACGTGGACGGAGATACCGCCGAGGTGCTGAGCGCCGCGGCGGAAGGCCGGATGAACTCGTTCTCCGGGCCGTCGCCCAACCTGCCGTGGACCGCGGGGTTGACCTTCCACGCGCCCCCGCCACAGGGGATCGAGGTCACCCTGAAGCTGCTGCGCAAGGACCATCGGGTCCGCGTCATGGACGTCAGTGACGGGTTGGACGGCCTGCCCGGCTTCCGCCCCCGGCCCGCCGGCGTCGGCGTGGCCGGCTCGCACAGCTCCGACATGCTCGCGGTCGCCCGCACCTACCCCCTCTAACCCCCACCCCCTCCCTCGCGATCTTGCACTTGATGCCCCGGCCAAACGGGCGAACGCCCGCAGAACGGGGACCCAAAGTGCAAGATCGCGGAAGGAACACCTAGTCGACGGGGGCGACCGTGCACTCGGAACCGGCGGCTTCGACGTTCCACCGTCGCCCCAGCGCCGCTACGTGATGCAGGCGGATCCGTCCGAGTTCGTCGGGGACGTGCGCGTCGGCGACGAGTTCGCCCTCCCGCGGTTCGAGGCCGAGCATCGTGCGCAAGAACAGCAGGGGCGCACCGCTCGCCCAGGCCTGCGGGTTGCAGGCGGTCGGGTACGGCACGGGCTGACGGCCGAAGGACCGGTCGTAGCCGGAGAACGCCTCGGGTAGCCGGTGCTGGGAGTGCCGGGACGCTTCCAGCATCGCCACCGCAATGCGGTTGGCCTCGTCGCGGTAACCGTAGCGGGCAAGCCCGGCGGCGATGATCGAGTTGTCGTGCGGCCAGACCGTGCCGACGTGATAGCCGATCGGGTTGTAGCCGACATCGGCGGTGGACAGGGTGCGTACCCCCCACCCGGAGAACATCTCGGGAGACATCAGGTGTCGCGCGAGCTGTCCGGCGCGTTCCTCGGGGACCATCCCACTCCAGAGCAGATGACCCATGTTGGAGGTCATCGAGTCGATCGGCCGTTTGTCGCCGTCGAGGCCGACGGCGTAGTAGCCGCCCCGCTCGGGGATCCAGTAGTCCCGGTTGAACTGTTCGCACAGCCGCGCGGCATCGGCGCGTAGTCGCTGGGCCATGGCCGGGTCCTGCCACGGTCCGTCGGCGAGCTCGGCCATGCGCAGTTTCGCGTCGTAGGTGTAGCCCTGCATCTCACAGGTGGCGATCGGTAGGACGGGTATCCGCCCGTCGGCGTACTGCACGCCGTCGGGCGAGTCCCGCCAGCACTGGTTGCCCAAGCCCTGCGTGGATCGGGTGGCGTACTCGACGTATCCGTCGCCATCGCGGTCGCCGTAACGGTCGATCCACCGCAGCGCGGCCTCGGCGTTGCCGCGCAACCGGCGCACGAGGTCGGCGTCCCCGGTCCA
Source organism: Micromonospora sicca (assembly GCF_003172935.1). GTDB lineage: Bacteria > Actinomycetota > Actinomycetes > Mycobacteriales > Micromonosporaceae > Micromonospora > Micromonospora sicca. The sequence goes on along the minus strand of NZ_QGKS01000302.1, from coordinate 23,263 downwards.
CCGCCAGTACTCCGAGAGCAGGATGAGCCAGAGCGCAGTGGTGTCGGCGCTGCCGTAGTACGGGTGGTAAGGCTTGAGGCCGAGCTGGGTCAGCTCACCCGAGCGGTACTCGTGGAAGATCTTGCCAGGTTCCTCGTCGGTGAAGTCGTTGAACCCTTTCGCCTGATGCGTCGCCAGCACGATCAGGGCGCCGCGGGCGACATCAGGGCCGCAGGTCATGGTCTGGTAGGCGGTGATCACCGTGTCGCGACCGAAGGTGGTCAGGAACCACGGCAGGCCCGCGGCAAACAGGACGACCGGCTCGCCGGCGATGGTCTTCTCGATCCGCATGGACACCAGATCGACCGCCGACCTGTGGTAGACGTCGCGGAGCAGATCGACGTCCGCGTGCAGATGCGGCTTCTCCGCAGCCCACCGGGTCGACGGGTCCTCCGGCCCGTGATCGAACGCCTCGCCGAACCCGCGGACCGCCGGTCGGTAGTCTTCCTCGCCGCAGCGCAGCGGAACCTGCAACTCGCAGGACCACTGCTGCCCCCGCTCGAGAGACACATCCCACACCAGGGCGTCCCCGTCCACCAGGTCGGCCGGCGGGTCGGCCTCGACGCGTACCGACGCCGCAAAGCTGCCGTTGCGATACCCGAACCCGAGTGCCGAGCCGTCCAGCTCGTGCTGACGGACGATGTCCGTGGCACGGTCGCGGCCCGACTCCTTGATTTCGAACAGGTCGGCGAAATCCGTCCCGACCGCCACCCGCAGACGGATCGACACGGGCTCGACGCCGAAGTACCGCAGCTCGACGCGTTCGTAGAGGCCGTCGCCGACGAAGCGCTGCCGGCGTACACCCACCCGGTTGGCGGGCAGGTGGGGCAGGTCCGCGTTGGCCAGGAAGAACGCCGCCGAGTAGGCGTCGACGGTTCCCGAGGAGAGCACCAGCAGCGGCGCGTCGCCGATCGTCAGTTCCCACTGGTTGAGGAACCGGGTGTCGTCGTGCACCAGGCCGCCGATGGAGCCCCTCGGCACGTCTCCGCGGGCGTCGGAGAACATGAACGTGCGACCCTCCAGCACGCCGACCGCGTCCGGCCCCAACTCGGGCGGCATGTCTCGGCAGGCGCCGCTGGACACCCCCGGCCCCGTCGGTGCGTCCGGCATCGGGTCGGCGGGCGTCGGCCGCCGTGATGTCGCGGTCAACCGAACCTCCTCACGTCGTCGGTCCGCCCATGCCGAGCGTCGCTCGCAGCGGAAAGCCGCCGCCGAGCCGCGGTCAGGACCTGTCATTCCGAACCAGCATTCCCGGGCATACGCAGGTCATCCCATGGCGCTCCGCTGCCATTGGACGGGTGTCCCTGTCGTTCCGACTGGCGAGGACGGAAACCGGCGACGGCCTGGAGACGGCATGATCATGGTTCAGCGGCCCTGTGAAAGGCCCGAAGTGAAGGTCAGGGGCAGTGCCGTGACTATTTCCGCCGGAAATACACGAATCGGGGCAGACCAGGGCGTTGACCTGCGACGCAACGCCAACCTGTCACGATGGTCCGCCTGGTGGCGAGGGCGGCGCGGATGGGCGGCGCCGGGCGCAGGTCGTGTCGGCGACCGCGATTGCGGTGAGGACTGCGGCTGCGGCGAGGGCGGCCATCAGCGGCGGTACGAGGAGCATCGCCGGTGCCAGGGCAGCGAGCATGAGCAGTCCGATCGGCCGATCCCGGGACACCCGGCGGAACACGGCGTACTCGAAGTGGGCCCGTCCGGCCAGGAACAGCGCGGGTACGCCGAGGATGACGGCGATCCAGCCCGGTTGGGTGCGTCCGAGCGGATGGGTGATGACGAATTTGTCGCCGACGGAGGTGACGACGATGCCGGCCACCATGACTATGTGGGCGTATGCCGCCGAGAGGGCGAGGCGGAGTGGGTAGGGGATGCTTCGATGGCCGCGGCGAGTACCTCCCCGGCGCGGTAGATGTAGATCCGCCAGAGCAGCACGGTGGTGGCGATCGAGACCACGAACGCTGCGCTCTGGTCCGCCGCGAAGTCGCTGCGACCTAGGGTCAACGCGGTGACCAGGATCAACTCGCCGAGTGCGATGATGAAGAACTGGCGGTAGCGCTCGGCCAGGTGCTCGGCCGCCACCGACCACTCCGTCATTGACGAGCGGCTCAGCCCCGGCGTGGGCCAGCCGAGCCGTCCAAGTCCACGCGATCTGGTGGAACGAGCAGGCCAATCTTCAGCGGCACAGCTCACCCATGGCGCTTTCAGACGCGGCGAGACTCCGGCGGCTGGCGGGTGTGGGCAGCCGACCTACCGCCGTGGTGCGGGGTCCACGCCCGGGCGGACGTCTGCCATTGAGCCCTGCCGGCCAGCGGCCGGCCTGGCTAGTGAGGCTGCCGATGATTGGACTCCTGCCGGACCGCTTCCGTGAGATCCCGCCACGTGCCGGCCGAGGTCTTCATCATCCGGTCGACCATCGATCGGGTCGAGGCTTCATCCGGGAGGTCGACAAAAGTCGGTAAGCCGGTCCGGGCCGGAGCCAAGCGCCAAATCGCGTTCCGGTCCGCCGGTCGCCGGGCCGGTGCGAGACTGGGCGAGTGTCAGCCCAGCCGGCGCCCCGGCGCCGGTCGACCCGAAGCGGCAGGTGTGGGACATGCCGAACGACCAGGAAATCCGTCCCTTCCGGCTCGATGCGCCGGAAGAAGCGATTGCCGACCTGCGTCGCCGGATCGCGGCCACGCGCTGGCCCACGCGAGAACTGGTCACCGATCGCTCCCAGGGCGTGCAGCTGGCGACGGTCCAGGAGCTGGCCCGCTACTGGACGACCGATCACGACTGGCGCGCGTTCGAGGCGAAGCTGAACGCCCTGCCGCAGTACACGACCTACATCGACGGCGTCGAGATCCACTTCATCCACGTGCGGTCGCAGCACGAGAACGCCCTGCCGCTGATCATGACGCACGGCTGGCCAGGCTCTGTCGTCGAGCTGCTCGGGGTCATCGGCCCGCTCACCGACCCGACCGCGCACGGCGGACGGGCCGAGGACGCCTTCCACCTGGTGCTGCCGTCCTTGCCTGGCTACGGCTTCTCGGGCGAGCCGACCGAGCTCGGCTGGGAGAACGGCCGCATCGCACGTGCGTGGGCGGAGCTGATGGACCGCCTCGGCTACACGCGCTACGTCGCCCAAGGGGGCGACGTGGGCGCCGCCGTCACGGACGCGATGGGCCGCCAAGGACCCGAGGGGTTGCTCGGCATCCACGTCAACCTGCTCGCTGGGGCGATCGGTATGAAGGACCAACTGCCGGCGGAGTCCGAGCAGGAACGCGCGGCGCACGACGCGCTCAACACGTTCACGATGGACGGCTTCGGCTACTTCCTGGAGCAGTCCACCCGGCCGCAGACGATTGGCTACTCCCTGCTGGATTCACCCGTCGGGCTGGCGGCCTGGATGCTCGACCACGACACGGACAGCTACTACAAGATCTCCCGCGCGTTCGTCGACGGCGAGCCCGTGGGCGGCCTCACCCGGGACACCATCGTCGACAACATCACGCTGTACTGGCTGACGGGCACCGGCGCCTCGGCCGCCCGGTGGTACTGGGAATTTGGACGGTTTTTGGCCGCTGCCAGTGCGGCCGGCCAGGCTCCTCCGCCGGTCTCGGTTCCGGTCGGCTTCACGACGTTCCCCGGCGAGCTCTGGGCTGCCCCGCGCACCTGGGTCGAGACGGTCTACCCCGACCTCGCGTACTTCAACGAGGTCGACAAGGGTGGCCACTTCGCCGCCTGGGAGGAGCCGGAGCTCTTCTCCACCGAGGTGCGGGCCGCGTTCCGGCCGCTGCGGAAATCCTGAGCCCGCTCGGAGCCGTGCTGCACCACAAACTAGTCAATGCGCCGACGGCGTCGGGCCGAAGCTCTCGTCCGGTCCGTTTCTTCGGCCCGCCCTCCGAACCGGACGTGCAGTCCTCGCTGCATCCGCTCTCCACGGACTCATGCCGGTTGCAGAGAGGATTTGTTGTGCAAGCGATCATTGTGCGGGACCAAGAGGCCGGACCGGCCGGGCTGACCCTGACCGAGGTGCCGTACCCGCACCTGGCGGAGAACGAAGTCATGGTGCGCGTGCACGCGGCAGGGTTCACTCCCGGGGAGTTGACCTGGCCGGGGACCTGGACCGACCGTGCCGGGCGGGACCGCACCCCGTCCGTTCCCGGACACGAGGTGTCCGGTGTCGTGGCCGAGCTGGGCTACGGCACCACGGGGCTGAGCGTGGGGCAGCGCGTGTTCGGTCTGACCGACTGGACGCGCAACGGCTCTCTGGCCGAGTACGTGGCCATCGAGGCCCGCAACCTCGCCCCGCTGCCCGCTGACGTGGACCACGCCGTGGCCGCGGCCACGGTGATCTCCGGACTCACCGCCTGGCAGGCCCTCTTCGTCCACGCCCACATCGAAGCGGGTCAGACTGTCCTGATCCACGGCGTCGCCGGTGGTGTCGGCTCGTTCGCAGTCCAGCTCGCCCGCGAGGTCGGAGCACGAGTGATCGGCACCGGCCGCGCACGAGACCGAGACACCGCGCTGAAGCAAGGCGTCGACGCGTTCGTAGACCTCCAGAACGAGACTCTTGAGGACGTCGGACAAGTCGATGTGGTCTTCGACGTGATCGGCGGAGACATCCGCGACCGCTCCACCGCACTCGTGCGTCCCGGCGGCACGCTCGTCACCATCCCTAGCCCGCCGGCGATCCAGCCGCAGAACGGTCGCGCGATCTTCTTCGTCGTCGAAGCCGACCGCTCCCAACTCACCGAACTGGCCACGCGACTGCGCAACGGACGACTCACCCCGAACATCGGAGCCATCCGGCGCCTGCCGGAGGCAGTGGCCGCATTCGGGCCGGACGCCCCCCGAGTGCCCGGGAAGACCATCATCCGCGTCACCAACGACGATTAACCGGGGCTCCCTCCTCCCGAGTGGACGAACCAGAGCAGACCACGACGTTGACCTGCAACGCAACGCCGACTCAAAATTCCGGAAACAGATCCGGCACAGTTCGGCTCATGACCGGGTCACCAGGCGAGGGTCAGCGCCGCATTCTTAGCCCGGCGGACAGAGCTCCCCGCATGTCGACGTACTGGCTGATCTGCTGCTGGACGCGGGCCAGGTCGGCCCGGCGCTCCTCGGGCGCTCCGACGTCGGCTACAGCGCTGGCCAGGTCGACCACCCGGGCCGCCGGCTGGTACTGCATCCAGGTTGCATGCACCTCGACGCCGCTCACCTCCCATCGGCCGGACGCCTTCCGGGTGAAGGTGAACTCTGGCACCACCGCCTGCTGGGTGCTCTCCTCGGAGCCGTACGTGGTCAGGTTGCCGAGCCCGTACGCCACCCATTTCGTGCCGATCTTCTCGAACGGCTGTACCACGTGTACGTGGTGGCCCACGATGAGGTCGATGTCGGGTGAGGCGAGGAGATCCCGGGCGAGCTGGAGCTGCTCGTCGTTCGGTTTGTTCTGGTACTCCGTGCCCCAGTGCATCGACAGGATGACAATCTCCGCACCCAGGTCGCGGGCCCGCCGCGCCTCGGCCAGGATGGCGTTGCGGTCGGCGAGGTTCGCGACCCAGTCCTGGCCGGTAGGCCGAGGGATGCCATTGAAACCGAAGGTGTACGACAACTGGGCCACCTTCACCCCGGCCACGTCGAGAATGTTGGGCCGCGCTGCCTCCTGTGGGCTCCGCGCGGTCCCGGCATGGCGTAATCCGGCCTGGTCCAACTTGTCGAGGGTGCGGCGGATGCCTGGTACACCCGTGTCGAGGGAATGGTTGGACGCTGTCGAGCAGGTGTCGAAACCAGCCCATGCTGCGGCATCGGCCAGTTCGGGGGGCACGCTGAAGATCGGGTAACCGGTGAACGGGCCGGACGGCTCCGCCAGTGGGGTCTCCATGTGGCAGATCGCCAGGTCGGCCCGGCTCACCACCGGCCGTATCGCGGCCAGGACCTGGGTGAAATCGTGGCCGGCGCGTCCGGCGGCGCGGGCGTCGGTCGCGGCCTGGGCCGTCAACTCGGGATGCACCAAGAGATCACCGGCGGCGACGACGGTGAGCTGGGATTTCGGCGCAGGCGACTGGCTGGCGGTCGAAGCTCGCCCGGGCCGCTTGGTGTCCGCGCGGCCGAGCGGGCCGCCACAGCCAGCCACGAGTACGACCGACAGAAGCAGGACAGACGCCATTCTCCTCACATGAACTAGTTTCGTGTCGTCGCTCGAGGCCCGGGCGAGAAATCGGAAACTCTGCAACCCTCGGGTCACAAACCGGTCGGGTCACGGCAGGCCAGCTCATCACCGCGTCACCACCTGCCGAGCGCCGGACTGCTGGCACAGGGCCGCGTCGACCAGGTTCCGCGTGCGATCGACCACCTCCGGCCACCCCCCCGCGTATGTGTTCAGCGTGATGATCGGCGTGGCGTGCCCCAGCGGCCATCTGAACCGTCTTCACGCTCGGCCCGCCGTGGATCAACAGTGTGGCGAAGTAGTGGCGCAGCCCGTGATAGCCGAACCCCTCCGGTACGCCGTCGACCGCTTCCACGGCTTCCTTCCATGGGTACGCCCACCCGGTTCGCTGGATCGGGTTGCCCCGGCCGCTCGTGAACAGCAACTTCGCCTTGCGGGTCACCGGCTTGCGCGGGTTCGTCTCATCGAGAATACGGATTTACAGTCCGCTGCCCGTAGACCTGGACCCCTCGTCGAACGAAGTCGCGTTGGTGTCTCGTAGGTCGTCGCTGTGGACGATGCCCAGTAGCTGGCCTTCCGGGTTAGTGACAATCATGTAGGTCAGGTGGTGGTCGCGCATGTCGGATTCGATGTCGGCCAGGGCCTCGTGAGGGCGCAGCGTCAAAGGCCCCGGTTCCATCACTTCATGGGCTGGGGTGTCGGAGTCGGCAGCGAGGTCGGCGTGCCGAAGACGACCGAGCAGGGTGCGATCGGCGGTAAGGACGAGGGCGAACCCGTATGGAGAGGCGTCAACTCGGGCGCGGATGGTGGTGATGGTCTCGTCAGGCATGGCGGTGGGCACGTCGTGGCGCAGGCGGCTGCCGGCGGTGGGTGCGTCGGCCCGGGCGCCCTCAGTTGGCAGATTGTGCGCGAGCCAGTCGACCTTGCCGGCGGCATAGTCGTAGAGATCGGTGAACCCGAGGGCTTCGAGCCGGCACGCGGCTCGTGGGCTCATGTCTCAAAGGCCGTCCCAGCAGTAGACGACCACCGGGCGGATGCGGTCCAGGGCCGCGGTCGTCGTGGGGTTGAGGGTTTTGAGCGGAATGTTGACCGCGCCGGGCAAATGCTGGTCGGCATACTCGGCGGTGGGCAGCACCTCAACGAGCTGGGCGCCGGTGCCCAAAAGCGAGCGCAGCCGCGGCAGGTCGATCCGGGCGGCCATCAGCCGGCCCTCCCACCGGGTGGCTGGCGCTGCAGCGCGGCGAGGATCCAGGCGTCCGGTGGGGTGCCACGCAGCCCGTCGCCGGTGGGGTAGACCCGGCACAAGAGTCCGTACGTGTCGCGGGGCGCCGCCGTGGGATCGACGTCGATGCCGTTGACGCGAATGGTGGGCGAGCCGAGAAACCGCTCCGCCTTCGCCTCGGCATCCGAGTCGATACGCCGCACGGTGATGGGCAACTCGACGCCCGCCTCGGTGAGCAGGGCACGCACGTGTCCTTCCAGACCTTCATAGTTGGGACAGCCGTCGAAGTACAGGATCTCGATCACGAGACTATCGTCCAGCCTCGCCCGCAGTGTGCGACCACACCGCCCGCCGGCGCGTGGCGAGAGCCGCCGCGATCTCCTCCCAGCTCGACAAGGTCGAGGGCAAGCCCAGCGCGTGGGCGATCTCCGACCAGCTACGCCCGGCCCGGCGGGCTGCGCGCACGGACTCGCCGAATGTCTTGTCTACAGCGACCGTGGTACGGCAGGTAACCGTCAGCTCTGCCAGAGGATCGCGATTCCACATTCCGATCTTGCGCAGCCGTACCCGGTCGCCTCTGCCGCGAAGCCGTAACGCTGGCGAACCCACGTTGACGCACCTCCCTCGTTGCTTCGATGCCTATCTTCCAGCATCGACCCCGGGTAAAGAGCCTGCCGAGAGAATGTGAAGCGTGAGGGTACGACGGAGGCAAAGCTGGTACGGGAACTGCCCTCATCGCGGACAACACGATTGGCGGGAACTTGAGCCGCCAGAGCCATGTAGCGAGTGCCAGTACGAGATCGAGCACCAGTAGCTGATGCCCCCATCGCCGCATGCACCGCAATCGCCCCACCACCCCGGGCAGCCAAGTGAGCAGCCAACCCGGCGAGCATCAGCGGACGACCACGGACCCGGACATACCGTCTGGCATGAGGACCAGGCGGTAGACCAGCACCCCGGCACCGACTCGTAATGCGTAGGTCACGGAAGGAACACTGAGCCCATGACTTCTCCACTGCCTGCCTACGCGGTGCCCGGCGTCAAGCCCGTGGGCGGCACCGATGATCTGCGCAGCGTCGAGTACGCCGTCGACCAGCTGGCCGCCTTCCCACCGGTCGCCGCGGCGCTCGACCACACCCCGGACGTGCTGTCGGCGATCCGCTTCGACGGCGAAATGTGGGACGAATTCTCCGCGACCCGCGCCGACCTCTGCGCGGAACTCTGGGTCGGCACCGGCGACGGCCTAAGCTGGGAGTTGAGCTTCGGCGACGGCGGCGCGCAAGGTCGGGTAGCCGGGGCTCCTACTTCCAACGGAAGTGGACGAAGAGGCGGCCGAAGTTCTTCGAGTCCTTCTCGACGCGGTGGTAGAGCTGCTTGACGTCCTTCTGGTCGAGGAAGCGCAGCACCCGCTTCTTGAGCTGGCCGGAGCCCTTGCCGGGGATGATCTCCACGAGGGTGGCCTTCTTCGCGACCGCCTCGTCCATGATCCCGCGCAGCGCGCGGTCGATGTCCTGGCCCTTGTTGAAGATGTCGTGGAGATCGAGCTTGAGCTTCACTCCGCAATCGTAGGCGCGACGGACACGCAACAGGGCAGCCACCAGGGCTGCCCCGTCCGTACGCGTGTGCCGTCAGCGGCCGCCGCTCACCCGACTCTCCACCCGGCGCAGCGCCGTCGTGTAGTCGGTGTTGGTCGAGTACATGGCCGCCGCGATGCGCAGGTGCCGCAGCGCGTCGGCGTACCGGTTCATCCGCTCCAGCGTGCGGCCCAGCACGTGGTGCGCGTAGTGGTCGCTCGGGTCCCGGTCGACCAGCTCGCGCAGGTGCTCCTCGGCCCGGTTGAGCTGGGCCGACTGGAAGTACGCCCGGGCCAGCAGCTGCCGCACCGAGGAGTTGCCGGGTTCCGCCTCGACGATCGGCTCGAGCAGCCGGGCCGCCCCGGCCGGGTCACCCGTTTCGAAGAACATGGTCGCCCGCCGGTAGTCCGCCAGAAGATCCATTCGTCCCACCTCCTCGTGTCGCGCCGCCCTTTGTCCGACGCTGACACAAACACCCGCCGTACCGCGAGTGTTCCGTTCGCGGAAGTTGCGTCAGGGCGTCGGGTCGTACCGGTCGCCCATCAGGTCCCAGGCCCGGACACCGCCGACGATTCCGGCCGTGTTCGGGACGACCACCACGTCATCGCCCATCCGGACCAGTTGTTCCGGGCGGATCAGGCGCGAGTTCCCCCCGCCCAGGTAGAGCCGGTCCCAGCGGAACACCGGGCGCAGGCCGTCGACCACCTGCCGGATCCGGCGGGACCAGAACGCGTCGCCGAGCCGGCGGCGCTCCGGCTCCCCCACGTACGTGTCGTAGGTGGTGCCCCAGCGCACCGGGGCGTGCGACAGCTCCAGGTGCGGGGCGAGCACCCCGCCGTCGAAGAGGGCGCTGCCCAGCCCGGTGCCGAGGGTCAGCACCAGCTCGCAGCCGGTCCCGGCGACCACGCCCGCGCCGTGCACCTCGGCGTCGTTGAGCGCCAGCGCCGGGATCCCGAACGCCTCGGCGAGCGCGGTGCGCACGTCGTAGCCGGACCACTCGGCGACGAGGTCCGGGTCGACCTTGCTGCGCGGCCCGGACCGGGTCACGTAGTGCGGCGTGGCCACCACCACGCCGTGGCGGATCATCCCCGGCATGCCGACGGTCACCCGGTCCGCCGCGGGCAGCCGGGCGCCCAGGTCCAGCAGGGTCTTGACGAACAGCGACGGCGGCAACGGGTACGGCGTGGGCACCCGCAGCGGCCGGGCGCGCATCGTCCCGGCGGCGTCCAGCACCGACGCCTTGATCCCGCCCCCGCCACAGTCGATCGCCAGAGTGGTCACCACGCCCGTGAGTCTTCCTCAGCCCGGTGGCCGGCGGAGCGCGGGTCATCGGATCGGCCGCCGACCGCCACCCCGGTAGGCTCGACCTCCTCATGAGCGCCACGTTGATCGTCAAGGACCTCGCTGCCGGGCACGGTGACCGGCTGCTCTTCTCCGACCTGGAACTGGTGGTCGCCCCCGGTGACGTGGTCGGGCTGGTCGGGGTGAACGGGGCGGGCAAGTCGACCCTGCTGCGTACCCTCGCCGGGCTGCAGCCGGTGGAGCTGGGCGGCGTCTCGCTGAACCCGCCCAGCGCCACCGTCGGCTACCTGCCGCAGGAGCCGGAGCGCCGGCCGGGCGAGACCGTCCGCGACTTCCTGGCCCGGCGCACCGGCGTCACCGCCGCGCAGGTGGCGCTCGACGCCGCCACCGAGGCGCTCACCGCCGGCGCGGACGGCGCCGACGACGCGTACGCGGAGGCCCTGGAGCGTTGGCTCGGCCTGGGCGGCGCGGACCTGGAGGAACGCGCGGAGCAGGTCGCCGCGGAGCTGGGGCTGACCGTGGACCTGGAGCACCCGATGACCGGTCTCTCCGGCGGGCAGGCGGCCCGGGCCGGGCTGGCCTCCCTGCTGCTCAGCCGGTACGACGTCTTCCTGCTCGACGAGCCCACCAACGACCTCGACCTGGCCGGGCTGGACCGGCTGGAGCGGTTCGTCGGCGGGCTGCGCGCGGGCACCGTGCTGGTCAGCCACGACCGCGAGTTCCTGACCCGGACGGTGACCCGGGTGCTCGAACTGGACCTGGTCCAGCAGCAGGTCCGGCACTACGGCGGGGGCTACGCGGCGTACCTGGAGGAGCGGGAGGTGGCCCGCCGGCACGCCCGCGCCGACTACGAGGAGTACGCCGACACCCGGGCCGCGCTGGAGGCCCGGGCCCGCACCCAGCGGGCCTGGATGGAGAAGGGCGTGAAGAACGCCCGGCGCAAGGCCACCGACAACGACAAGATCGGCCGCAAGTTCCGCGCCGAGGCGACCGAGAAGCAGGCGGCGAAGGCCAAGCAGACCGAGCGGCTGATCGAGCGGCTGGAGGCGGTCGAGGAGCCCCGCAAGGAGTGGGACCTGCGGATGGAGATTGCCGCCGCGCCCCGCGCCGGCGCCGTCGTGGCCGCGCTGCGCGGAGCCGTGGTACGCCGGGGCGGCTTCACCCTCGGCCCGGTGGATCTCCAGATCGACTGGGCGGACCGGGTGGCGATCACCGGGGCGAACGGCTCCGGCAAGAGCACGCTGCTCGCCGCACTGCTGGGCCGGCTGCCGCTGGACGAGGGGCACGCCGCGCTCGGTCCCGGGGTGGTGGTCGGCGAGGTCGACCAGGCGCGTGGGCTCTTCCTGGGCGACCAGCCCCTGCTGGACGCCTTCGGCGCCGCCGTACCGGAGCTGACGCCCGCGGAGGTGCGGACGCTGCTGGCCAAGTTCGGCCTGCGCGCGGCGCACGTGCTGCGTCCGGCGGCGACCCTCTCCCCGGGCGAGCGGACCCGCGCGGCGCTGGCCCTGCTCCAGGGGCGCGGGGTCAACCTGCTGGTGCTGGACGAGCCGACGAACCACCTGGACCTGCCGGCGATCGAGCAGTTGGAGTCGGCGCTGGAGAACTACCCGGGCACCCTGTTGCTGGTCACCCACGACCGGCGGATGCTGGACGCGGTGAGCGTCAACCGACGGCTGCGGGTCGACGCCGGGCGGATCGCCGAGGATTGATCCGTGCCGGCGGGCGCGCGCGGGGTGACAATGACGCCATGCTCAAGTGGGAGTACGCGCTGCTGGTCCGCCGCCGCCAGGCGGCCACCACCGACATCGGGTGGGAGGTCGTCTTCATCCGGTACGGCCCGGACGGCTCCATGGTCGACGTCACCCCGTACGGCGACACCGCGCTGGCCCACCTGAACCGGGCCGGTGACCAGGGCTGGGAGCTGGTCGCGATGAGCGAGGACCCGTCCCTGCCCGGCAACAACGAGCTGCATCGGTACCACCTGAAGCGGCCCCGGACGACCACTCCGCCGCCCCGGCAGCGGATCCGCGGCGCGGGCCGGGCCGCCCGCCGGACGATCTCCGGCTGACCTGTGCCGCCCCGGCGCAGCCCGGCCGGACCATGCTCGCCGGGGCCGGGGCCGGGGCCGGGGCCGGGCGGCCCGGCGTGTCCCGCTGCGGCGGGCAGTTACCCGGCGAGCGATATACCTGAGAGTCATAAATATGCCTGACCGGCATATCGCTCACTGGAGAGGTCGCCGCTGGGGCAACCCGGTAAGCCGATTCGTTGGCGCGCCGAGAGCGTCCGGGTGCGACGAGGCGGCCCGGGCCGTCGGATCGACGGCGTTCGGCGGGGCGGATCTGCATGATCGAGGCATAACGGGCGGGGATGCGGGTAACGGGCGGCCCGGAGGTGGCTCATGGTCGCGATGGCCCAGTCCGCGCCCTCGGCCGAGCGGCTGCGGACGGTCGACGGATTCCTCACCGAGGCGTGGGCGGATCTGGCCCGGCACGACGACCGGCTCCGTCCGCTGGCGGTCGAGGTGCGCTTCGACCGGGGCGTCGCGCACCTGACCGGCGAGGTCGCCGACCCGGCCGAGCTACGGCTGGTCCGCGACCTGGTCGGCCGGCTCGCCGGGGTGCTCGGCGTCTGGTGCAAGGTGCGCGTGGCCGGCCGCGCCCCGGTGGTGGTGGACCTGGGCTGCGGGGCGACCAAGCAGTGGCCGGGCAACCTGGGGTTGGACATCTACCCCGCGCCCGGGGTGAACGCGGTGGCCGACCTCTCCGGTTCGCTGCCGCTGGCCGACGACTCGGTGGACGTCTTCTTCGCGGTGCACATCCTGGAGCACCTGATCGACTTCCTGCCGCTGCTGGACGAGTGCCACCGGGTGCTCCGGCCGGGCGGCGTGCTGCACGTGATGAGCCCGTGGTGGCGGCACGTGAACGCGGTCGCCGACCCGACCCACGTCCGGCTGCTGGACGTGCAGACCATCAAGGGCATCTGCGGTCAGCGCCCGCCGGGCACCCCGCGCTGGTATCCGCTGCACTCCGGCTGCGACGGCGCCTCGATCTTCGCCGACCTGACCCCGCTGGGCCCGGACGACCCGGCGCCCACCAAGACCCACCTGGCCCGCTTCTTCGACTGACCGCCGATCCTCGGGAGGATCGGCCTCAGGGGCGGCCGGTGGTGCTCTCGCGGGTGGCCAGCCGGTGGGGGGCGGTGAGTTCCCGGGGCGGCCCCTCCCGGTCGCCGTCGAGGCGACCGGCCAGCAGCTCCACCGCGAGCCGGGCGATGCGTTCCTTGTCCGGGGCGACGGTGGTGAGGGTGGGGATGGAGAACCGGCCGTCCTCGATGTCGTCGAAGCCGGCTACCGCTACGTCGTCGGGCACCCGCAGCCCCGCCTCGTGCAGGGCGCGCAGGGCGCCGAGGGCGAGGGTGTCGTTGAAGCAGAAGACGGCGTCGGGGCGTACGCCGGAGGAGAGCAGCTCCCGCATGGCGGCGGCGCCGTCCGCGCGGTGCCAGGCCGGTGCGGGCGCCACCAGCTTCTCGTCGTACCCGATGCCGGCCTCGGCCAGGGCCGCGGTGTAGCCGGCCAGGCGGAGCCGGGCGCTGGCCCCCTCCGGGGTGCGCTGCGAGCCGATGGCGGCGATCCGGCGCCGGCCGAGCCCGATCAGGTGGGCGGTGACCTCCCGCGCGGCGGCCACGTTGTCGACCACGACGTGGTCGGCCGGGCCGTGGTCGACCCGCTCGCCGAGCAGCACCATCGGCATGCCGTCGAGGCCGGTGAGGTCGTCGGCGGTGAGTGCCAGCGGGCTGAAGATCAGGCCGTCGATCATGTGGTCGCCGATCCCGCTGGCGACCTTGCGCTCCTGCTCCGGGCCGCCCCCGGTCTGGTCGATCAGCACCGTCCAGCCGTGCTCGGCGGCGGCGGAGACGACGTGCCGGGCCAGTTCGGCGAAGTACGGGATGTCCAGCTCCGGGACGGCCAGCGCGATCACTCCGGTCCGCCCCTTGCGCAGGTTGCGCGCGGACAGGTTGGGTCGGTAGTTGAGTTCGGCGATCGCCTCCTCGACCCGGGCCCGGGTGTCCGGGCGGACGTGCAGGTAGCCGTTGACCACGTTGGAGACCGTCTTCACCGACACGCCGGCTCGCTCGGCGACGTCTTTGAGCCTGTGCCGCACTGCCAACCCTCCCGGTGTCGGGTACTGCCGGCACTGTACCGCGTCCAGACCCCTTTACAACGTTGCTTACAACGTTGTAGAAACCTGTGGTACGGAGTGACCGCGGTCACCCGGGCACCGGTAACGAGGAAAGGTGGCACCCCTTGCGGAGCGCACAGCTGACGATCGACCCGGCCTTCTCGATCGGACCGGCCGACCGCCGGCTCTTCGGTTCCTTCGTCGAGCACATGGGGCGCTGCGTGTACGGCGGAATCTACGAGCCCGGGCATGCCACCGCCGACTCCCGCGGCCTCCGCGGCGACGTGCTCCAGCTCACCCGCGAGCTGGGCGTCTCGGTGGTCCGCTACCCCGGCGGCAACTTCGTCTCCGGCTATCGCTGGGAGGACGGCGTCGGCCCGGTCGGCGACCGGCCCCGCCGACTGGACCTGGCCTGGAAGACGATCGAGACCAACGCGTTCGGGCTCGACGAGTTCATGACCTGGGCTACCGAGGCCGGCGTGGAGCCGATGATGGCGGTCAACCTCGGCACCCGGGGCGTCCAGGAGGCCTGCGACCTGCTGGAGTACACCAACCACCCGGGCGGTACGCAGCTGTCCGACCTGCGCCGCAAGCACGGCGCCGAGGAGCCGTACGGGGCGCGGCTCTGGTGCCTGGGCAACGAGCTGGACGGCCCGTGGCAGGTCGGCCACAAGACCGCCGACGAGTACGGCCGGCTGGCCGCCGAGACCGCCCGGGCCATGAAGATGATCGACCCGTCGATCAGCCTGGTGGCCTGCGGCAGCTCCAACCGGACGATGTCCACCTTCGCCTCCTGGGAGGCGACCGTGCTGGAGCACACCTACGAGCACGTCGACTACATCTCCGCGCACACCTACTACGACCCGTCCGACGGCGACCGGGCCAGCATCCTGGCCTCCGCGGTCGACATGGACAACTTCATCACCGACGTGGTCGCCACCGCCGACCACGTGGCCGCCCGGCAGCGGCACAGGCGGAAGCTCAAGATCTCCTTCGACGAGTGGAACGTCTGGTACCAGTCCCGCCTCCAGGCCGACCTGGACCGGCGCGGCTGGGTCGAGGCACCGGCGCTGATCGAGGACGACTTCACCGCCGTCGACGCGGTGGTGGTCGGCGACCTGCTGATCACCCTGCTCCGGCACGCCGACCGGGTCGGGGTGGCCTGCCAGGCCCAGCTCGCCAACGTCATCGCCCCGATCCGCACCCGCACCGGCGGTCCCGCCTGGCGGCAGAGCATCTTCCACCCGTTCGCCCTCACCGCCCGGTACGCCCGGGGCACCGTGCTGCGTACCGAACCGGTCTCCCCCCGCTACGAGACCAAGAGGTACGGCGACGTGCCGGTGCTGGACACCGTCGCCGTGCACGACGAGGAGACCGGCGCCCTGGCCGTCTTCGCGGTCAACCGGGGCGACGCGGACCTCCCGCTCGACCTCGACCTGCGCGGCCTGCCCGGCCTGCGCCCCGAGCAGCACCTCACCCTCGCCGCCGGTTCCGCGCCGACGGCCACGAACACCGAGGCCGAGCCCGAGCGGGTGACGCCTCGGGAGCTCACCACCCCCACCTCCGACGGCGGCCGGTGCACCGTTG
Source organism: Micromonospora sicca (assembly GCF_003172935.1). Lineage (GTDB taxonomy): Bacteria > Actinomycetota > Actinomycetes > Mycobacteriales > Micromonosporaceae > Micromonospora > Micromonospora sicca. The sequence goes on along the minus strand of NZ_QGKS01000302.1, from coordinate 7,204 downwards.
CGCTGCCCGCCTGCTCCTGGAACCTGCTGCGCTTCGCCCCTCAGCCCTGACCAGGCAATACTTCATCCCGTCCCCCAAGGAGTACCGCATGATCACCAACGAGATGAGCCGGCGCCGCCTGCTCGGCCTCGGCGTCGGCCTCGGCGCCGCGGCCACGCTGACCCTGGCCGGCTGCGGCGGTGGCAGCAGCACCGGCGGTTCCACCGCCGCCGGGAACGGCGGCAAGGACTACACCGGCCCGAAGGTCGACCTGAAGCTGTGGAACGGGTTCACCGGCGGCGACGGCGACATCTTCAAGAAGCTGGTCGAGCAGTTCAACACCGAGCACCAGAACATCGCGGTCAGCGTCGTCACGTACGAGTGGCAGGACTACTACAGCAAGCTGCCGGGGGCCGTCTCCAGCGGCAACGGCCCGGACATCGCGGTCATGCACATGGACCAGCTCGCCACCTTCGCCGCCCGCGGCGTGATCACCGAACTGGACGACGTGGCCAAGACGCTGGAGCTGAGCGAGGGCGACTTCGCCCCCACGGTGTGGAAGGGCGGCCTGTACCACGACAAGCGGTACGGCATCCCGCTGGACATGCACCCCCTCGGCTTCTACTACAACAAGGGCGTCATGCAGAAGGCCGGCCTCGACCCGAACAAGCCGCCGGCCACGAAGGACGAGTACACCGCCGCGCTGGCCGAGCTGAAGAAGTCCGGCGTGCAGGGCTTCTGGGTGAGCCCGTTCCAGTTCACCGGCGGGATGACCTTCTACTCGCTGTTGCACCAGTGGGGCGGCACGCTCTTCGACGGCGAGGTCGCGAAGGCCACCTTCAACTCCGACCCGGCGGTCGAGGCGTGCACCTGGCTGGTCGACATGATCAAGCAGGGGTACTCGCCGGCCAACGTCGGCCAGGACGCCGACTACCTCGCCTTCAAGAGCGGGAAGAACGCGTTCAACTTCAACGGCATCTGGCAGATCAACGACCTGAAGAAGACCCCGACCGTGCAGTGGGGCGTGGCTCCGCTGCCGCAGATCGGCAGCCAGCCGGCGGCCTGGGCCAACTCGCACAACTTCACCATCGTCAAGCAGCGCAGCGCGGACAACAACAAGGTCGCCGGGGCGAAGGTGTTCATCAACTGGCTCAGCCAGCACTCGCTGGACTGGGCCAAGGGCGGCCAGGTGCCGGCCCGCAAGGCGGTCCGGGAGAGCGCCGAGTTCAAGGGCCTGACCGAGGTCAACGCGCTCGCCCCGGAGCTGGAGTACGCGGCCTTCCCGCCGGCCACCCCGGGCCTCGGCGAGGTGATGACCACCTTCTACAACGCCTTCAACGAGGCGGCGCTGGGCAAGAAGTCGCCGAAGCAGGCGCTGGACGACGGGGTGGCCAAGGCGAACAAGCAGCTCGAGGACAACCGCAAGAAGTACGGGAGCTGATCCGTCGTGGCGGACGTGATCGAGGTCGGGGCGGCGCGCGGTGACGCGCCGCCCCCGGCGGGCGGCCGGCTCCGCCGGCGGGGCGCCACCGAGCGGGGGCACCGGGCCACCCCGTACCTCTTCCTCGCGCCGTACCTGGTCCTGTTCGGCGTCTTCGGGCTGGCGCCGATCCTCTTCGGGGTGTGGATCAGCCTGCACCAGTGGGACCTCCAGCTGCCGAACCGGCCGTTCATCGGGCTGGGCAACTACCGCGACCTGTTCTCCAGCGACTCGGCGATCTACGGGGACTGGTGGTCCAGCGTCCGGGCCACCGCGATCTTCACCGTCCTGTCGGTGCCGCTGCTGGTGGTCGTACCGCTGGGGTTGGCGCTGCTGCTGAACCGGTCGTTCCCCGGACGGACGTTCTTCCGGGCGGCGTTCTTCGCCCCGTACGTGCTGGGCGTCGCGGTGATCGGCCTGCTCTGGCGCTTCCTGCTCGACGCGAACCTGGGCCTGGTCAACCGGCTGCTCGGGGCGGTCGGCCTGCCCTCGGACACCCCGTGGGTGACGGACGTGCCGTGGGCCTGGGTGTCGCTGGTGGGGGTGACGGTCTGGTGGACCTGCGGCTTCAACGCGGTGATCTACCTGGCCGGCCTCCAGGACATCCCGGCGGAGCTGTACGAGGCGGCGCGGGTCGACGGCGCGAACGGCTGGGACCGATTCCGGCACGTCACGCTCCCCGGGCTGCGCCCGGTGCTGCTCTTCGTGCTGACCACCACGATCCTCGCCTCGGCGAACGTCTTCGGGCAGGCGTTCCTGATCACCCAGGGCGCGCCGGGCGAGCAGACCCGGACGGTGGTCTGGCGGATCGTGGACGAGGGGCTGCGCGACTACGACGCGGGCCGGGCGGCCGCGATGAGTGTGCTCTTCGCGCTGATGCTGGCGGTGGTCAGCATCGTCAACTTCCGGCTGTTCCGCTACCGGGAAGACTGAGGGGGCGACGATGACGAGTCTGCGCCGCGGCGTGCGCTACGCCGTGCTGCTGCTGATCACCGCGGTCTTCGTGACCCCGGTGGTCTGGATGCTGCTCACCTCGCTGAAGACGTACGCCGACGCGCAGCAGGACCCGCCGAGCTGGCTGCCGAATCCGTTCTCCACGTACGGCTACGACGCGATCATCAACAACACCGCGAACCCGGTGCTGCGCTGGTTCGTCAACAGCATGCTGGCGGCCACCCTGCACACGCTGCTGGTGCTGGTCACCGCGTCGATGGCCGCGTACGCCCTGGCCCGGCTGCGGTTCCACGGCCGGCGGCTGAGCTTCGCGCTGATCGTGGGCACGCTGTTCCTGCCGCCCACCTCGCTGATCATCCCGAACTTCGTGATCGCCGAGCGGCTGGACTGGATCGACACGCTGACCGTGGTGGTGGTGCCGGGGGCGGCGAGCGCGTTCGGGGTGTTCTTCCTGCGGCAGTTCTTCCTCTCCATCCCCCGGGAGCTGGAGGAGGCCGCGGTGCTGGACGGCGCGAACCACTGGCAGGTCTTCACCCGGGTGCTGCTGCCGCTGTCGAAGCCGGCGCTGGCGACCCTGGCGGTGCTGTCGTTCCTGACCAACTGGAACGACTTCCTCTGGCCGGTCTACGTGCTGTTCAGCCCGGAGCGGCTGACCCTGCCGGCGGGCCTGGGCCTGCTCCAGGGCGCCTACGTGACCGACTACCCGGTGATCATGGCCGGGGCGATGCTGGCCAGCGTGCCGGTGCTGATCCTCTTCGTGCTCGCGCAGCGCCACGTCATCCAGGGCGTCTCCCGCAGCGGCCTGAAGGGATGATCTCCGGCAGGACCCGGCGACGCGGCGCGGCGGCCCTGGCCGCCGCGCTGCTCGTCGCGGGTTGCGGCAGCACACCAGCCCCTTCGGGTACGGGAGACCAGACGCGCATGTTCACCAACCCGGTGGTCCGGACCGACGCCCCCGATCCGCAGGCGATCCGGGTGGCCGACACCTGGTACCTGTTCCACACCAACAGCGGCGGCCGGAACGTCCCGGTGCTCACCTCCCCCGACCTGGTGGAGTGGAGCGAGGCCGGGGACGCCCTGCCGGAGCTGCCCGGCTGGGCCGACGCCGGGAAGACCTGGGCGCCCGAGGTGATCCAGCTCGCCCCCGACCGGTTCGTGCTCTACTACACCGTCGCCGACCGGGCGTCGGGGCGGCAGTGCGTCGGCCGGGCGGTCGCGGACCGGCCGCTCGGGCCGTACCGGGACGACTCGACCGCCGCGCTGGTCTGCCAGGCGGAGCTGGGCGGGTCGATCGACGCCAGCCCGTACCGGGACGCCGACGGCAGCCTGTGGCTGCTGTGGAAGAACGACGGCAACGCGATCGGGGTGGACACCTGGCTCTGGTCGCAGCGGCTGAGCGCCGACGGGCTGCGCCCGGTCGGCGAGCCGGCGAAGCTGCTCAAGCAGACCGAGCCGTGGGAGGGCACCCTGGTCGAGGGGCCGTTCTTCCATCGGCACGACGGGCAGCTGTACCTCTTCTTCGCCGCCAACGCCTACGACAGGGACACGTACGCCGAGGGCTACGCGGTCTGCGACTCGCCGACCGGCCCGTGCGTGAAGGCGCCCGAGAACCCCGTCCTGAAGACCAACGCGGTCGCCTCCGGCCCCGGCCACGCCTCGATCGTGGCGAAGGACGGGCGGACCTGGCTGCTCTACCACGCCTGGCCGCCCGGCCAGGAGGGCAGCACCGACCCCGGCCGCCAGGTCTGGCTCGACGAGGTGGTCTGGGAGAACGGCAAGCCGGTCGTCAAGGGCCCCACCGCCGCCCCTCAGCCGAGGCCCTGACCGGGACCTCAATCCCACAGCTCACACGACGGCGCGCTCGGGAGGAGACTGGGCGGCCTCGCGCCGGGCCAGCCGGTTGCGCCGGTGGCCGTAGCCGAAGTAGATGATCCCGCCGAGCAGCATCCAGGCCAGGAACCGGAGCCAGGTCTCCACCGACAGGTTGGGCATCAGGTAGAGGCAGGCCAGCGCCGAGACGATCGGCAGCACCGGGGAGAACGGCACCTTGAACGGCCGCTCCAGGTCGGGGCGCTTGCGGCACAGGAACCATGACGGTGCGTGTCGGGAAGGCCACGTTCGGCGGTGTGGGCCGGCTCACGGGTCGCACGTTCGGCCCGACCTGCGCGTCGATCCGTCCGGAGGTCTTGCGCCGTCCGGGGAATGGTGAAAGTTTCCTACCGACGACAGATAAAGTGCGGCGCTTCTTGCCGGATGCGCCCGGCGTCCGTCGTCGACCGACATCTGCCCCGGGAGCCCAAGAAGGGACGCACCGCATGAAGGCAACTCGGCTCAGAGCCGCCGGGCTGGCCGTGGCGCTGCTCGGCGCGCTCGTCGCCGCCACGCCCGCGAGCGCCGCGGAAAGCGACGCGGCGACCGACCCGTTGACCACCTGCACCACCGACCCGGCCACACCCAAGCGTCAGTTCCGGGCGATGTGGATCGCGTCGGTGACGAACATCGACTGGCCCAGCAAGGCGTCCCAGACCGCGCCCGACCAGGTCGCCAAGCAGAAGGCGGAGTACCTGGGCTGGCTCGACCTGGCCCAGAAGCTCAACCACAACGCCGTCGTGGTCCAGGTCCGCCCGACCGCCGACGCGTTCTGGCCGTCGCCGTACGAGCCCTGGTCGGAGTACCTGACCGGGGTGCGCGGCCAGGACCCGGGCTGGGACCCGCTGGCCTTCCTGGTGGCGGAGTCGCACAAGCGGAACCTGGAGTTCCACGCCTGGCTCAACCCGTACCGCGTCTCCATGCCGGCGCCCGGCGGGGCCGGCGCCGACCTGGCGAAGCTCGCACCGAACCACCCGGCCCGGCAGCACCCGGACTGGGTCTTCGCCTACCCGCCGGCCGGGGTGGCCGGCAGCCGGCTCTACTACAACCCCGGCATCCCGGAGGTCCGCGAGTTCGTCCAGACCGCGATGATGGACGCGGTCAACCGGTACGACATCGACGGCGTGCACTTCGACGACTACTTCTACCCCTACCCGAGCGGCACGTACCAGGTGCCGGACGACGCCACCTTCGCCCAGTACAACCGCGGCTTCACCGACCGGGCCGACTGGCGGCGGGACAACATCAACCTGCTGATCCAGGAGATGAACGCCAAGATCAAGGCGGCCAAGCCGTGGGTGAAGTTCGGCGTCAGCCCGTTCGGCATCTGGCGCAACAAGTCCGCCGACCCGAACGGCTCGGACACCACCGGCTCGCAGTCGTACGACATCATCTCCGCCGACACCCGCAAGTGGGTCAAGGAGGAGTGGATCGACTACGTGGTGCCGCAGCTCTACTGGTACATCGGCCAGTACCCGGCCGCCGACTACGCCCGGCTGGTGCCGTGGTGGGCGGAGACCGTGCGCGGCACCCGGGTGCAGCTCTACATCGGACAGGCCGACTACAAGAGCGGTGAGCCGGCGTACGGGCCGTTCTGGCAGAACCCGCGGGAGCTGTCGGACCACCTGACGCTCAACCGGTCGTACCCGGAGGTGCTCGGCAACGTGCACTTCTCCGCGGTGCAGGTGCGGGCGAACCGGCTCGGGGCCACCGACATCTACGCCGCCGAGCACTACTCCCGCCCGGCGCTGGTGCCGGCCATGGCGCAGCTGCCGGCGCAGCCGCTGCTCGCCCCGGTGATCACCGGCGCCGAGCGGCAGGCCGACGGGGTCCACCTCACCTGGCGGCAGCCGGCGGACGATGCCGGCCCGCTCGGCGCCGCCACCTCGTACGCGATCTACCGGTTCGACGGGACCGGCATCGCCGACCGCTGCGACTTCGCCGACGCGTCGCACCTGGTCGCCACCGTGCGGGGCGACGCGGGCGACGTGCAGTCCTGGATGGACAGCACCGCCGAGGCGGGCCAGCGCTACACGTACCACGTGACCGCGCTGGACCGGATCTGGAACGAGGGGCCGGCCAGCCCGCCGCGCTTCGTACGCTGACCCGTCGGACGGAATGCCCCGGACGCCCCCGGCGTCCGGGGCATTGGTCTGTTTGGACGTATGTCACCAACAGTTCGCGCCGAGCATCGCGCGACGTTCCGCCGTCGATCGACACTGATCGACATCCGGTGACCCGCCGGTAACCGCCGTACCGCACACCCCGCGGAGGTAACCGTGTCCAGACGCCTCGCCACCGTCCTCATCTCCGGCACGTTCGCGCTGCTCACCGCGCTGGGCGTGGCCTCCCCCGCGTCCGCCGCGGTGAGCACCGAGCAGAAGCTCTCGGTGCTCTCCAGCTGGACCCAGACCAGCGCCACCAGCTACAACGCCTGGAACGCCGGCCGTCTGAACAAGGCCGCCTGGTCGGAGTACGCCTTCGACTGGTCGACCGACTACTGCTCCTCCAGCCCGGACAACCCGCTCGGCTTCAACTTCAGCCTCTCCTGCTACCGGCACGACTTCGGCTACCGCAACTACAAGGCGATGGGCCGGTTCTCCGCGAACAAGTCCCGCCTGGACAGCGCCTTCTACGCGGACCTGAAGCGGGTCTGCGCCACGTACAACGTCGTGGTCCGGCCGGCCTGCTACAGCCTGGCCTGGACCTACTACGAGGCGGTCAACGTCTTCGGCTCGGTCGCCGCCGTGCGGCAGTCCGACATCGACCGCGCCGCCCGGATGAAGGCCGACGCCGAACACCGCGCCGCCACCCGTTCCTGACCCACCCACCCGCTCTTGTCGATCAAGAGGTTCGCGTCCGGGTCGAGCTGGCTTCCGACGCGAACCTCTTGACCAAAGCAACAAGGGGTGGGCGGTCAGG
>NZ_QGKS01000174.1 GCF_003172935.1 Micromonospora sicca | reverse complement strand
CGGCGGGGTCCCGGTGGTCCGGGTCGGGCGGGGTGCGTAGCGCGGGGCTAGGGTCGGGGCGTGGCCCGACGTGTGGTGGTGGCGTTGCTCGCTCCGGTGGCGTGGACCCCGCCGGGAATCGACCCGACGCGGTGGCGTACGGCGCTGGCCGAGGACGTGGTGGACCTGCTCGCCACGCTCAACGAGGTGGAGACCGCGGTCGCGGTGACGGCCGGCGACCGGTGGCTGGCCGATGCGGTGGTCTGGCCCGACATGGCCGTGCACGAGGTGGCCGCGCCCACGGTCAACGCGGTGTTCGCCGCGCTGGCCGCCGCTGACGGTGGCGAGCGGACCGGGTACGACCAGGCGGCCGTGGTGGCCGCCGACGCGCCCGACGTGCCCGGGCTGACCCTCGGCAAGCTGCTCCGCCCGCTCACCAGCCGGCCCGTCGCGGTCGCCCCGGTCGAGGGATCCGGGCCGGGGCTGCTCGGTGTCGCGGCCCGGCTGCCCGTGCCGGAGTGGTTGCCGCCGGTGGACCTGGACACCGCCGTACCCGCGGACGTTCGGGCCGGGGCCCCGCACCCGGGCGACGTCGCGGTGACCGCCGGCTGGCGACGGCTGCGCGGCCCGGCCGACTTGGGCACGCTCGACTCGGCCTTCGAGGGCTGGGAGGCGACCCGGGCCCTCCTCTCCGGCCAGGCCGGCTGACCGTCCCCGGCCGCTGGCCGCCAGATCGGCAAGATCCACACGCGTTGCGGCAAAGAGCGGCCTCCGTATGCCCGGGGGGCCGCTCTTTGCCGCAAGCCGTGTGGATCTTCGTGGTGCCTGGGGACCGGCGGGTCAGGACTTGCCGGTGTCGTCGCCCTCGTCCGGGCGGGGCGGGGTGTCGCCGCCCGGCGCCTTCTCCTCGGGACCACCCGGCGCGCTGAAGTCGAAGGAGGCCAACTCGTCGTCGAGGTCGAGCCCACCGGCGGCGAAGGCCGCCGGGTCGGCGAAGTCGTCGTCGGAGGGGAGGAGGTCCGGGTGGCCCCAGACCGCGTCCCGGCCGGCGATGCCCCGGTGCTCGGTCAGCGCCGCCCAGAGCACCGACGCCTCGCGCAGCCGGCGCGGACGCAGCTCCAGGCCGACCAGGGCGGCGAAGGTCTGCTCGGCCGGCCCGCCGGCGGCCCGGCGACGGCGGAACGCCTCGCCGAGGCGTACGACGTTGGGCAGCCGCTCGCCGGCGGCGGTGTCGACCACGTGGCAGACCCAGCCCTCGACCAGGGCGAGCACCGTCTCCAGGCGGGCCAGGGAGGCCTTCTGCGCCGGGGTGTCCTCCGGCGTGAAGATGCCCTCCAGGGCGATCGCCTGCATCGACTCCGGGTCGGTCGGGTCGACCCGGCCCATCGCCTCCTCGATCGCCTCCCGGTTGACCCGGATGCCCGCGGCGTAGTTCTCCACGGCGGTGAGCACGTGCCCGCGCAGCCACGGCACGTGCTGGAAGAGCCGCTGGTGCGCGGCCTCGCGCAGGGCCACGTAGAGGCGTACCTCGTCCTCGGGCAGCTCCAGGCCCTCGCCGTACGCCCGGATGTTGGCCGGGACGAGCGCGGCCGTGCCGGCCGGGCCGAGCGGCAGGCCGATGTCGCCGGCCGAGAGGACCTCGGCGGCGAGTGAGCCGAGCGCCTGGCCGAGCTGGCCGCCGAAGAGGGCGCCGCCCAGCGTCGCCACCATCGACTGCATCGGGCCGAGCTGGGCCCGGGCCTCCGGCGGCACCAGGTCGCCCATGGCGCCGACCATCCGGCTGGCCACCGGGTCGCAGAGCTTGCGCCAGACGTCGAGGGTCTTGTAGATCCACTCGTTGCGGTTCCAGGCGACGGACGTCCGGATGCCGGTGGGCCACGAGGTCGCCGGCTCCAGCCAGAGGTCGGCGATGCGCAGCGCCTCCTCCACCGCGTTGCGCTCGAACGGCGAGACCGCCGGGTCGCCCGCGGCGGCGAGTTGGCTGGCCGCCACCTGCCGGGCGAGGTCCCAGTTGACCGGCCCGCTGCCCGGCGCGGAGAGCAGGTGCTGCAACTGCGACATGAACTGCTGCATCTGCGCGGGATCGTTGGGGTCTGGTGGTTGCCCACCCGGGAGCGCGAATCCGAACGGAATATCAGGCACGACATCTACGGTACGCGTGCCCCGCCCCAGGTCGCCGCCACCGGCGTTCCGCTGAGGGCGAAGTCCCGCGGTCACCGCGCCGGGCGACGCCGGGCGGATCGGTACGCTCTGCCGCATGAGACGTCGCGGCGTGACCGTACTCCTCGGTGCACTGCTCACCGCCCTGCTCAGCGTCGGCGTGCTGAGCGTGCCCATCCCGTACGTGGTGCTCGGCCCCGGCCCGACGGTCAACACGCTCGGCACCTCTGACGGCAAGGAGGTCATCCAGGTCACCGGGCGGGCGACGTCCACCTCCGCCGGGCAGCTGCGACTCACCACGGTCGGCGTGCAGCCCACGGTCAAGCTCCGCTCGGCGCTGGCGGGTTGGTTCTCGAAGGACGAGGCGGTGGTGCCCCGCGAGCTGGTCTACCCGCCGGGCGAGTCCCAGGAGGAGGTGGAGAAGCGCAACGCCGAGGACTTCCAGAACTCGCAGACCAGCGCGGAGACCGCGGCGCTGCGGGAGCTGGGCTACCCGATCCAGGTGCTGGTCAAGGCGGTGACCGCGGGCGGCCCGTCGGTGGATGTGCTCAAGCCCGGCGACGTGCTCACCTCGGTCGACGGTCAGCCGGTGACCAGCGCCGGCCGGCTCACCGAGCTGATCCGGGCCAAGCCGGCCGGCACCGCGCTGAAGATCGGCTACCTCCGGGAGGGGGCCGCCGCCACGGCCACCGTGACCAGCCGGGAGCAGGACGGCCGGCCGCGGATCGGGGTCGAGATCGACCAGCAGCAGCCGCACCCGTTCACGCTGAAGATCGACCTGGGTGACATCGGTGGGCCGAGCGCCGGACTGATGTTCGCCCTGGGCATCGTGGACAAGCTGGAGCCGGCCGACCTGACCGGCGGGAAGGTCGTCGCCGGCACCGGCACCATCGACGACGAGGGCCGGGTGGGCCCGATCGGCGGCATCGCCCAGAAGCTGGTCGGCGCGAAGGAGGCCGGCGCGAAGGTCTTCCTGGTGCCGGCGGACAACTGCGCGGAGGCGGTCCGCAACCCGCAGCCCGACCTGCCGCTGCTCAAGGTGGCCACGCTGGACGACGCGCTGACCGCGCTGGAGAAGCTGCGCGCCGGGGGACAGCCGACCCGCTGCTGAGCCACGGCTCACCGGACGCCCGACGATCGTGACGTGACCTTGACCCGACGTGTCCAGGAACACCCCGTACTCTGGGTGCCTGGTCGGAGCCGATCACATCGAGCGTGCGGAGCCAACAGTGGTCATGCGTAGCAGCCCCCTGCCGAGGATGAGCCGGCGCGGACGCGTCACCATCGGGGTCCTGATCGGGGTGTTCGTGCTCTTCACCCTGCTCGGGTGGGGTGTCAACGCCTGGACGGACTGGCTCTGGTTCGACGAGGTCCGCTACACCCAGGTCTTCACCGGGGTGCTCGCCACCCGGCTGCTGCTCTTCCTGCTGGTGGGGTTCGGCATGGCGGCCGTCATTGCGGTCAACCTCTGGCTGGCCCACCGGCTGCGGCCGAGGATGCGGCCGCACTCCGTCGAGCAGGCCACCCTGGAGCGGTACCGGATGCTGCTGAGCCCCCGGCTCGGCACCTGGATCGCCCTGGTCGCCGCGGTCATCGGACTCTTCGCCGGGCTGTCCGGGCAGAGCCGGTGGAGCCAGTGGCTGCTGTTCCGCAACGGCGGGAACTTCGGCGTGAAGGACCCGGAGTTCGGCGTCGACGTCGGGTTCTACGTCTTCCAGCTGCCCTTCTTGCGCTACCTGCTCGGCGTCGGCTTCACCGCGGTGGTGCTCGCTCTGCTCGGCGCGCTGGCCGTGCACTACATCTTCGGCGGGGTCCGGTTGCAGGGCGTCGGGGACCGGATGACCAACGGCGCCCGGGCCCACCTGAGCACGCTGGTCGCCGTCTTCGTCCTGCTCAAGGCCGTCGCGTACGTGCTGGACCGGCGGGCGATGCTGCTGGAGTACAACGAGGGCGCCAAGCTCTACGGCGCCGGCTACGCCGACGTGAATGCGCTGCTGCCGGCGAAGGAGATCCTGGCGTACATCTCCATCGTGGTGGCCATCGCGATCATCGTGTTCTCCAACGCGGTGATGCGGAACCTGGTCTGGCCCGGCATCTCGCTGGCGCTGCTCGGCGTCTCGGCGGTGGCGATCGGCGGCATCTACCCGTGGGCCGTGCAGACCTTCGAGGTGAAGCCGAGCGCCCGGGACAAGGAGGCGCCGTACATCTCGCGGAGCATCGAGGCGACCCGGGCGGCGTTCGGGCTGGGCGGGACGAAGAGCGCCGGATACGCGGCGAACAACTTCACCCCGCCGGCCAGCCTGGCCACCGACACCTCGGTGGTGTCGAACATCCGGCTGCTCGACCCGCAACTGGTCTCCGAGACGTACACCCAGCTCCAGCAGGTCCGGGGCTTCTACGACTTCGGCCCGAAGCTGGACATCGACCGGTACGCGGTGGGGGGCAAGACCTCCGACTACGTGGTCGGTGTCCGCGAGATCAACTACGGCGAGCTGACCCCGCAGCAGAACAACTGGATCAACCGGCACACCGTCTACACCCACGGCTACGGCCTGGTCGCCGCCCCGGCGAACCAGGTCTGCAACGGGCAGCCGTACTTCGTCTCCGGCTTCCTCGGCGATGCCGGCAAGGAGACGGCGGGCTGCTCCTCGTCCAGCGAGCAGATCCCGGCCCAGCAGCCGCGGATCTACTACGGCGAGCGGATGGAGGCCGACGACTACGCGATCGTCGGGCAGACCGACGAGAAGCGGAACGTCGAGTTCGACCGCCCGACCTCGACCGGCGGCGAGCAGTACTACACCTACAGCGGTGACGGTGGCGTCAAGATCGATTCGTTCACCCGTCGGCTGCTCTACTCGATCAAGGAGCAGGAGTCGAACTTCCTGCTCTCCGAGGCGGTCAACGACAACTCGAAGCTGCTCTACGTGCGCAACCCGCGCGACCGGGTGGAGAAGGTCGCCCCGTTCCTCACCCTGGACGGCGACCCGTATCCGGCGGTGGTGAACGGCCGGATCCAGTGGATCGTCGACGGCTACACCACGGCGGCGACCTACCCGTACGCCGAGCGGGTCAACCTGCAGGCGGAGACCACCGACGAGCTGACCGGGCGGGGCACCTTCCAGCTCGCCCGGGAGAACGTCAACTACATCCGCAACTCGGTGAAGGCCACGGTCGACGCGTACGACGGCACCGTGCGGCTGTACCAGTTCGACGACACCGACCCGGTGCTCAAGGCCTGGAACAAGGCGTTCGGCGGCGACCTGGTGCTGCCGAAGTCGGCCATCCCGGCGGAGCTGGCCGAGCACTTCCGCTACCCGGCGGACCTGTTCAAGGTGCAGCGCAACCTGCTCACCAAGTTCCACGTCACCGACCCCGGCGACTTCTACTCCGGCCAGGACTTCTGGCAGGTGCCGAACGTGCCGGACGCGCCGGACAGCGGGCAGAAGCAGCCGCCGTACTACCTGTTCACCGAGTTCCCCGGGCAGGAGGGGCCGCGGTTCCAGCTCACCTCGGCGGTCACCCCCAACGGGCGGCAGAACCTCGCCGCGCTGATCTCCGGGTCGTACGTGGACGGGCAGCCGAAGCTGGAGGTGCTGGAGCTGCCGGACCAGACCCGGACCGCCGGCCCGGTGCAGGTGCACCAGCAGATGACCAACAACGGCGACATCCGGCAGCAGCTCAACCTGCTCTCGTCCAACCAGGCCCAGGTCCAGTACGGCAACCTGCTGTCGCTGCCGTTCGCCGACGGGATGCTCTACGTCGAGCCGGTCTACGTGAAGAGCAACAACCAGGACGCGTTCCCGTCGCTGCAGAAGGTGCTGCTGTCGTACGGCGACGGCGCGTCGTACGTGGCGCTGGCGAACAACCTCAGCGACGGCATCAAGCAGCTCGTGGAGCAGGGCAAACGGGCCGGCCAGGGCGTCCCGCCGCCGGCCGGTGGAACGCCGCCGCCGAGCACCGGCGGGGCCCCGCCCGCGCTGACCGGTGAGCTGGCCGACGCCGCCGCCAAGGTGCAGAGCGCCATCGCCGAGGTCAAGGCCGCGCAGGCGTCCGGCGACTTCGAGCGGTACGGGCGGGCGCTGAAGACCCTGGACGAGGCGATGACGGCGTTCCAGCAGGCGCAGGTGGCGGCCAGCCCGTCGGCCGCGCCGACGCCGAGCGGCAGCCCGTCCGCGTCCCCGCCGGCGTCCGGTTCGGCGTCCCCAGCGCCCACGCCGAACGGCTGACGCCCGGCTCGACCACGGAGCCCGTGGCCCGAGGACCCGTACCGGTCCCGGCCACGGGCTCTGTCGCATTCCGGACCCTGCGCCCGCAACCCGGCGCCCGGTTCCCCCGTCATCTGTTCAGGTGGGCCAGCGGGGAGGAGTGATCGCCAGATGAGGGACGCGCCGAGTTTCGACGACTTCTACCGGACCACGTCGGCCCGGACCCTTCGCTACGGCCGGGCGGTGGTGGGCGATCCGGGCGAGGCCCAGGACCTCGTCCAGGAGGCGTACGCCCGGGCCTGGCGGCAGTGGGGGAAGCTGGTTGCCCACCCGGCCCCGGAGGCGTGGCTGCGCCTGGTGGTCAGCCGGCTCGCCACGGACCGGTGGCGCCGGTCGCGCGGCTGGTGGCTGGCGATCAACCGTACCGGGCCACCGGACCACGTGCGGCCACCGGGCGAGGACAGCGTGCTGCTGGTCGGCGCGCTCCGGCAGCTGCCGGTGAACCAGCGGCAGGCCCTGGCCCTGCACTACCTGTTCGACATGTCGGTGGAGGACATGGCCCGGGAGGCTCGGGTGCCCACCGGCACCGTGAAGTCCTGGCTGTCCCGCGGCCGGTCCCGGCTGGCCGAGCTGCTGCCCGGGATCTCCGCCGAGGAGCTGGAGGTCGACGATGTCGCGTGAACTGAGCCGTCTCTACCGGGCGTTGGTGGAGGAGACCGACGGGCGGGCGCTGATGGCGCCGGAGCAGCTGCGTCGACGGGCCGACCGTCGGGCGCGGAACCGGGCCGCCGTCGGGGCGCTGGCCGTCGCGGCGCTGGTCGCGGGGACCGCGGCCGGCGCGCAGCTCGTCCGCACCTCGGGTCCGGGCACCCCGCCCGGGCCGCCGGCGGGCACCCCCACGTCGGCGCGGCCCACGCCCGACGCCTCGTCCCCGGTGCCGTCGCCGACCATGACCCGGGCCACTCCGTCCCGTACCCCGGGCACGTCGCCCTCCGCCGGCCCGCCGAGCTCCCGGACGCCGACCACCATCCCGGACCGGGCCTTCTTCGCCCTGGCCCCGGCGAACGACGCCGGGATCGCCGCGGAGTTCACGCCGGGGCCGGTGCTGCCCGAGCTCTGCGGCGCCGAGCCCGGCGGGTCGGGCATCGTCCAGCGCCGGGCGCGCGTGCTGGCGTACAAGCTGACCGGCACCCCCGCGGGGTACGTGCCGGACGGCAGCTACCGGCACAGCATCACCATCTACCGCGCCGGCCGGGCGGACGACGCGCTGCGGGAGCTGCGGCAGGCGGTCCGGGACTGCCCGCTGCAGCAGGTGCCCGACGCGCCGGGGGTGCGGTCCACCCAGCGCCTGTTGGACGACGGCGGGTACGGCGACGAGTCGGTGCTGTTCGAGGTCCGTACGCCGTACCGGGACGTCAACGGCCGCCCCACCGGTGGCGACGAGCTCCGGCTGGTCCGGGCGGTCCGGATCGGGGACGTGGTCACCGTGCTGTGGGAGCAGGGCTGGGAGAACACCTCCAGCATCCGGTCGCAGGTCGACGCGGACAGCCGCCGCGCGGTGGAGGCGATCCGGAGGTGGTGGAACTGACCGCCCGTCCCGTTTTGCGGGCCGGGGGGTCGGTAGGCTACGGTTGTCGTACCGACGCGGGGTGGAGCAGCTCGGTAGCTCGCTGGGCTCATAACCCAGAGGTCGCAGGTTCAAATCCTGTCCCCGCTACCACACCGGAACGGCCTCGAGGATCTGTCTCGGGGCCGTTCCGCTTTTCCGCCCGGTGGTTTCCGGCCGCCTCGGCCGGATCGGGGACCCGGCTGATCTCCCTGCCGGGCATGCGATAGGCTGTACATACCGACGCGGGGTGGAGCAGCTCGGTAGCTCGCTGGGCTCATAACCCAGAGGTCGCAGGTTCAAATCCTGTCCCCGCTACTCGTCACGAAGGCCCCGGAGTTCGCTCCGGGGCCTTCGTCGTGTCGTGGCCCGGCCGAGTTTCTCGCCTCCTGCCGGTTGTCCGGAAAATTCTGAGAGAGTACTCTCGAGACATGTCTCTCAGAAACGCCGAGGACGACACCGGGAGAAACCCGTACGGTGACCTCGAACTCACCGAGCCCACGGCGATGCGCGCGCTGTCCCATCCGGTCCGGCTGGCCATCCTGTCGAGGCTCCAGCGGCACGGCGCCGCGACGGCGACCGAGCTGTCCGAGCACGTCGGCGCCTCCCCGTCGGTGACCAGCTGGCACCTGCGCCACCTCGCCGGGTTCGGCCTGGTCCGGGACAGCGCCGTCGGCGGGGACGCGCGCAAGCGGTACTGGGAGGCGAGCGCCCGGGGCTTCCGCTTCCGGTTCCCCGACGACGAGGAGGGGCGAGCCGCGAGCCGGCTGCTCAGCCGGACGCTCTTCCAGCAGTACGACGACCTGCCGCGGCGCTGGATGGCCGAGGACGAGCCGCGGCTCGAACCGGAGTGGCAACGGGAGGCGGGCCTGTCGAACACCACCGTGCGGCTGACCGCGGCGGA
Source organism: Micromonospora sicca (assembly GCF_003172935.1). Lineage (GTDB taxonomy): Bacteria > Actinomycetota > Actinomycetes > Mycobacteriales > Micromonosporaceae > Micromonospora > Micromonospora sicca. The sequence continues at coordinate 17,988 of NZ_QGKS01000174.1, read as the reverse complement.
ACTGGCCGCCGTCAACGCCGCGATCGAACAGGTGCTGGCGCCGTACGTAACCCGCGACGCGGCCGACCAGCCCCCGGGCTCGCGGCACGTGCGGTTCATGCGCTACGTCATGCCCGAGGCGGTGCAGCGATGAGCGGCGCGGCGGAGCCGCGCGTGCCGCTGTTCCGCCAGCCCCGCTTCCGGTCGTTCTTCGTCGCGCACGCGACCTCCCAGTTCGGTGATCGGATCTCCGAGCTGGCGTTCCCGCTCCTCGCGGTGCTCGTACTCGACGCCACCGCCGCACAGGTGTCGCTGCTGACCGCGCTGGTGTGGCTGCCGAACCTCACCGGGATCTTCCTCGGCGCCTGGGTGGACCGGCGGGCGCACAAGAAGCGGCTCCTGGTGGCGGCTGACCTGATCCGCGCGGCGCTGCTGGTGACGGTGCCGGTCGCGTTCGCGTTCGACGCGGGCACGCTGGCGCAGTTGTACGTGGTCGCGCTGCTGACCGGCGCCGCGTCGGTGCTGTTCAACACGGCGTACCCCGCGTTCTTCGTCCGGCTGGTGGACCGGTCCCGCTACCTCGACGCCAACAGCGCGCTGAGCGCCAGCAGGTCCGTCTCCTTCATCGCCGGGCCCGCCCTCGGCGGTGTGCTGGTGCAGGTGTTGACGGCGCCGATCGCGATCCTGGTCGACGCGGTGTCGTTCGTGGCCTCCGCGCTGGGCATCGGTCGGATCCGACTCGACGACGCGGCGGCGCACCCGGAGGAGCCCGAGCCGGAGACGTTGTGGCGCCGGGCCCGGGACGGGCTGAGGTTCACCCTCCGGGACCCCGTGCTCCGCGCGGCCCTCGGCTGCACGACGACCGTCAACTACTTCAGCTTCGTGTTCGGCGCCCTGCTCGTGCTCTTCGCCAGTCACACGCTCGGCCTGTCCGCGGGGCTGCTCGGCCTCGCCCTCGGCGCCGGTGCGGTCGGCGGCCTGCTGGGTGCCGTCGTCGCGCCGCGACTGTCCGCGCGAATCGGCGTCGGGCGCAGCATCGTGGCGGGTGCGATCGTCTTTCCGGCCTCGATCTCCCTCGTCGCCGTCGCGGACGGTCCGCTGTGGGCGCGGGTCGGGCTGCTGGCCGCGGCCGAGTTCTTCTCCGGGCTCGGCGTGATGTTGTTCGACGTCAACCTCAACGCGCTGAACGCCGCCGTGATACCCGACGGCTTGCGTAGTCGGGTGGCCGGCGCATACTCCACGGTCAACTACGGAGTCCGTCCGCTGGGCGCGCTGACCGGCGGAGCACTCGGCACCTGGCTCGGTCTCCGGCCCACGCTCTGGATCGCGGCGGTCGGCGGGGTCCTGTGCGTGCTGTGGCTGCTGCCCTCGCCGATCCCGGCGGTGCGTTCGCTCGAGCACCTGGACGGTCTTGACGGTCCTCGGCCTGAGCTGACCGAGGCCGGGCGCAGTTCAGGGCGGTGAGGAGTACGTGTCCGCCCTGCCGTGGTTGCGCCGTTCGGCGAGGATGGGGGCATGTCTGCTTGGAGCAAGTGGTGGGGCCGGCTCGGCGGGGTCCTCGGTGCGGTCGTGCTCTCGGTGTTCGTACCGGTCGCGGCCTGGGCGTCCACGGGTAGCGGCGAACTGGTCGTGGAGGCCGCGCGGCGGCGGTCACGGGGCGGCGGTGTGGGCTTCCTCGGTCTGCTCTGCTGCCTGGTGGTGGTCGTCGTGATCGTGCTGCTGGTGCTGCGACTGATGCGCGGCCGGCGGGGTGGCCCGCCGCGTTGATCCGACCTGGGCCCGGGCCCGGCGGCCGACGCCCGCCGGGCCCGCGCTCCGCGGTCCACCGGCTGGGGGACGCCCCCGGCCGGGCCGCGCGGCCGGTCACTCGGCCAGGGCCGCGTTCGCCTGGGCGATGAACTTGGCGGTGGCCGCGCGGGCGCCGGAGCGTCCGGAGCGGATGCTCTCGGCGGCGGCGATGAGCAGGGTACGCACCCGCGCGTGCCCCTTCGGCGGCGGCGCGGGGGCGGGTCCGAGCAGGCCGTCCAGGGCGGTGCCGAACGCGACCACCCGCTGCTGGGCCCGGTCGGTGACGCCGTCGGCGACGAACCGGCGCACCGCGCTGCTGGCGTTCAGGCCGCGTTCGACGCCGAGGATCCGGCCGGCCGCCACGTTGGTGGTGAGGAAGTTGATCACGTCGACGACCACCCCCGGGTGCCGGGTGCCCCGGAACGCCGCCCAGTACATGGACGCCCGCGCCCACTGGGCGGCCGGGCTGCCGGGCAGGCTGACGATGTCCAGCTCGTCGTCGGTGTGGTGCTGGAGTTCCGCCAGCTGGTGCGACCAGGCGAAGGACGCCGCGGTGTGCCCGGTGACCACGAGCTGCCGGGCCAGGTCGCCGGTGTCGGCCTGCTCCACCAGGGCCGCGCTCGGGGTGGCCCGCCGGCTCCGCGCCACCTGCCACAGCTCGAACCAGTCGAGCAGTTCGGCGCCGCCGAACCCGAGCTGCCGCCCCTGGTACAACTCGCCGCCCTGGCCCCGTAGCCAGAGCCACAGCGCCCGATAGTCGCCCGAGGGATCCATCGTCCCGGCCACCCGCTTGCCGGAGTCGCGGGTGACCCGGGCGGCCCACTCCACGTAGTCGCGCCAGGACATGCCGGTGCGCGGCTCCGGCACCCGCAGCCGGCGCAGCAGGTCCCGGTTGTAGACCAGCGCGGCGCTGGTCTGGGCGGCGGCCACGGCCACCGTACGTTCGTCGACCTGGCCGTAGTGGGCCAGGCCCTCCGGCAGGCCGCCCAGGTCGAGCCGCTTGTCCGCGACGTACCCGCTGAGGTCGAGCACGATCTCGCGCTGCGCGTACTCGGTGAGGACGGTGTCGTCGATCTGGAACAGGTCCGGCACGTTCCCGCCGGTGGCCTGGGTGGCCAGCCGGTCGTAGTAGCCGGTGAGCCCCTGCCAGGTCACTCGGAACCGGACCCGGGGGTTCTCCTGGGAGTACAGGCGCAGCGCCTTCTCGGTGGCCTCGGCCCGCCGGGTCCCGCCCCACCAGAAGACCGACAGCTCGATCGGCCCGTCGTCGACCCGCGTCTCCTCCTCCCGGCCGCACCCGGCGAGGCCGCCGGCGGCGAGCAGCGGCAGGCCGGTCAGCGCGCCGAGGAGCCGCCGCCGGTCGAGACCGGGGCGGGGCGGCACGAGCGGGTGAGCGCGCACGGGGACTCCTGGGGCGCTGGCGAGCTGCTGCGGACGGACCATTTACACAGGCAGCGGGCGAGGGTGTCAACGCCGGGGCGGATTGCCCTCGTACGGGGTCCTTCGACACCGGTGCGCCGAGGGCCGGTCGGACGCGCGGTGGTCGCACCGGGCGTCGCTGCGCCACATGGTGTACTAGGCGCCGTGGAACTTCTGCACTCCGGCAAGGTCCGGGACGTCTACGCCGACGGCGACGACCTGGTCCTGGTCGCCTCGGACCGGATCTCGATCTACGACGTGGCGCTGCCCACCCCGATCCCGGACAAGGGTCGCCTGCTCACCGCGCTCTCGCTCTGGTGGTTCGAGCAGCTCGTCGACCTGGTGCCGAACCACGTCATCTCCGCCACCGACGTGCCGGCGGAGTTCGCCGGCCGGGCGATCCGCTGCCGCCGGCTCGACATGGTCCCGGTCGAGTGCGTGGCCCGCGGCTACCTGACCGGCGGCGGCTTCGCCGAGTACCAGCGCAGCGGCGCGGTCTCCGGCGTCGAGCTGCCCCGGGGCCTGGTCGAGGCGTCGATCCTGCCGGAGCCGATCTTCACCCCGTCGACCAAGGCCCCGAAGGGGGAGCACGACGAGCCGATCACCTACCACCAGGTCGTCGACAAGGTCGGCGCGGAGGTCGCCGAGCGGCTGCGCCGGATCACCATCGACGTCTACCGGCGCGGCGCGGAGATCGCCGCCGACCGGGGCATCCTGGTCGCCGACACCAAGATCGAGCTGGGCTGGGCGCCGGACGGCACCCTGGTCCTCGCCGACGAGGTCCTCACCTCCGACTCGTCCCGGTTCTGGCCGGCCGAGTCGTACCAGCCGGGCCGCGCCCAGTTCTCCTACGACAAGCAGTACGTCCGGGACTGGGCCACCGGCAGCGGCTGGGACAAGCAGCCCCCGGCGCCGGAGGTGCCGGCCAAGGTGGTCGAGGCGACCCGGGCCCGCTACGTCGAGGTCTACGAGAAGCTGACCGGCAACCGCTGGGACTGACGCGGGACTCTCCGGGCACGGCAGCCCGTACCCGCCGGGAGCGCGCGCGGTCGCCCGGCGTCGGTCCGTACGATCACCAGGCGTGCGTGACATTGCCGTATTCAGCGGAACCGCCCATCCCGACCTCGCCGCCGAGATCTGCGCCCACCTCGCCGTTCCGCTGCACCCGGTGCGGGTGTCCCGGTTCGCCAACGACTGCCTCGAGGTGCAGTTGCAGGCGAACTGCCGGGAACGCGACGTCTTCCTCATCCAGCCGCTGGTGCCGCCGGTGCAGGAGCACCTGGTCGAACTGCTGCTCATGACCGACGCGGCCCGCGGCGCGTCCGCCGGCCGGATCACCGTGGTGCTACCGCACTACGCGTACGCCCGCTCGGACAAGAAGGACGCCCCGCGCATCTCCATCGGTGGCCGGCTGGTGGCCGACCTGCTCACCTCGGCCGGGGCGGACCGGGTGCTCGCGATGACCCTGCACTCGCCGCAGGTGCACGGCTTCTTCAGCGTCCCGGTCGACCACCTGCACGCGCTGCGCGAGCTGGCCGCCCACTTCAAGGGGTACGACCTGGGCAACACCGTGGTGGTCTCGCCGGACCTGGGCAACGCCAAGGAGGCGGCGGCGTTCGCCCGGATGCTGGGCACCCCGGTCGCGGCCGGCGCGAAGCAGCGGTACAGCGACGACCTGGTGAAGATCAGCACGGTCATCGGCGACGTGACGGACCGGGACGTGATCGTGCTGGACGACGAGATCGCCAAGGGCAGCACGGTGATCGAACTGATCGCGCACCTGCGCGAACGGAACGTCCGCTCGATCCGGCTGGCCTGCACCCACGGCCTCTTCTCCAGCGGCGCGCTGGAGCGACTGAGCGCCCAGGACGGGGTGCTGGAGATCGTCTGCACCAACACGGTGCCGATCCCGGCGGAGAAGCGGGTGCCGAAGCTGGAGGTGCTCTCGGTGGCGCCGGCGCTGGCCGAGGCGATGCGGCGGATCCACAACGGCGAGTCGGTCAGCGCTCTCTTCGGCTGACGCCCGACCCGGCCCGTGCGCGCGCCGGCGTCGATCCACTCCTGGCGGGGAGGGGCTACTCGGCGCGGTGTCGGCCGACGCGCTCGGTCGAGGCGACGGCGGCGCTGATCCGGACGGTCGTGCCGTCCTCGCCGGTCACGACCTCCATCGTGTCGCTGAGCTCCCGCGCGAGCCAGAGACCCCAGCCGCCGGCGGTGTCCGGGGCCGGGCGGGCCCGGTCGTCGAGCCACCCGGTGCTGATCCCGTTCCCGTGGTCGGCGACCTCGCAGACCAGCTCGCCCTCCTGCCGCCACAGCCGCAGCGAGCCCTGACCGCCGCCGTGCCGCACGGCGTTGGTGATCAGCTCGTTGACCGCCAGCACGAAGTCGTCCAACCGCTGGCCGGTGAGCCCCGCCGCGTGCGCACAGGAGGTGACCGAGTGGCGCAGCTCGGTCACCTGTGCCCGATCGAAGGCTTCGGCGATGAGGAGGGAAGATTCGATGGGCACAACCGTACGCGGTACGCGGGGTGATGCGTTCGTCATGGCCCCGTCCCGGCGCTGGATCTCGGAGTTATTCGCGGCATTTCCACCGTACGTCAGGGTTTCCCGAGCCGCATCCATGGCTGTCCCCGGTGTCCCCTTGGACTGTGGCATGGTGTCGCGCATGCCGTCGTCTCCCGGAGGTCTCGAGGTCCCGCTCTGGCGGTCCATCGCGGTGTTCCGGTTCGCCTCGCTGGCGTACGTCGGTGTGCTGGTTCTCCGCGACGCCCACCGGTATGCGCACCCGCTGGCCGCCGGCGGCGTACTGCTGGTGATGCTGGCCTGGTCCGGGGTGACCGCGGCCGGCTACGCGCGCCCGGCCGGACGGCGCTGGCCGCTGCTCCTGGCCGACCTCGGCGTGGTGCTGGCGATCGTGCTGGCCACCCCCTGGGTGGTGGGCCGCGCGGCGCTCGCCGCCGGCGTGCCCACCCTGACCGTGGCCTGGCTGGCCGGGCCGGTGCTGGCCTGGGCGGTCTCCGGCGGCCGGCGCCGCGGCGCGGTCGCCGCCCTGGTGCTCGGCGCCGCCGACCTGGCCACCCGGGAGCGGATCAGCCAGTCGTCGCTGACCGGCGTGATCCTGATGCTGCTGGCCGGGGTGGTGGTCGGGCACGTCGCCCGGCTGGCGGTGACCGCCGAGGAGCGGCTGCAACGGGCGGTCGAGCTGGAGGCGGCGACCCGGGAGCGGGAGCGGCTGGCCCGGGACATCCACGACTCGGTGCTCCAGGTGCTGGCGCTGGTGCAGCGACGCGGCGCCCAGCTCGACGGCGAGGGCGGCGAGCTGGCCCGGCTGGCCGGTGAGCAGGAGGCCGCGCTGCGGGCGCTGATCGGCCGCTCCGGCGGCGACCCGGACGACGACGGCGGCACCCGGGACCTGCGCGCCCTGCTCGACCGGTACGCCACGACGACGGTCGTGGTCTCCGCGCCGGCCACCGGAGTACCGCTGCCCACGCGGGTCGCCCGCGAGCTGGCCGCCGCCACCGGCGCGGCACTGGACAACGTGGCCCGGCACGCCGGCGGGCGGGCCTGGGTGCTGATCGAGGACGAGGGGGAGACGGTGACCGTGTCGGTACGCGACGAGGGACCGGGGATCCCGGAGGGGCGGCTGGCCGAGGCCGCGGCCCAGGGGCGGCTCGGGGTGGCCCAGGCCATCCGGGGGCGGGTGGCCGACCTCGGCGGTGAGGTCCGGATCGTCTCCGCCCCCGGCGCGGGCACCGAGATCGAACTGGTCGTGCCCCGGGACGCCCGGTGAGCGGCGCGGCCGGGCAACCGGACGGCCGGGTCCGGGTGATGGTGGTCGACGACCACCCGATGTGGCGGGAGGGGGTGGCCCGCGACCTCACCGAGGCCGGCCACCTGGTCGTGGCCACCAGCGGCGAGGGGCGGCAGGCCGTGCGGCTGGCCGCCGCCGCCCGGCCCGACGTGGTCGTGCTCGACCTGCAACTGCCGGACGTCTCCGGGGTCGAGGTGATCCGCGGGCTGCGTGCGGCACTGCCCGAGGTGCGGGTGCTGATGCTGTCGGCCAGCGGGGAGCCGCAGAGCGTCCTGGACGCGGTGAAGGCCGGCGCCACCGGCTACCTGGTCAAGTCGGCCGCCCCGGCGGAGTTCCTCGACGCGGTGCGGCGCACCGCCGCGGGCGAGCCGGTCTTCACCCCGGGACTCGCCGGGCTGGTGCTGGGGGAGTACCGGCGGCTGGCGGCCGCGCCACCCAGCGGGCCCGCCGACGACTCAGCACCCCGGCTCACCGAACGGGAGACCGAGGTGCTGCGCCTGGTGGCCAAGGGCCTGTCGTACAAGCAGATCGCCGAGCGGCTCGGGCTCTCCCACCGGACGGTGCAGAACCACGTGCAGAACACGCTCGGCAAGCTCCAGCTGCACAACCGGGTCGAGCTGACCCGCTACGCCATCGAACGGGGCCTGGACGACTAGAACCGGGCCCGGACGACTAGGTCGCCTCCGGCGGCCGGGTCTCGTGGATGGCCAGCTCCTCGGCGGTCGCCCCGCCACCGGCCGAACCGGCGTCGTACGCGACGTTGTCGGTCTCCTGGTCGGTGTGGGCGCCCTCGTCCGGCTCGACCAGCCGGCCCACCTCGGCGTCGGCGATGCTGCCGAGCTGCCCGTGGTCGTAGATCGAGACCGGCGAGCGCGGGTCGGAGGTGGGCCCCGGGTCGATCACGTCGGCGTCGAGCTGGGCCTGCGCGGCGGCCTCCTCGCTGTCCGCCTCGGCGGCGATGCCCGGGTCCACCGGGCCCGCGAGGGGGTCGTCGGCCGGACGCTCGTAGCTCTCCCGCTGGAGCTTGTAGTCCAGCGACTCGCCGTCGAGCTGCTCCTCGGCGGTGGTCCCGAACCGGTCCACCGCCACCGGCGTGCGGTCCCCGGGCAGCTGGGCGGGCTCCGGTCCGTCCGCCTCGCGGCCGGTAAGGACGTCGTCGTTGGCGGTCGAGTCGTCGTCGGCGGTGTCGGGCAGCCCCTCCGCCTCGGGGTCGGACACGGGGGTCGGGTACTCGTCGTCGCGCATGGCTGAGCACTACCCACTGCGCTGCCCGGATTAACCGGATCGAGGGCCGAGGATCGGGAGCAAAGGGAAGAAACACCCCCGGCCGGGCCCGGCCGCGCCCCCGGTCAGCTCCGGTGGGCCACCTCGTCCTCGGGATGCAGCACGCACCAGACGACCTTGCCGTCCGGCAACGGCGTGCTGCCCCAGCGCCGGGCGACCGTGTCGATCAGCAGCAGGCCCCGGCCTCCGGCCGAGTTCAGCGGGGCCAGGCCGGCGTACGCGGGCAGCCGGGAGGAGTGGTCCCGGACGGCCAGGTGCAGCGAGCTGTCCCGCGGGGCCACCCGGACGGTCATCGGGGTGCCCGCGTGGGCCACCACGTTGTTGACCATCTCGGTCACCGCGATGCACGCCGGCTCCGCCAGCTCCGGCACGCCCCACCGGTCGCAGCCGTCGGTCACCAGCGCCCGGGCCTCCCGGGCCGCGCCGACGGTCGGCAGCAGGTCGGCGTTCAGCACCGCGGCCAGCGGCGCCCCGGCCAACTCCTCCTGCGCCTCGTCCAGGGTCGCCCGGACCGGCGCCCCCTCCCGCGCGGCCGCCGGATCCAGCACCAGCAGGTCGGCGGCGGGCCAGTCGGCCACCACGCGGCGCACCTCGTCGAGGACGGCGCGGGCGGCGGGCTCGGCCACCCGCAGCCGGGTGAGATCGGCGATCACCGGGCCGGGCCGGGCCCAGAGCCGGGCCAGCAACGCGTCCCGGACGGCGTCGACGGCGGCCAGGTCCAGCACGCCGGTCAGCCTGACTACCGCAGACGATTCGTCCGTCTCCACCAGGCAGCGCACGTCCGTCGGCATGATCGTCCCATTGTGCATGCCGGGTCCGGGCCGCGCATCCGACCGGTCGATGCGGTTCATCAGCGGTCCGTCCGGGCCCGGCGGTTGATCGCCGCCATCGTGCCGACGGCGGTGCCGGCCGCCGCCAACCCGAAGGCGGCGGTCACCCGGACCAGCTGCCGCCGCCGGCCGTGCCAGCCACCGAAGCGCTCCGCCTCGGCGTCGGCCCGGAAGACGTTGCCGGTGCTGTCCAGCCGGACGCCCGGCCCGAACTGGGTCCGGTGGGTGTACCAGCCGAGCGCCCGCTCGGCCAGCGCCGGCGCCAGCCGCCACTGCAGGCCGAGCAGCCGCGCGGCGCCGCCCGCGTACGCCTCCCGGCGCGGCCGGCGCAGCAGCCGCACGATCGTCTCGGCGACCACCTCCGGCGGGTACACCGGCGGTGGTGGGGCCAGCTCGTGGCCGCTGTGGTTCGCGGCGTGCCGGAAGAACGGGGTGTCGATGGTGGCCGGCAGCACCGTGCAGATGGAGATGTTGCCCCGACCGGTCACCCGCAGCTCCTGCCGCACGGTGTCGGCCAGCCCGCGGATGCCGTGCTTGGTCGCGTTGTACGCGGACTGGTAGGGCATCGCCACCTCGGCCAGCACCGAGGCGTTGTTGACGACGACCCCGCCGCCGGCCGCCCCCAGCCAGGGCAGCGCCGCCTTGGTCCCGTACGCCGTGCCGAGCAGGTTCACCGCCACCACCCGCCGGAACTCCGCCACCGGGATCTCGTCGAAGAGGCCCACCGCGCTGACCGCGGCGTTGTTGACCCAGCCGTCGATCCGGCCGAACTCCGCCGCCGCGCGGGCGGCGAGCCGCTCCACCGCCTCCGGGTCGGTCACGTCGGTCGGTACGACCAGGACCCGCCCACCCAGTTCCCGGCAGCGCGCGGCGACCCGCTGGAGGGCCTCCTCGCTGCGGGCCGCGAGCACCACGTCGGCACCGCGACGGGCCAGCGCGTACGCGGTCTCCGCGCCGATGCCGCTGGAGGCGCCGGTGATGACGACCGTGGCGTCGTCGAGGTTGCGGGTGAGAGGCATTCTTCGCCGGTACCCCCGGTCCGGGTGGGTCATGCGGATCCGGGCGCCCCGGATCCCGGTCGCGCCCGGCCGAGTTCGCTCCGCCGGTCCGGTCCCGATCTGCCAGGTTTCGGCTCACCAGCGCCGGGTTAATGGGACCCTCTGACCGGGAGGACCCACCGCTCGCTAGAACGCATGGAGGTGCACCATGCGCGTCGGCCTTGTGTGCGCGCACGCCGGCCCGTCCAGGCAGGTCGACGGTCCGACCGTCGGCACGCACCAGCACATCGCCCGGGTCGCCGCCGAGCTCGCCGACCGGGGCCACGACGTACGGGTCTACGAGCGCCGCGACTCCGCGGGGCAGCCGGAGCGCGTCGAGGTGGACGGCTACCGGCTGGAACGCGTGCCGGTCGGCCCGCCCATCCCGCTGCCCACCGCCGCACTGGTCCCGCACGTGGCCGAGTACGGCCGCTGGCTGGCCGAGCGGTGGTCCGGCGACTGGACCCCGGACGTGGTGCACGGGCACTACTGGGTCGGTGGCCTGGCCGCCGCCCACGGGGTGCGGGAGACCGACATCCCGGTCGTGCAGACCTTCCACTCGCTCGGCGTCGAGCAGCTGCGCCACCTCGGCGGGCAGTACGACGGGCCGGGGGAGCGGATCCCGCTGGAGCGGGCGCTGACCCGGGCGGTGGACATCGCGGTCGCGCAGTGCAACGACGAGGTCGACGAGCTGACCCGGATGGGACTGCAACGCACCTCGGTGGCGATGGTGCCGACCGGCGTCGACACCGGGCAGTTCCACCCCGACGGCGAGGCGGCGCCCCGGGACCAGCGGGCCCGCATCCTCTCCGTCGGCGGGCTGTCGCCCGGGCACGGCCAGGAGGACCTGGTCCGGGCGATGCGGCTGGTCGGCGACGCCGAGCTGGTGATCGCCGGCGGGCCGCCCGCGGAGCAGTTGGCCGACCACGCCGAGGCGCGGCGGCTGCGGGAGCTGGCCGAACGCACCGGGGTGGCCGACCAGGTGAAGCTGGTCGGCGCGGTGCCGCACGACCAGATGGCCACCTGGTACCGCTCGGCCGACGTGGTCGCCTGCACGCCGCACTACTCGTCCGCCGGGCGGGTGTCGCTGGAGGCGATGGCCTGCGGGGTGCCGGTGGTCGGCTACGCGATGGGCGGGATCGCCGACGCGGTGGTGGACGAGGTGACCGGCAAGCTGGTGCCGCCGGGGGACGTCCGCGCGCTCGGGGTCACCCTGCGCCGGCTGCTGGCCGACAACGCCGGGCGGTTCGCGTACGGGCACGCGGCGGTCGACCGGGTCCGCTGCAGCTACACCTGGGAGCGGACGGCCGGCGCCCTGGAGCGGCTCTACGAGCGGGTCATCGGGCGGCGCAAGCCGGTCGAGAAGCCCGCCGAGAAACCGGTCGAGAAGCCCGTCGAGGCGGCCTGATGCCGGTACGGCGGGCCGCCTCCGGCGGCGTGTTCGGTCAGCGGCGGGGACGGGCGGCGGCCCCGGCGCCGATCATCGGGCGCTCCCGCTCGCGGGCGACCGCGTGGTGGTGCTGCGGTTCGGCGTACCGGGTGAGGCCGACCACCGACGCCAGCGTGATCAGGAAACCGACCCCGGCCAGCCACTCCCGGCCCGGCCAGATCCGGTCGTTGAGCAGCAGCAGGCCGATGATCGCCGCGGGCACCGCCCCGGCGGCGTCCATCGCGGCCACCGCCGCGGTGGTGGAGCCCCGCTGCATCGCCAGGCCGAGGAGCAGTTGGCCCACCACCGAGTGGGCGATCAGCAGGTAGAGCAGCGGGTCCCGGACGAACGCCTCGGCGGAGTCCGCCGAGGCCAGCGGGCGGGCGGCCACCGCGGCGGCGGAGAACGCCATCCCGGCCAGCGAGCCGAGCGCCACCGAGCCGGGCGCCCCGTGCAGCCGGGCCGCGAAGAAGCCGGCCACGGCGATCACCCCGAGCGCCACGGTCAGGCCGATCAGACCGGCAGTGCCGAGCTGCCGGGAGGGGGCCGGCTGGGCGGCCAGCACCAGTGCGGTGATCCCGCCGAAGAGGAGCGCCAGCAGCGCCACCTCGGCGGCCGGCAGCCGCCATTTCAGCACCAGCACCCCGAGTATCGCGGTCACCCCGAGCCCGGCCGCCACGCTGGCCTGGACCAGGAAGAGCGGCAGGTCCCGGCGGGCCAGGAAGGCCAGCACGAAACCGGTGACCTGACAGATCAGCCCGACCAGGTACGTCCGGTGGCTGGCCAGCCGCAGCAGCAGCCCCGGGTCGAAGGTGTGGTGCACGGTGGTCCGCGCCGCGGCGACGGACTGGAGCAGATTGGCGAAGCCGTACGCGACGATCATGGCCGCGAGGAAGCACCAACCGGAGGACACCACCTGGCGAGGATAGAGGCAACCGGTCGGTCAGCGCGCGGCTGGCTCTCCCAGCCGCTCCAGGATGTCGGCGTGGAGGAGGCCGTTGGTGGCGATCGCGCTGTTCTCCCCGCCGGCCGGCGCCGGTCGACCGGCCCGGTCGGTGACCGTGCCGCCGGCCTCGGTCACGATCGGCGCCAGCGCGGCGAGGTCCCACAGCGACAGCTCCGGCTCCACCATCACGTCCAGCGCCCCCTCGGCCAGCAGCATGTAGCCGTAGAAGTCGCCGTACGCCCGGCTGCGCCAGGTGTCCCGCATGACCTGCAGGATCGCGTCCAAGCGACCGGCGGACTCCCAGCCGGTCAGTGACGAGTAGCAGAAGCTCGCGTCGGCGAGATCCTTGACGCCCGAGACCCGGATCGGTGCGCCGGAGGCGGCGTCCGGGCCGGCGTACGCGCCCGCGCCCGTCGCGGCCCACCAGCGCCGGCCCAGCGCCGGGGCGGAGACCAGGCCGAGCACCGGGCGGTCGGACTCCAGCAGGGCGATCAGGGTGGCCCAGACCGGCACGCCGCGGACGAAGTTCTTGGTGCCGTCGATCGGGTCGACCACCCAGCGCCGCCCGTCGGGCCCGGCGGCCGGCTGCTCGCCGTACTCCTCGCCGAGCAGGCCGTCACCCGGCCGGTGCTCGGCCAGCAGGGCGCGGATCTCCCGCTCGACCGCGGTGTCCGCGTCGGAGACCGGGGTCAGGTCCGGCTTCGACTCGACCCGCAGGTCGAGGGCGCGGAACCGGGCCGTGGAGATGGCGTCGGCGGCGTCGGCGAGCAGGTGGGCGAGGGCGAGGTCGGCGGCGTACCCGGTCATGCCGGAAACGGTAGCGGCGGACATCGGGTCAGGACCCGGCGGGCGGCGCGTCCGGCCCGCGCTGGTCACCCTCGCCGGGCCCGCGGTGGTCGACCTCCCCGCGCTGGTCGCCCTCCCCGCTGCGGGAGGCCAGCAGCCGGCGGTACGACGCCAGCCGGCGCGGGTCGGCCTTGCCGGCGGCCACCCAGGCGTCCAGCGCGCAGTGCGCCTCCTCGGCGGTGTGCTGGCAGTTCGCCGGGCAGTCGACCGTGGCCTCCACCAGGTCGGAGAAGCCGTGCAGCAGGCTCTCCGCGGAGACGTGCGCCAGCCCGAAGCTGCGTACCCCGGGGGTGTCGACGATCCAGCCGGGATCGCCCTTCGCGCCGGGCGTGGGCGGCAGCCGCAGGGCCACCGCGCTGGTCGAGGTGTGCCGGCCGCGGCCGATCGCGCTGACCGTGCCGACCGCCCGCTCGGCCTCCGGGACGAGGCGGTTGACCAGCGTCGACTTGCCGACCCCGGAGTGCCCGACCAGCACCGAGACGCGCCCGGCGAGCAGCGCGCGCAGGGCGTCCAGGTCCGAGTCGGGCCGGATCAGCACGTACGGCAGCTCCAGCTCGGTGTAGTAGCCGAGCACCGCCTCCGGGCCGGCCAGGTCCGCCTTGGTCAGGCAGAGCAGCGGCTCGATGTCCGCGTCGTACGCGGCCACCAGGCAGCGGTCGATGAACCCGGTGCGCGGCGGCGGGTCGGCCAGCGCGCTGACGATCACCAACTGGTCGGCGTTGGCCACCACGACCCGTTCCAGCCGGCCCTCGGCCGTGGTCGCGTCGTCCTCGGCGGTGCGCCGCAGCACCGAGCGGCGCTCGGCGATCCGGACGATCCGGGCCAGCGCGCCGGCTGCCCCCGACGTTTCCCCGACCAGCCCGACCCGGTCGCCGACCACCACCGACTTGCGGCCCAGCTCCCGGGCCCGCATCGCGGTGATCGTCGGGTCGTCCGGGCCGGCGTCCGGTCGTACGCAGGTGTAGCGGCCCCGGTCCACGGCGATCACGAAACCGTCGACCGCGTCGGCGTGCCGGGGGCGGGTGCGCGTACGCGGGCGCGACGACTTCCCGGGCCGGACCCGCACGTCGTCCTCGTCGTACTCGCGCCGTTTGGTCGCCAGGACCTGCCCCCTGTCGCGTCAGCTCTTGCCGGTCACCATTCCTGACCATAGCGCCGGAAACTCGGGCATGGTCTTGGAGGTGCACGCCACGTCGTCCACCTCGATGCCCGGTACGGCCAGCCCGGCCACCGCGGCGGCGTGCGCCATCCGGTGGTCGGCGTACGTCCGGAAGGTCCCGCCGCGCAGCGGGCGGGGGCGGATCTCCAGCCCGTCGGCCGACTCGGTGATGTCCGCGCCGAGCGCGGTGAACTCCCGGGCCAGCGCGGCGATCCGGTCGGTCTCGTGGCCCCGGATGTGCCCGACGCCGGTCAGCCGGGACGGCGAGTCGGCGAGCATGGCCAGCGCGGTCAGCGCCGGGGTCAGCTCGCTGACGTCGGAGAGGTCGGCGTCCAGGCCGTGCACGGCTCCGGTGCCCCGCACGGTGAGCCCGCCGGTGGTCAGCGTCACCTCGCCGCCCATCCGGTGCAGCAGCGCACGGAGCTGCTCGACCGGCTGCATGCTGCTGCGCGGCCAGCCCTGCAGGGTCACCTCACCGCCGGTGACCAGCGCGGCGGCGAAGAACGGCACCGCGCCGGAGAGGTCCGGCTCGATCTCCCAGCCGCGCCCGCTCAGCGGCCCCGGCTCGACCGTCCAGACGTCGGGCACGCTGTCGTCGACCGCCGCCCCGGCGGCGCGGAGCATCTGCACGGTCATCCGCAGGTGCGGCGCGGAGGGAACCGGCGGGCCCTCGTGCCGGACCACCACGCCCCGGTCGAACCGCGGGGCGGCCAGCAGCAGCCCGGAGACGAGCTGGCTGGAGGCGGAGGCGTCGATGACGACCTCGCCGCCAGCGACCCGGCCGGCTCCGAGGACCGTCAGCGGCAGGCTGCCGGTGTCGGGCGTGTCGATGCGTACGCCGAGGGAGCGCAACGCCCCGATCAGCGGGCCGAGCGGGCGGACCCGGGCCTGCGGGTCGCCGTCGAAGGTGACCCGCCCCTCGGCCAGACCGGCCACCGGCGGGAGGAAGCGCATCACCGTGCCGGCCAGGCCGACGTCGACGTGCGCCGGGCCGACCAGCCGGTGCGGCCGGACCAGCCAGCGGTCGTCGTCGGAGATCGACATGTGCGCGCCCAGGGCGCGCAGGCCGCCGGCCATCAGCTCGGTGTCCCGGGCGCGCAGCGGCCCGCCCAGCGTCGACGGGCCGCCGGCCAGCGCGCTGAGCACCAGGGCCCGCGCGGTCATCGACTTGGAACCGGGCAGGCGCAGCGTCGCGGCGACCGGGTCGCTGGCGGTCGGTGCGGTCCACGGCTGCGGCGGCCGGGTCGCGGTCGGATTCCCCACGGTTACATTCTGCCAAGTCCGGCAGCGCATGGAGCCGGCCGTGGGGCCCACTCCCGGTTGGCGGGACAGCCGGGACGCCGTCGGGGCGTTAGCGTGTGCCCCATGTGCGGGAGGTACGCGACGACCCGGAGCGCGGGCGACCTGAGCGCGCTGTTCGAGTCGTACGACGAGACCGGCGGCGCGGTCGGCCCGGACTTCAACGTGGCCCCGACCGATCCGGTGCCGCTGGTCCGGCTGGCGCCCGAGGGGCACCGCACGCTCTCGGTGGGCCGCTGGGGCCTGGTCCCGCACTGGTCCCGCAGCGCCACCGGCGCGGCCCGCATGATCAACGCCCGGGCCGAGACGATCGCCACCAGCCGGGCGTACGCCCCGTCCTTCGCCCGCCGCCGCTGCCTGGTCCCGGCCGACGGCTGGTACGAGTGGGTCCGCGAGGCCGGCGGCCGCCCACAGCCCTACTACATGACGCCGGCGGACGGCTCGGTGCTCGCCTTCGCCGGCATCTGGTCGGTGTGGGAGGCGGCGGGCAGCGCGCTGCTCACCTTCAGCGTGCTCACCACGGCGGCCGTCGGCGAGCTGGCCGAGGTGCACGACCGGATGCCGTTGCTGCTGCCCCGGGACCGCTGGGCGACCTGGCTCGGCCCGACCGAGGAACCCGCCGCGCTGCTGGTCCCGCCGCCGGCGGACTGGCTCGCCGGGTTGGAGATCCGCCCGGTCTCCCCGGCGGTCGGCGACGTCCGCAACGACGGTCCCGGCCTGACCGTCCGGGTCCCGCTCGCGCGCGAGGAGGCCGACTCGGAATTGACCCTGTTCTGATCACTGTCGGCGCATTGTCGTGTGCTGATTTGCCGGGGTTGCGCCTGAAACGTCGCCCGGTCTTTTAGCCATCTTTACCGCAGAGTCTTGTCCCCGCGTCCGCAAGTGCGATAGAACACAGCGCCGGCGGTGGGCGTCGATTCGCACGGGGCGGATGACCCCCATCGATCCTTGGTGATCTTGCCGGTCCCACGGGGGAGGTGGGTGGATTTGACACGGGCACGTATGCCCCGCCCGCACGAGGTGGCCGCCGCACGACGAGATCCGCGACTGCTGCGGGCGTTGCGCGAGCGGCGACAGGACGAGGCGTGGCGGACCAGAGGGACCTGCCAGAGCGTGGACCCGGAAACCTTCTTTCCGGCGCCCAACGAGCCGGCCGACGCGGCCGTCACGCTCTGCCGCAGTTGTGACGTCCAGGGCTCCTGCCTCGCCTGGGCGCTGGAGGTGGGGGACTGCCACGGCGTCTGGGGCGGCACCACGCCCCGCGAGCGCCGGGCGATGCTCGTCGCCTGGCGCAGCGAGGTGCAGCCGGATCCGGACGCGGTCGACGAGGCCGGCCCGCCGGTCCGGGACCGCCTGCTCACCCTGGTGCCGCTCAGTCGCTGAGCTGATCGGGTAGGCCCCTCGCCGCCCGCCTCGCAACCCTGGAGGCGGGCGGCGACGTCGTTACCGGCCCGCGCGCCGGCCCGGGTGGGTGTGCGGCGAGCGGCCGCCGGGTCGGGTCGGCCGGCGTCGGCGGAGGATGGGCCGGTGCGGCACAGCGACGAGACCGACACCCCCCGCGGACCGGCCCGGGTCGACACCGACCTGCCCGCCGGTCCCGTCAGCACCGCGCTGGTGCTCGGGCACGGCGCGGGCGGCGGGGTGGACGCCCCGGACCTGCTCGCCGTCCGGGACGCGGTGACCGCCGCCGGGGTGGCCGTGATCCGGGTGACCCAGCCGTACCGGGTCGCCGGTCGACGGGCGCCGGCGCCGGCCGGGCAGCTCGACGAGGCGTGGACGGCGGTGCTGGCCGCGCTCCGCGAGCGCCACCCGACCGTGTCCGACTGGGTGGTCGGCGGGCGCTCCAGCGGCGCCCGGGTCGCCTGCCGCACCGCCAGGGCGGTCGGCGCGAGCGGGATCGTCGCCCTGGCCTTCCCGCTGCACCCGCCGGGCCGTCCCGAGCGCTCGCGCGCCGCCGAGCTGGCGACCGGGCTGCCCACCCTGGTGGTGAACGGTGACCGGGACCCCTTCGGGGTGCCGGAGCCGGGACCGGGCGTCGAGGTGGTGCTCCGCCCGGGCGAGCGGCACGACCTGCGGGGCGACCCGGCCGCCACGGCCGCCGTGGTGCTCGACTGGCTGCGTGGGCGGGGCTGGACACGCCGCTGAACGGGGCCCGGGGAAAT
>NZ_QGKS01000389.1 GCF_003172935.1 Micromonospora sicca | reverse complement strand
ACATGGGGGGTGGTGTCGGGGTTGGTTACTGGCGAGTAGCATCCGAGGGAAATGCCAGTGCCGGCTAGGAGGCTCAAGTGCCCCGTGAAGTTCGAGATGTCGTCTTCGTCGACGGCGTCCGTACCCCGTTCGGCAAGGCGGGTGGCATGTACGCCAACACCCGCGCCGACGACCTGGTGATCCGCTGCATCCGTGAGCTGCTGCGCCGCAACCCGCAGCTGCCGCCGGAGCGGGTCGAGGAGGTCGCCATCGCCGCCACCACCCAGATCGGCGACCAGGGCCTGACCATCGGCCGCACCGCCGCCCTGCTGGCCGGCCTGCCCAAGACGGTCCCCGGCTTCGCCATCGACCGGATGTGCGCCGGCGCGATGACCGCCGTAACCACCGTCGCCAGCGGCATCGCCATGGGCGCGTACGACATCGCCATCGCCGGCGGTGTCGAGCACATGGGCCGCCACCCGATGGGTGAGGGCGTCGACCCCAACCCGCGGATCATCGCGGAGAAGCTGGTCGACCCGTCCGCCCTGGTCATGGGCGCCACCGCGGAGAACCTGCACGACCGGGTCCCGCACATCACCAAGGAGCGCACCGACGCGTTCGCGCTCGCCTCGCAGCAGAAGACCGCCAAGGCGTACGCCAACGGCAAGCTGCAGGACGACCTGGTGCCGGTCGCCATCCGCGACGAGGAGAACGGCTGGGGCCTGGCCACCGTGGACGAGGCTCCCCGGGACACCTCGCTGGAGAAGCTCGCCTCCCTGAAGACCCCGTTCCGCCCGCACGGCAAGGTCACCGCGGGCAACGCGGCCGGCCTGAACGACGGCGCCACGGCCAGCCTGCTCGCCTCCGAGGACGTCGCCCGCGAGCTGGGCCTCCCGGTCGCCATGCGGCTGGTGTCGTTCGGCTTCGTCGGCGTCGAGCCCGAGGTGATGGGCGTCGGCCCGATCCCGTCGACCGAGAAGGCGCTGCGGATCGCCGGCCTGACCATCGACGACATCGGCCTGTTCGAGCTGAACGAGGCGTTCGCCGTGCAGGTGCTCGCCTTCCTCGACCACTTCGGCATCGCCGACGACGACCCGCGGGTCAACCCGTGGGGCGGCGCGATCGCCATCGGTCACCCGCTGGCGTCCTCGGGCGTCCGGCTGATGACCCAGCTCGCCCGGCAGTTCGCCGAGCACCCCGAGGTTCGCTACGGCCTCACCGCCATGTGCATCGGCATCGGCATGGGCGGCACCGTGATCTGGGAGAACCCGCACTGGGAGGGTGGCAACAAGTGAGCACGCTCGCCGCACCGAACGAGGTCGTCACCAAGGCGCTGCTGCGTCAGGTGAACGTACCCGGCCTGGACCGGCCGGCCGCCCTGATCACGCTGGACAACGGCTTCGACCACACCAAGCCGAACACCTTCGGCCCGGGCGGCCTGACCAGCCTGGACGAGGCGATCACCGCCGCCCTCGCGGCGAACCCGGCGTTCATCGCGGTCACCGGCAAGCCGTACATCTTCTGCGTGGGCGCGGACATCGTCGGCCTGCCGGCGCTCGCCGACCGCGCGCAGGCGCTGGAGATCGGCCGGCTCGGCCACCGGGTCTTTGCCCGGCTCAAGGACAGCGAGATCCCGACCTTCGCCTTCGTCAACGGCGCGGCGATGGGCGGCGGCCTGGAGCTGGCCCTGCACTGCCACTACCGGACGCTGTCCGGTGGCGCGGCGGCCCTGGCGCTGCCCGAGGTGTCGCTCGGCCTGGTCCCCGGCTGGGGCGGCACCCAGCTGCTGCCGAACCTGATCGGCATCCCGGCCGCCACCCAGGTGGTCATCCAGAACCCGCTGATGCAGAACAAGATGCTCAAGCCGAAGCAGGCCGCCGAGATGGGCATCGCGGACGTGCTGCTGGAGCCGGCGGACTTCCTGGAGCGGTCCCTCGAGTGGGCGGCCGGCGTGGTCCGGGGCGAGGTCACCGTGACCCGGCCCGAGGTCGACAGGGACATGTGGGCGGGCGTGCTCTACTTCGCCCGGCAGACCCTCGACCAGCGGCTGCACGGCGCGGTTCCGGCCGCGTACAAGGCGCTGGACCTGCTGGAGACGGCCAAGGACGCCGACTTCGCCACCGGCACCGCCGCCGAGGACGAGGCCCTGGCCGACCTGGTCTTCTCCGAGGAGCTACGCAGCGGCCTGTACGCCTTCGACCTGGTACAGCGGCGGGCCAAGCGGCCGGCCGGCGCGCCGGACAAGGGCCTGGCCCGCCCGGTCACCAAGGTGGGCATCGTCGGCGCCGGCCTGATGGCCAGCCAGCTCGCGCTGCTCTTCGCCCGCCGCCTCCAGGTGCCGGTCGTGATGACCGACCTGGACCAGTCGCGGGTGGACAAGGGCGTCGGCTACGTGCACACCCAGATCGAGAAGGCCGTCAGCAAGGGCCGGATGGACAAGGGCACCGCCGCCAAGCTGTACGGCCTGGTCAGCGGCTCCCCGAAGGCAGAGGCCTTCGCCGCGTCGACGCCGGGCCAGCTCACTTCGTTCGCTGACTGTGACTTCGTCATCGAGGCGGTCTTCGAGGACCTGAACGTCAAGAAGCAGGTCTGGGCCGAGCTGGAGAAGATCGTCAAGCCGGAGGCCGTGCTGGCGACGAACACCTCGTCGCTGTCGATCAGCGCGATGGCGGAGGAGCTGGAGCACCCGGAGCGGGTGGTCGGCTTCCACTTCTTCAACCCGGTCGCCGTGCTGCCGCTGCTGGAGATCGTCCGCGGTGAGCGGACCGACGACGTCGCCCTAGCCACCGCGTTCGCGGTGGGCAAGCAGCTGAAGAAGTCCTCGGTGCTGGTGAAGGACGCCCCGGCGTTCGTGGTCAACCGGCTCCTCACCCGCTTCCTCGGCACGGTCTTCGCCGCCGTCGACGCGGGCACCCCGCTGGACGTGGCGAACAGCGCGCTGGACCCGCTGGGCCTGCCGATGCGCCCGCTCGCCCTGCTCCAGCTGGTCGGCCCGGCCGTGGCGTACCACGTGGGCGGCACCCTGCACGCGGCGTACCCGGACCGGTTCGGGGTCAGCGAGAACCTCAAGCGGATCGCCGACTCCGGCCAGCCGATCGTGGTCGACGACCAGATCAACGCCGACGTCGCCAAGCTGCTCGTGGTCGGCGACCAGCCGCTGACCGCCGAGCAGGTACGCCAGAACGCGCTCGACGCGCTGGCTCAGGAGATCCGGCTGATGCTCGACGAGGGCGTCGTCGCCGAGGCGCAGGACATCGACCTGTGCATGATCCTCGGCGCCGGCTGGCCGTTCCACCTGGGCGGCGTCACGCCGTACCTGGACCGGACCGGCACCTCCGAGCGGGTCACCGGCCGGCGGTTCCTGCCGCGCGGGGTCGCCAGCCTGCGCGCCTGACCCTCCCGCTCCACCGCGATCGTCATTCCGGGCCGGACCGCCCGCGCCGACCGTGCCTTCCGTGGTACGGCGGCGCGACCGCCCGGGTGACCGACCGCCGAGCCGGGACCGGCGGGGCGCCCGGTCACGACCCGGCGGCGGTTTCGTCACCTCGTCGCCGGGCGGACAGCGGCACGTCATCCGGCCTGGCTACGATCACCCGTCACGATCTTCACCTGGAGCTGACCCATGTCCCAGCCGCCGTCCAATCCCTATCCCGGTTCCTACCCCCCGCCCCAGCAGCCCGGCGGCTACCCGCCGCAGCAGCCGGGCCCGCAGTACGGCGGGGGCTACCCGCCGCAGCAGCCCGGCCCCCAGTACGGCGGCTACCCGGGCGAGCAGTCCGCCCCGCAGGCCGGCTCCTACCTGGAGAGCGGCCAGCCGTCCTACGGCGCCCCGGCCGGCCCGCCACCGAAGAAGTCGAACGTCGGCCGGATCCTGCTGATCACCCTGGCCGTCGTGGTGGTGCTCTGCCTGGGCGGCGGCGCGGTCCTCTTCTTCGCCGCCAAGGACGAGGTCGGCGACGTGGTTGACGCCACCAAGACCCGGGTGACGGCGCCCGAGACCCTCGCCGGCCGCACGAAGTCCACCGACCCGGCCCTGGTGAAGGTCGCCAAGGACGTCGAGGACAGCCTTCGCAGCGACACGCCGAACGCGACGAGCGCCGTGAGCGCCTTCTACGGCAGCGCGGCGAAGAAGGACCTGGTGATGGTCGGCGCGGCCTCGGGCCTCAACCCAGATCCGGCCAAGTCCCTCGACGCCAACATCGGGTCGCTGGGCACCAGCGGTCTCGAAATCGGCGAGATGAAGACCGTCGACGCCGGCCCGCTCGGCGGCGAGGCGAAGTGTGGCGACGCCAAGGCGGGGCAGGTGCCGCTCGGGATCTGCGTCTGGAGCGACCGAGGCAGCACCGGGGTGATCGGCCTGTACTTCAAGACCGGCGCCGAGGCGCAGGCCCAATTCAGCACGATGCGCGGCCAGATCGAGCAGAAGGGCTGACGCCCGTCGGACAGGCGCACCGGGCCCCCGCCACTCGGCGGGGGCCCGGTGTCGTTTCCGGTCACCCTGCTGTTGGGGGCGACGCCGACGACGGTCAGACCGACCCGGCTCGTTCCGCGGCGCTGCGGCAGACGCAGAACTCGTTGCCCTCCGGATCGGCGAGCACGACCCAGCCAGTGCCGTTCGGGCGACGGCGGTCGGCGACCAGGACGGCGCCGAGCCCGAGCAGCCGCTCGACCTCCTCGTCCCGGGTCCGGTCGGCCGGTTGCAGGTCGAGATGGAACGCGCCCTTGCCGTGCCGCTCGCCGACCTCGGCGAAGAGCAGGTCGGGACCGTGGCCGCCGGGCGCGACCAGGACCGCCTCGGGGTCACCCGGCTGGTCGTCGTCGTGCAGCCGGCGGTCGAGCACGCCCGCCCACCAGCTGGCCAGGGTGTACGGGTCGTCGGACTCGACGGTGACGCAGTGGATCAACGCACTCACGGTGCTTCCTCCTGGTGGAGTGCGCCCCGCGGCAGTGGATGGTGTCAGCGGTGACCGGGGCGGGGCGCGGGACTGTTCCTGGTGGACATCGACCGCACCCCCTTCCGCGCGTCGGGCTGACGCGGCCGATCATGTCACCGCTCGGCCGCGCGGCACAACCCGTTGCGACGACGCCGGCCCGGCCCAGCGCTCGTCGCTGTAGAGGGCCGCCGGGGTGCCGGCCGGTACGTTGCCGTCCACGGCGCCCACCGCCGCGAACCCGGCGGTGCTGCTGCCGTCGTTGTGGTATGGGGCAGGAGGTCCGGTCAGTTCGGGCAGGGGGCGTCGGCCGAGGGCAGGGTGGCGGTCACCTCCAGGCCGCCGCCCGGCTGGGCGACCACCGTGACCGCGCCGCCGTGCGCGTCGCAGACCGCGCGGACGATGGAGAGCCCGAGGCCGGACCCGCGCGCGCCGGTCCGCTCCTGGCCGCCGCGCCGGAACGGCTCGAACAGCCCCGGCACGTCGGCCTGGGCGACCTCGAAGCCGGTGTTCCCCACCACCAGCCAGGAACGCTGCCCGTCGCTGCCGGTACGCACCCAGATCCGGCCGTGCAGGTGGTTGTAGCGGACCGCGTTCTCGATCAGGTTGCCGGCGAGCCGGTCCAGCAGCCCCGGGTCGCCGACCACCGGCGCCGGGCGCAGCGAGGTCTGCACCCGCAGGCCGATCCGTTCCACCTCGCGGGCGACGGCGGAGAGCGCGTTGGCGGTGCCGACCGCGAGGTCACACTCGGCGCGGCGGCCCAGCCGGCGGCCGGTCTGGGCCTCGCTGCGGGCCAGCACCAGCAGGGCGTCGACCAGCCCGTTGGCCCGCTCCGAGGCGTCCCGCACCACGGTCGCCATCCGGCGGTACTCGGCGATGTCCGCCTCGTCGTCGCTGAGCGTCACGTCGATCTCGGTCCGCATCACCGCGAGCGGGGTACGCAGCTCGTGCGAGGCGTTGGCGACGAAGCGTTTCTGCGCCTCGAACGCGGCGGCGATCCGGTCCAGCATCGCGTCGAACGTCTTGGCCAGCTCGGCCACCTCGTCGTCCGCCCCGGACCAGCCGATCCGCTGGTCGAGGGTGGCCTCCCCGAGGCGCTGGGCGGTCGCGGTGACCTGGTGCAGCGGGCGCAGCGCCCGGCCGGCCACCAGCCACGCCCCGGCGACCCCGACCACGCTGATCGCCAGCAACGCCAGCAGGCCCTTGACCAGGAGCTCCCGCGACGCGGCGTCGACCAGCTCCCGCTGCCACTGCCCGGCGTCCAGGGTGCGGCCGTCGGCGAGCACCACCGTGGTGCCGGGCAGCAGCTCGTCCGTCGGGCGCAGCGCGTCGCGGACCAGCAGCCAGGCGAGCAGCACCAGGATCACCCCGGCGCCGACCAGCAGCACCCCGTTGAGCAGGGTGAGCCGCAGCCGCAGCGTGGGACGCAGCCGCAGGGCGCTCATGCGGCCACCTCGGCCGTCCGGTAGCCGGCGCCCACCACCGTCTCGATCAGGGGCGGGTCGCCGAGCTTCTTGCGCAGCGTCATCACGGTGACCCGGACGATCGTGGTGAACGGGTCGGTGTTCGCGTCCCAGACCCGTTCCAGCAGCTCCTCGCTGGAGACCACCGCGCCGCGGGCCTTGAGCAGCTCGGCGAGGACGCCGAACTCCTTGTTGGTCAGGTCGACCGGCTCGCCGCCCCGGGTGACCACCCGACGGGCCGGGTCGAGCACCAGGTCGGCGACCTCCAGCACCGGCGGGGCGGCCGGGGTGGCCCGCCGGCCGAGCGCCTGCACCCGGGCGACCAGCTCGTCGAAGGCGAACGGCTTGGGCAGGTAGTCGTCGGCCCCGAGCTGCAGTCCCTCGACCCGGTCGGCGACGGTGCCGCTCGCGGTGAGCATCAGCACCCGGGTCAGGGTGCCCGACGCGGCCAGGTCGGCGCAGATCCGGTCGCCGGGCACGCCGGGCAGGTCCCGGTCCAGGATCACCACGTCGTACCGGGTGACGAAGGCGGCCTCGTGCCCGGTGTCGCCGTCGTACGCGACGTCCACCGCCATGCCCCGCTTGCGCAGCCCGCGCGCGATCGCGTCGGCGAGGTTGCGCTCGTCCTCCACCACCAGTACCCGCATCCCGGCCTCCTGCCTCGTGACCTCCCGACAACCTAGTGCCGGCTGCCAAACCGGCGGCCCTCGCCGTCGTTGCAGAAAACCTTCGGGTACGCGATGCTTCCCGGCACCCACCTACATGCGCGCCGCCCGGTGCGGCGGCCGGCGACGAGCGGACGGAGCTGCCATGACCGGAACGCCTGGGCGGAACATCGCGTACCGCGGCTTCCGCCTGCCGGCCGACCTCGACCTCGGCACGGCCGAGGGGGTGGTCGCCGTCCCGGGCGGCGTGACGATCGGGGCGCCGGTCGGACAACTCGACCACACCGACCCGCACACCGGCCGCACCGCCCGGTACGACCTGGCAACCTGGACCACCCCGGTGGTGTGGCCGGGCTTCGGCGTCGACGAGCTCGTCCCGTCCTGGACCGGGGACACCCCGGAGGGCGGCTGGCTCCAGGTCGAGCTGCGTGGCTGGGACGGGGACGCGCCGTCCACCGACTGGTACGTGCTGGGCCGCTGGGCCGCCGACGACACGACGATCCACCGCACCTCCGTGCCCGGCCAGACCCACGACGAGGCCTGGGCGAAGGTCGACACGATGGGCACCCTGCGCTCGCCGATCACCGGCTGGCAGGCGCGGGTCACCCTGTTCCGCCGGACCGACGTCGCGGCCGGCCCGGTGCTGCGTACCGTCGGGGCGGTGGCCTCGGCCGCGGACGTGGACCCGCCCGACCAGCCGGCCGCCACCGCGGCGGTCGGCGCGGCGCGCGGGCGGGTGCTCGACGTGCCCCGGTACGCGCAGCGCCTGCACGCCGGCGGCGAGACCCGCTGGGGCGGCGGCGGGGACTCCTGGTGCAGCCCCACCAGCGTGTCCATGGTGCTGGACTTCTGGGGCGCCGGCCCCACCCCCGACCGGTACGCCTGGGTGACCCCGCCCGGCCCCCGCCCGGTGGTGGTGCACGCCGCCCGGGGATGTTACGACCACGCCTACGCGGGCGCGGGAAACTGGCCGTTCAACACCGCGTACGCGGGGCTGCACGGGGTGGATGCCTTCGTCACCCGGCTGCGCTCCCTCGCCGAGGCGGAACTCTTCGTCGCGGCCGGGGTGCCGCTGGTCGTCTCCGCGCGATTCCGGCACGGGGAGATCCCCGGGCTCGACTACGACACCAACGGCCACCTGATGGTGCTGGTCGGGTTCACGGAGGCCGGCGAGCCGGTGCTCAACGACCCGTACGCCGCAACCGACGACGGGGTCCGCAGGACCGTGCCCCGGGACCGTCTCCAGGCCGCCTGGCTGGGCGGCAGCGGCGGCCTGGCGTACGTGATCCGGCCGGCCTCGCTGCCGCTGCCACCCGCCCCCGCGCAGGCCAACTGGTGAACCGCTGATCAGCGGCGGTCCGGCCAGACCACCAGGCCGCCGGAGGGCCGCAGGCAGACCAGGGCGGCGGTCGCCACGGCACAGTCGTCCCACGAGCCCGGCAACACGGCCCGGACCCGGGCCTGCCCGGCCGGGAGGTCCAGGTCGGCGACCAGGGTCCGGTCCTCGCCGAGCCGGCGGAGCCCGAGCAGCGCCGGCTCGTACCGGTCCCCGCCGCTCAGCCGCCAGCGACCGAGCCGGGCGAGGACGCCGCCGGTGCGCGGGTCGACCACCGACAGGTCCATCTCCAGGCCGACGGCCGGCGCGCTGGCGAGGAGCCGACCGTCGGCCGGGCCGATCCCGAGCCAGCGGTCGTTCGTCCAGAGGAGCCGCCCGGTGGCCGGGTCGATGGCCCGCACCCCGGAGCCCCGGTCGCGCAGGCAGATCACCACGGCGCAGTCGCTGAACCAGTCCACGGCCGACGGGCCGACCGGCCTGCTCCAGCGCCGGTCCAGCCGGTCCAGGCCGTACGCGGTGACCGTGCCCGGCGCCCCGTCGAGCAGCAGCAGGTCGCCGACGACCTGGGTGACCCGGTAGGACAACCCGTCCGGGGCCGGCGGCACCCGCCCGGCGCGCAGGAGCTCCCCCGAGCCGGCGTCGTGGACCTCCACCCGGCCCGCGGCGGTGACCAGCACCACCCGCGTCACGCCCCGGTCGCCGAACTCGTACGCGAGCCCGTTGCCGGGCAGCGGCAACGACCACCGGGCCCGGCCCGACACCGGGTCGACCGACCGGACGGTGCCCGTCCCGTCCGCCCGGGGCGTCTCGAAGAGCACGCCGCCGGCCTCCGTCCGCACCGGGTAGCCGGGCTGCCGCCAGCGCACCGCCCCGGTGTCCGGGTCCAGCGCGGTGGAGGCGGGGTCACCGGCCCCGGCGGGACTGCTGATCACCAGCACCGCGCCGGCCACCGTGGTGAGGCCGAGCGCGTGGTCGCCGGTGGGCAGGACGAACCGCCACAGCGGCTCCCCGCCGGGCAGCCGGTGCCCGGTCACCAGCCGACCCGACCGCCCCACGGTGCCCGGACCGTCGGCGACCACCAGCCGGTCGGCGAGCACCAGGAAGCCGGCGCCCTGCGGGGCGGGCACCGGCACGGACGGCCGCCGGCCCGGGGCGGCGGCCGAGCCGGCCAGACCGAGCAGCGCGGCACAGAGCAGCGCCACGAGGCGCGCCGACGGGGACGCGGGACGGCGCGGGCCGGGCGGCGGCTCGACCTCGTCGCCGTGCCGCAGCTCACCCAGCTCGATCACCCGGCTCACCGCAGCCGCCACAGCCCGAACCCGCCGTCGGCCCGCCGGCAGACGAGCACGCCCTCGCCGACCCGGCCGTCGTCGAGCAGGCCGGGCAGCGCGCCGATCACCCGGGCCCGGGCGGCGCCCAGATCCGGCTCGGCCACGACCAGCCGCCCGTCCCGGCCCCGCCGGGTGCCGATCAGCGGATCGTCCCGGTCGGACCAGACCGCCAGCTCCCACCGGCCCAGGTCGGCCAGCAGCCGATCGGTGGCCGCGTCGAGGTACGGCCGCGCGGCGGGCCGGGGCCGCCGGGTCGACGGCACCCGCGTCGGGTCGTCGCGGAGCTCACCCAGATCGATGACGGTCACGGCCCCCCTCCCCGCCCGCCCGCCGGACGGGCGCCGTCGGAACGCACCGGCGCGGCCGGGGGCGACAGCCCGCCGCCTGTACGATGGCCCGTCGTGGCCGTGCCGGTGGTAGACCCCTCGTTGAACTCCGCTTCCGTCGCGGTCGAGCCCGTCGTGGCCGACCCGCCGCGCCGGCCCCGACGCCGGCCGGCCCGCGCCGACGTGCTGGCCATCGGAGCCTATGCGTTGCTCGGCGTTCTCGTCTGCCTCAACTACTGGGTGGACGTCCAGCACCGGGTCTCGTCGCACCTGCCGACGGACCACAGCTGGTTCGAGTGGCTCTTCGCGCACGGCGCCTACTCGGTGCGGCACCTGGAGAACCCGCTCTTCACCGCCCGGCAGAACGCACCGGACGGCGTGAACATGATGGCGAACACCTCGCTGCTCGGGGTCACCCTGCCGCTCGCGCCGCTCACCCTGCTCCTCGGCCCCCAGGTGATGTACGCGCTCTACCTGGGTGGGGCGCTCGCCGCGACGGCCGGCACGTCGTACTGGATGCTGTCGCGGCACCTGGTCCGCTCCCGGGGCGCGGCCTTCGTGGGCGGCGCGTTCCTCGGCTTCGCGCCCGGCATCGTGCACCACGCCAACGGGCAGCCGAACTTCGTCTCGAACTTCCTGCTCCCGCTGATCGTGGTGCGGGTGCTGCGCCTCGGCGAGCCGGGCCGGTGGTGGCGCAACGGGATCGCGCTCGGCGTGCTGGTCGCGTACCAGATCTTCATCAACGAGGAGATGCTGCTGCTCACCGCGCTGGCCTGCCTCGTGGTGGTGGCGGCCTACACCGCGCAGCGACGGAGGGCGGCGTGGGCCCGGGCCGGCAACTTCCTCGCCGCCGGCGGCGTCGGCGCCGGGCTCGCCCTGCTGCTGACCGCGTACCCGATCTGGTTCCAGTTCAACGGGCCGCAGTCCTACCGGGGCCTGCAGGGCGGCGTCTTCCACAACTGGGGCGAGGACCTCGCCGCGTTCGTCACCTTCGCCCGGGACACCGTCGCCGGGGACGAGGCGGTGGAGCAGACCATCGGGCTGACCGAGCAGAACACCTGGTTCGGCTGGCCGCTGGTGCTGGTCGCGCTGGTCGCCCTGGTGCTGCTGGTCCGTCGCTCGCTCGCCGCCCGGATCCTCGCCGTGCTGGTGGTGGTCTTCGGCGTCGCGGCGATCGGCCCGAAGGTGCGGTTCGACGGGGTGGAGACCGCGATCGACGGGCCCTGGGCGTACGTGCCGGACGACCTGCCGCTGGTCGAGATGATGATGCCGACCCGGCTCTCCCTGGTGGTGGTCGCCGCGGTCGGGGTGCTGCTGGCGCTGGCCTGGGACGCCCTCAGCGGTGGCGGCCGCCCGCCGGTGCCGGCCCCGCGCACCGCGCCCGACGCCGGGGCCGCCGCACCGCCGGCCGCCCGGTCACGTCGCCGGTGGCTGCGCCCGATCGGGTACGCCGCGATCACGCTCGCGGTGCTGCCGCTCTTCCCCCGACCGCTGCCCGCCCAGCACGTGGACCCGCCGCCGCACTTCATCACGGCCAGCGGCTGGCGCCCGTACGTCCCGGCCGGCCGGACGCTGGTGCCGGTGCCCGTCCCGAGCAACGTGCACGGCCTGCCCACGTTGCGCTGGAGCGCGCTGACCGGGCAGGAGTTCCCCGTCCCGGGCGGCTACTTCATCGGGCCGAACGAGCGGGGCGAGGGCGTCTTCGGCGCGCCGAACCGGCCGACCAGCACCCTGATCTACGCCACCATGGACGCGAACCGGGTACCGCCGCTCACCGGCGAGAACCGCCGCCAGGCGGTCGAGGACCTGCGGTTCTGGCGGGCCTCGGTGGTGGTGCTCGGCGCCAACCCGCGCGAGGCGGTGCTGCGGGAGCTGATGACCGCCCTGCTCGGCCCGCCGCGGCGGGTCGAGGACGTCTGGCTCTGGGACGTCCGCGGCCTGGTGTAGCGCCACGGCTCCCCGCCGGCGGCCGCCGGCTGGCCGCGGCCGGCGTCGCCGAGGTCACCCGGACAGCCGCCGGCTGCACCGGCCGCGGCCCGCTCAGCCGACCAGCGACCGGACGTCCCAGAGGTGGCCGCCGGGCACGTCCCGGCCGGGGCCGACGAGGGCGTCCAGCGTCGCGCGGACCGGGTCGGCCGGCGTCGAGCCGGCCTGGACCAGGACGGCGGCCCGCCAGTGGCGCAGGTCCTCGACCGCCTGGCGACGGTCCGCGTCGCCGACCGGCGGCACCTGGCCGCTCTCCGCGGCCCGGCGCAGCAGCAGCGAGGTCGGGGTGTCCGGCGCGCCCCAGTGCGCGGTCGGGTCGGCCGCGCTGTCCGGGCCGATGAAGTAGCCGCCCGGCGCGGCGAAGGCCAGCCCGGTCCGGGCCGACCAGAACGTGGCCGGGCTGACCGCCGCCCCGGTCACCGGGGGCACCGGCACCAGGGTCCGGCCCGGCGGCACGTACGCCCGCCAGCCGCCGTCGGCCACGAACGCCGGCACCGGCCCGGCGGGCACGGTACGGATCGGCGTCGGGGCGAGCGGGAGCAGCGCGGCCGCCACCGCCCCGGTCCAGAACAGCCGCCGCCCCGGCCCGACGCGGTGGTCGTACGCCCGGTCCAGGGCGAGGGCGAGCAGCACCCCCAGCACCGGCACGCAGACCAGCGCGAACCGGGCCGGCACCACCAGGTCGAGCAGCGGCACCCCACGGAGCAGCCGGTACGGCCCGGGCAGCCCGGTCTCCTGGTGGTCGACCCGGATCTCGGTGCCGAGGGAGAGCAGGGCGAAGAGCAGGCCGCAGCCGGCCAGCGCGCGGACCAGGGGCCGCCGCCACAGCCAGACCACCACCAGCACGGCGAGCAGCGGCAGAACCGGCCCGAAGAAGGAGTTCTCCTCGGTCGCGTTCGGCGACAGCAGCCCCGCCGAGTGGGCGTCCCCGGCGACGGTCTGCCGGGCGGCGGCGGTGAACGAGGCCGCGTCGAGGCGGAAGCCCGCCGCGAAGAAGGGCATCCCGGCGTAGTTGCCGGGACCGTGGAACTGGAACCACAGCGGATACGCCAGCAGCGCCCCCGCCACCAGCGCGCCGACGCCGAGCCGGCCGAGCAGCGCGGGTGCCCGCCGCCGCGCGCCGGCCGGGTCGGCCAGCGCGTACGCCCCGGCGAGGACCCCGGCGGCGAGGGCGAGGAAGACCAGCACCTCCTCACCGAGGAAGACCTGGTACGCCACCGCCAGCCCGAGCAGCACGCCGTCCCGCCGCACCCGGTCGGCGGCGGGCCGGAACACCAGTCCGAGGATCACCGGGACCAGGAACTGGGCGGCCATGTGCAGGTGCGCCCCGGCCTGCGAGACCATCCCCGGGGCGAAGCCGCAGAACAGCCCGCCCACCGCCGCCGCGGCCCGGGAGCGGACCAGCCAGCGGGCCAGCAGGGCGTACCAGGCGGTGGCGGTGCCGGCCAGGCAGCAGACCACGGCCACCAGGAAGGCCGTCTGCGAGCCGAACAGCCAGGTCACCGGGGCCAGCGGCACACCCAGCCCGAGCACCGAGGTGTTGGCCATCAGGTTGACCCCGTCCGGGACGTTCAGGGCCGTGCTGTGCAGCGGGTTCTCCGCGCCGGCCACCGCCCGCGCGGCCCGGGCCAGCATCCACTCGAAGAGCATCTGGTCGCCGGCCTGGTGGAAGAGCCGCTCGGGGCGGCCCCACTGCCCGCCGGTGAGCAGCACAGCCAGCCCGAGGTAGCCGGCCACCACCAGCGCGTCGACGGGACGCGGCGCGCGGCGGCGGGGCCGGTCCGCCGGGGGCGCGTCGGGCGGGACGGCGGCCGGCGGGGCGGCGGTCAGGCCGACCGGTCGGTCAGTGTCCGGACGTCCCACAACCACACGTCCAGCTCCTGCCGGCCGGGGCCGACCAGCTGCTCGACGGTACGCCGCAGCGGCTCGGCGTTCTGCTGGCCCAGCGGCAGCACCACGACGGCGGCCCGCCAGTGCCGCAGCTCGTCCAGGCAGCGGCGGCGCTGCCGGTCGTCCAGCTTCGGCGTGCGGCCGGTGGTGGCCACCTCCTCGAGCAGGTCGCCGATGCCGCTCGGCCGCCCGCCGAACCGGCCCGGGTCGCCGGTCACGCCGTTGCGCGGGGCGAGGAAGTAACCACCGGGGATCTTGAAGTCCAGGTTGGTGCTGGCGGCCCAGCGCATCGCGTGGGTGTTGCCCATGCTGGGCACCGGCACCGACACCAGGGTCTGGTCCGGGCCGACGTACTCGCGCCAGCGGTCGGCGGTGATGAACCGCGGCACCGCCGGGCGGGTGGTGACCTGCAGCGGCATCGGCGCGATCGGCAGCAGCGCGAGGACCAGGCCGGCGACTGCCAGCGTCCGCACGGTCCGCCGCTCGGGCGTCCGCAGCGACCAGGCCCGCTCGACCGCCAGGGCCAGCAGCACCCCGATCACCACGGTGGTGATCAGGCCGAACCGGGTGGGCACCACCGCGTCGAGCAGCGGCAGCCGGACCAGCAGCTCCCACGGGCCGGTGCCGAGGTCCCGGTCCCACCAGGACACCCGCTCGCCGAGGGAGAGCACCGCGAAGCACAGCCCGGTCGCCGCGAGCGCCCGGACCACCACCTCGCGCCGCAGCCAGGCCACGATGCCGACGGCCAGCAGCGACAGGCTCCAGCCGAAGAAGGCGTTCTCCTCGGAGTAGTTCGGGGCGAGGTTGACGTTGGCCCGCTCGCTGCCGCCGAGGGTGGGCGAGCCGGGGGCGAAGAACGCGGCGATGTCGTTGCCGTAGTCGCGGACCGTGTCGCTGAGCCCGTGGTACGCCATCGGCCCGGCGAACTGCACCCAGAGCGGGTACGCCAGCAGCGCCCCGGCCAGCAGCGCGCAGACCGCCAGCCCGGTGGCGAGCGGGCGCCACGCGGCCGACCAGCGGTCGCGCCGCTGGGCGAGCACGGCGAGCAGGAAGACGCCGCAGGCCAGCGCGGTGAAGAGGAGGATCTCCTCGTTGATGAACGCCTGGACGGTGACCAGCAGGGCGAGCAGCGCGCCGTCGCGGACCGGGCGGGTGGCGCGGGTCAGCACCAGCACCCGCCACACGATGAACGGCAGCAGGAACTGGGAGATGATGTTGGGGTGCCAGTTGGCGTGCGAGAGCATCGCCGGCGAGAACCCGCAGAACCAGCCGCCGACCGCGGCGGCCAGCCGGGTCCGTACGACGTGTCGGGAGAGCACGTGGTACCAGGCGGCGGCGGTGCCGGCGAGGCCGAGCGTCACCAGCGTCACGAAGGACACGGCCGGTCCGAAGAGGAGGGTCACCGGCACCATCGGGATGCCGAGCGCCAGAATGGCGGTGTTCGCCATCAGGTTGACCCCGTCGGGGTAGTTGAACTGGTCGGTGTAGAACGGGAACTCGCCGTGCAGCACCACCCGCACCGAGTGGGCGAGGAAGAACTGCACCTGCGCCGGGTCGCTGCTGTAGAGCGAGGCGACCCGACCGGCCGGGTCGGCCCAGATCCGGCTGGTCACCCAGACCGCGGCGAGCAGGAAGACGCCGTGTACCGCGAGGTCCTGCCGGCGGGGCGTCCGCCGCCAGCGGCGCAGCGGCGCCGCCAGCCGTCCTCCGGCGCCCGGCCGCACCGGAGTGTCCAGGGTCACGGCGGACTCGGAGCCG
The DNA here is from genome assembly GCF_003172935.1 of Micromonospora sicca. GTDB lineage: Bacteria > Actinomycetota > Actinomycetes > Mycobacteriales > Micromonosporaceae > Micromonospora > Micromonospora sicca. The sequence continues at coordinate 11,213 of NZ_QGKS01000389.1, read as the reverse complement.
GCGCGGGCGTCGGGTCGGGACTCGACACGGGGCTCGGCAGAGGTCACAGTCGGCGGAGTCTACCGGAGCCGGAAACGGCACGAAACGCAACGCGTCGTCCTATGTGGCGGGTGGGCCGGGCGAGGCGGTCGCGGTCCGGCGACCGGACATCTCGTACCATGTGGCTTCGAAAACACGACCGGCGACGCGATCGGGGGCGTACAGGTGGCTTCAGTCCGCCGGCGCGGCACGACAGCCACCGCACTGCTGACCCTGCTGCTGAGCGTGACCGCGTGCGGTCCGGTCGCCGACCGGCGGGCGACGACGCTGCCGGTCGGCTACGACACCCTGGACGGGTCGCTGACGGTGTGGCCGCCGCGCGGCAGCCTGGCCGGTGACGCCGCCACCACGGCGGCGGTCACCGCAGCGGTACGGGACTGGCGGTCGCCGGTCGACGACCGGGCGCACCTGCCCTCGTCGGGCATCCTCTTCTCCGGCCAGGTGGACGGGGCGCCGCTGGCCCTGGTCGCCGCGGACGTGCCCGGCGAGAGCGCGTCCTGGCTGCTCCAGCTCACCCGGGACGGCGACCGGTGGGCGGTCAGCCACGCCACCGAGTACACCGACCCGGGCTACCTGGTCTACTCCGACGTGCTGCCGGTCCAGCTCCCGGCCGGCCGGCGCTACCTGACCTCGGCCCGGGTGGAGCGGCTGCTCGACCCTGACGGGCGGGCGCTGCCCACCGCCGACGGCCTCACCGCGCCGGTCGCGGTGCCGGCCTGCCGGGCGGTGGAGCTGACCGCGTCCCTGCGGCCCACCCGGTCGCTGCCGCGGGGCCGGGCCGCGGACCGCCTGCTCGACCTCGGTACGGCCACCGCCGACCCGCGGTACCCGCTGGTCCGCGACGAGACCGGCTCCGGCCGCCGGGCCCTGACCGGGCTGGACACCTGTGTGCTCGCCGGCGAGCGGGGCCCGTTCGGCAGCATCCCGCGCCGGATCGGCGACCGGGACGCCCCCCGCTCGGTGCCGGAGTCGTGGCCGATGGCCAGGCTCGCCGTCCGCTCCCTGGGCGAGGTCGCCCTCGGGGGCGGCGAGCCGGCCGACCTGGAGCAGCTGAGCTGGGAGAGCGCCACCGGCACGATGACCGCGGTGGTCTACCGTCCGGCCGACGGCGGGGCCCCGGTGGTCTCCCCCGCCGACCGCTCCACCACCCTCCAGGCGTACCTGCTGCCGATGCCGGGGCAGCCGCTGGCGGTGCTGAGCTGGCGGGCCACCCGGGACGCCTCGTTCGCCGCGCCGCCGGGCACGTCACGCCTGGTGGACCGGCCGGGGCTGGTGGTGGCGCCACAGCCGACGAGGAAGCAGACGTTCAGCCTGGCCGGCACCGAGAAGACCTGGTACCGGTCCGTCGGCGGCCGCTGACGTCGTTTGTTGCGGTGGTGGGGTTCGCGGGTCGAGCGCCGTCCGGCCCTTCTTGCTGATGACAAGAGGGGTGACCCTGATCAGCAGGGCCACCCCTCTGCGTGGTGCGTCAGTTCTTGGCGCCGGCCTCGTCACGCTGGACGTCGTCGACGGGCTGGGCGTCCAGGCCGGAGATCCAGCCGGTGACGTCCCGGGCCACGTCCTGCGCGGTCAGGCCGAGGTCCGCGAGGATCTGGGCGCGGGTGCCGTGCGGGTGCCAGTCGGCCGGTACGCCCAGGTCGCGCAGCGGCACCCGGACGTCGGCGTCCCGCATCGCCTGGGCGAGGGCGTCGCCGACGCCACCCACCCGGACGCCGTCCTCGACGGTGACCACGAGTCGGTGGCCGGCGGCGAGCTCGACCAGCTCGGCCGGGACCGGCCGGACCCAGCGCGGGTCGACCACAGTCACCCCGTAGCCCTGCTCGGCGACCCGGGCGGCCACCTCCATGCCCAGCGCGCCGAAGGAGCCGACGGCGACCAGCAGAACGTCGGTCCGGGCCGACTCGGCGAGCACGTCGACGGTGCCGACCCGGCGTACGGCCGGCAGGTCGGCGGCGACCGTGCCGGTCGGGAAGCGGACGATGGTCGGGCCATCGTCCACGGCGACCGCCTCGCGCAGCTCCTCGCGGAGGCTGCCGGCGTCCCGGGGGGCGGCGATCCGCAGGCCGGGCACCACGCCGAAGACGGACATGTCCCAGATGCCGTAGTGGCTCGGCCCGTCCGGGCCGGTGACGCCGGCCCGGTCCAGCACGAAGGTCACCGGCAGCTTGTGCATCGCCACGTCCAGCAGGACCTGGTCGAAGGCCCGGTTGAGGAAGGTGGCGTAGACCGCCACCACCGGGTGCAGGCCGCCCATCGCGAGGCCGGCCGCCGAGGTGGCGGCGTGCTGCTCGGCGATGCCCACGTCGTACGTCCGCTCGGGGTACTTGCGGGCCAGCTTGGCGATGCCGGTCGGCTCGGCCATGGCGGCGGTGATGCCGACCACGTCGGGCCGCTCGTCGGCGATGGCGACCAGCTCGTCGGCGAAGACGTGCGTCCACTTCACCGACGGCGCGGCGACCAGCTGGCCGGTCTCGACGTCGAAGGCACCACCCGGGCCGTGCAGGCAGTCCGCCTCGTCCTCCTCGGCCGGCCGGTAGCCGTAGCCCTTGCGGGTAACCGCGTGCACTATCACCGGGCCGCCGAAGTTCTTCGCCGCCCGCAGCGCCGACTCGACCGCGGCGACGTCGTGGCCGTCGACCGGGCCGACGTACTTGATGCCGAGGTCCTCGAACATGGCCTGCGGGGCGACCGCGTCCTTGATGCCCTTCTTGACCGCGTGCAGCACCTCGTACATCGGCTTGCCGACCAGCGGGGTCGAGCCGAGGGCCTCCTTGACGGTGTCGAGCACCTTCTCGTAGCCGGGGTTGAGCCGCAGCGAGGAGAGGTGGTCGGCGAGCCCGCCGATGGTCGGCGAGTACGACCGGCCGTTGTCGTTGACCACGATCACCAGCGGGTTGCCGGCGGTGGCGATGTTGTTCAGCGCCTCCCAGCACATGCCGCCGGTCAACGCGCCGTCGCCGACCACGGCCACCACGCTGCGCTGCTCGCCCCGCACGGCGTACGCCTTGGCCAGCCCGTCCGCGTACGACAGGGCGGTGGAGGCGTGCGAGTTCTCGATCAGGTCGTGCTCGCTCTCCGCCTGGCTCGGGTAGCCGGAGAGGCCACCGCGCTGGCGGAGCTTGTCGAAGCCGTCCTGCCGGCCGGTGAGGATCTTGTGTACGTAGGCCTGGTGGCCGGTGTCGAACAGGAGCCGGTCCCGGGGGGAGTCGAACACCCGGTGCATGGCCAGGGTCAGCTCCACCACGCCCAGGTTCGGACCGATGTGCCCGCCGGTGCGGGAGACCTTGGCGATCAGGAAGTCACGGATCTCGGCGGCGAGGATGTCCAGCTGCTCGGCGCCCATCCGCTTCACGTCCTGCGGACCACGGACCGTGCCCAGCAGCCGACCGTGGTTGGCCGTGCCCTCTTCAACACTCATGACGGAAGAGTCTATCGGCCCTCCGACAGCCCGCAGCGCGGCCCGAGGTCACCGCAGGTCGGGGCGGGTATGCCCGGCTCACCCCGGTGCTCGGCGCCCGCCGCCGAGCATCAGCCGGCGCGGACGCCCCGGCGGGGCGGCGGCGGCCCCGGAGTGTGGGATTCCGCACCCCGCGTCGGCGTTTCGGGCCGGCTCAGCCGGGCGGCAGGAGCAGGCCCACCAGCTCGACGTGCTGGGTCATCGGGAACAGGTCGAAGCCGCGCAGCGCGGCCAGCCGCCAGCCCAGGCCGGCGAAGGTGCGCACATCCCGGGCGAAGGCGGCCGGGTCGCAGGCGACGTACGCCACCGCCCGGGGGCGGCCGGCCACCACGTCCCGCACCACCTGGGCGCCCGCGCCGGTACGCGGCGGGTCGAGCACCACCACGTCCACCGGGCCGGTGACCCGGCGGCGGGCCAGCGCGGTCTCCACCCGGGCCGCGACCACCTCCACCCGGGGCAGGTCGGCCAGGTTCTGCCGGGCCGCGGCCACGCCCTCCGCGGCGGACTCGACCAGGGTGACCCGGGCATCGCCGACCCGACCGGCCAGGGCCGCGGCGAAGAGCCCGGCGCCGCCGTACAGGTCCCAGGCGGTCTCGCCGGGGCGCGGGTCGAGCAGGTCGAGGACCGCCCCGACCAGGGTGTCCGCCGCGACCGGGTGCACCTGCCAGAAGCCGGACGCGGGCAGCGACCACTCCCGCCCGGCGGCCACCTCCCGCACCACCGCCGGTCCGCTGACCGGCGTCGGGACCCTCTCGGCCACCGCCACCACGCTGACGTCGCCGCCGGTGGAGGCGACCGTCTCGACCGCCTCCGCGTCCGGCCAGCGGGCCCCGCTGGCGGCGAGCACCGGCAGCTCCTGGATCGCCGGGTGGGCGATCAGGCAGCGGTCGATCGGCACCACCTCGTGCGAGCGGTGCTTGAGCAGCCCGGCCCGGCCGGCGCCGTCGACCGCGTACCGGACCCGGGAGCGCCAGCCCAGCAGCCCGCCGGGCAGCGGCTCGACCCGGACGCCCAGCTCGTCGACCTCGGCGTCGGTGAGCCCGCCCAGCCGGGTGAGCTGCTCGCGCACCACGGCGGTCTTCCAGTCCAGTTGCGCCCCGGGCGCCACGTGCTGCAGGTCGCAGCCGCCGCAGCGGCCCGGCTTCGCGTACGGGCAGGGCGGCTCGACCCGGTCCGGGGACGCGTCGAGGATCTCCACCGCGTCGGCCCGGGCGAAGCCCCGGTGCAGCTCGGTCACCTCGGCCACCACCCGCTCGCCGGGGAGCGCGTGCCGCACGAAGACCACCTGGCCGTCGAACCGGGCCACGCAGTGCCCGCCCGGGGCGACCGCGTCCACGGTCAGCTCGACCCGCTCGGCCTCCTCCAGCCCCCGCCGCGCGCCGACCGTCTCGTCGACGTCCGCGCCGGCGGCGGCGTCCCGCGCGCCGGTCCGGCCGGACCCGGCCGTCACGGGCGCTCCCCGGCCGGGCCGCTCTCGCCGGGCGGCGCGGAGACCACCGGCGGGACGGTCGGCGGCAGGGTGCTGCGCGGGGCGACCCGCGGCCCGCGCGCCGGCCCGCGGCTGAGCGTGGCGTCCAGCCGGTCCAGGTTCTTGGCGGCGGTCGAGGCGAGCTGCCACGGCACGCTGGTCACCATCACCCCCGGCTCGAAGAGCAGCCGGCCCTTGAGCCGCAGCGCGCTCTGGTTGTGCAACAGGTTCTCCCACCAGCGGCCGACCACGTACTCGGGGATGAAGACGGTGACCACGTCGCGCGGCGACGCCCGGCGGGTGGAGGCCACGAAGTTGAGGATCGGCCGGGTGATCTCCCGGTACGGCGAGTCGACCACGGTCAGCGGGACGGGCATCTCCCGCCGCTCCCACTCCTCCTGGAGCTGGCGGGTGTCCTTCTCGTCCACGTTCACGGTCACCGCGGTGAGCGTGTCCGGCCGGGTCGCCCGGGCGTACGCGATGGCCCGCAGGGTCGGCTGGTGCAGCTTGCTGACCAGCACGATGGCGTGGTTGCGGGCGGGCAGCACGCCCCGCGCCTCGGTCGGCTCCAGCTCGGCGGCGACCCGGTCGTAGTGCCGGCGGATGGCCAGCATCAGCAGGTAGATCACCGCCATCGCGGCGATCGCGATCCAGGCGCCGAGCAGGAACTTGGTGATCAGCACGATGACCAGCACGATGCCGGTCATCGCCATGCCGAAACTGTTGATGGCCCGGGAGCGGATCATCCGGTGGCGCGCCTCCGGGTCCCGCTCGGTCCGCAGGTGCCGGTTCCAGTGCCGGATCATGCCGGCCTGGGAGAGCGTGAAGGAGACGAAGACGCCGACGATGTAGAGCTGGATCAGCCGGGTCACCTCGGCCTGGAACCCGATGATCAGCACGATCGCGAAGACGGCGAGGAAGACGATGCCGTTGGAGAAGGCCAGCCGGTCGCCCCGGGTGTGGAACTGCCGGGGCAGGTAGCGGTCCTGGGCCAGGATCGAGCCGAGCACCGGGAAGCCGTTGAACGCGGTGTTCGCGGCCAGGAAGAGGATCAGCGCGGTCATCCCGGCGACGACGAAGAGCAGCGCCGAACCGGAACCGAAGACCGTCTCGCCGAGCTGGGTCGTGACGGTCTTCTGCACGTACCCGTCGGGCCCGGAGACGATCTGCGAGGGGTCCTCGACGAACTGGAGGCCGGTGAGCCGGGACAGCCAGATGATGCCGACCAGCATGCTCACCGCGATGGTGCCGAGCAGCAGCAGGGTGGTGGCCGCGTTGCGGCTCTTCGGCGCCTTGAACGCGGGCACCCCGTTGGAGATGGCCTCCACACCGGTGAGCGCGGCGCAGCCGGAGGAGAAGGTCCGCAGCAGCAGGAAGACCAGCGCGAAGCCGGCCACGCTGTGCTCCGGGCGGATCACCAGGTCGGCGCTGGGGGCGCGCAGGTCGTCGCCGAGCACGAAGACCCGGACCAGCCCGGTGAGGATCATCCCGACCATCACGATGATGAAGCCGTAGGTGGGGATCGCGAAGGCGGTTCCCGACTCGCGCAGCCCGCGCAGGTTGATCGCGGTCAGCACCGCCACCGCGAGGACCGCGATCAGCACCTTGTGGGTGCCCACGAAGGGCACCACCGAGCCGAGGTTGGCCACGCCCGAGGAGACCGACACCGCGACGGTGAGCACGTAGTCGACCAGCAGCGCGCTGCCCACCGCCAGGCCGGCGCGCGGCCCGAGGTTGACCGTGGCCACCTCGTAGTCACCGCCACCCGAGGGGTAGGCGTGCACGTTCTGCCGGTAACTGGCCACCACGGTGAGCATCACCACGACGACGGCGAGCGCGATCCACGGCGAGAACAGGAACGCCGACGCCCCCGCGATGGAGAGGGTCAGCAGGATCTCGTCCGGCGCGTACGCGACGCTGGAGAGCGCGTCGGAGGCGAAGACCGGCAGCGCGATGCGCTTGGGGAGGAGGGTGTGCTGGAGCCGGTCGGACCGGAACGGTCGACCGACGAGGAGTCGCTTCAGCAGCGAGGTGGGACTGGCCACAAGCGCTAAGGGTACGACCAACCCCCGCCGACCGTCGGGGGTGCCTGATCAACCTTCCGCGCGCCCGCGCGGTACGGTCGGTCCCCCGCCCGGGGCGGGGACGTGGCAGGCTCGCAGACGACGGGCCCACCGGGGCGCACCGTGGGAGGAGCGGACACCGTGCATGTCGTGATCATGGGCTGCGGCCGGGTCGGGTCGACCCTCGCCCACAGCCTGGAGTCCCGGGGGCACTCGGTGGCGGTGATCGACCAGGACGCGGACGCGTTCCGCCGCCTCGGCCCCGACTTCGCCGGCATCACCGTCACCGGTGCCGGGTTCGACGGCGAGGTGCTGCGTCAGGCCGGCATCGAGCGGGCGGACGCCTTCGCGGCCGTCTCCAGCGGCGACAACTCCAACATCATCTCGGCCCGGCTGGCGCGGGAGACCTTCGGCGTCTCCCGGGTCGCCGCCCGCATCTACGACCAGCGCCGGGCGCAGGTCTACGAGCGGCTCGGCATCCCCACCGTGGCCACCGTCCGGTGGACCGCCGACCGGATGCTGCGGCACCTGGTCCCCGAGGGCAACGTCGAGATCTTCCGGGACCCGACCAGCACGGTGTCGATCGTCGAGGTGCCGGTGCACAAGGATTGGATCGGCCGGCCGCTGCGGCAGCTGGAGGAGGGCGTCGGGGCCCGGGTGGCGTACCTGATCCGCTTCGGGATCGGGATGCTGCCGACCGCCTCCACCGTGGTGCAGGAGGGCGACCAGGTCTTCATGCTGGTGACCGACGACATCGTGGGCTCGGTCACGGCGGCGGCGGCGACGCCGCCGGAAGGAGGGCAGTGAGCATGCGCATCGCCATCGCCGGCGCCGGCAACGTCGGCCGGTCGATCGCCCAGGAGCTGATCGACAACGGCCACCAGGTGATGCTGATCGAGCGACAGCCCAAGATGCTCCGGCCGGACCGGGTGCCGGCCGCCGAGTGGGTGCTCGCCGACGCCTGCGAGCTGACCAGCCTGGAGGAGGCCAACGTCGCCGGCTGCGACGTGGTGGTCGCCGCCACCGGTGACGACAAGGTCAACCTGGTGGTCTCGCTGCTGGCCAAGACCGAGTTCGCGGTGCCCCGGGTGGTCGCCCGGGTCAACCGGGCCGAGAACGAGTGGCTCTTCACCGACCAGTGGGGCGTCGACGTCGCGGTGAGCAAGCCGCGGGTGATGGCCGCCCTGGTCGAGGAGGCGGTCACCGTCGGCGACCTGGTCCGGCTGATGACCTTCCGGCAGGGCGAGGCGAACCTGGTCGAGATCACCCTGCCGCCCACCGCGCCGTACGTCGGCCAGCCGATCCACGCGGTGCCGCTGCCCCGGGACGCCGCCCTGGTGGCGATCCTGCGCGGCAAGCGGGTGCTGGTGCCGAGCCCGGACGACCCGATCGAGGCCGGCGACGAGCTGGTCTTCGTGTGCACCGCCCAGGTGGAGGACGAGGTCCGCGCGGTGATCCTCGGCCCGGACAGCGTCGAGCGCACCCGCGGCAAGGGCTGACGCCCGACGGTCACGGCCGGCCGCGGCGGGCGGCCGGCGCCGGGGCTCAGGCGCCGGGCAGCGGCTGCGGCGCGGTCTCCCGGGTCACCCGGCGCACCGCCCAGACCGTGACGAGCAGCAGCAGCGCGTACGGCGGGTAGCCCAGCGCCAGCCGGGCCACGCCCAGCGCGGTGTCCTGGTGGGCCAGGTAGAGCCCGGCCTGCACGCCCACCTTGGCCAGCCAGACCACGCCCCAGAGCACGGTGAGCTGGGTGAAGGTGCGCACCAGCCGCGGGTCGTCCCGCCACTCGGCGCGCCCCTTGGCGACCAGCACCGACCAGATCCAGCCGACCAGCGGCTGCCGGATCGCCGCCGAGATCAGCAGGGCGAGCCCGTAGCCGATGCCGTACAGGATGCCGGGAAGGTAGAAGTCCCGCTCTTCACCGGTACGCCAGGCGATGGCCGCGCCGATCGCGATGCCGAAGAGCCCGTTGACGGCGTGCCGGACCGGCCGGCGCTGGGCCAGCCGCAGACCGGCGATGAGCAGCGCCACCGCCACCGAGGCGACGACCGCGGGGCGCAGCTCGCCCACCACGTTGGCGATCACGAAGACCACCACGGGGATGCTCGACTCCACCAGGCCACGCCAGCCGCCGAGCTGGTCGGCCATCTGCTCGGCGAGGCTGGGCAGCCGTTCGTCGTCCGGCGGCCCGGTCTCCGGCTCGGTGGTCCGGTGCGGTCCGGTCGTCACTTCGGCGACTCCAGCTCGTAGTACGGGTTGTAGATCACCTTGCGGTCGTCCCGTACGGCCATCCGGCCGCGGGCGGTCAGGTGCCGGCCCGGCTCGATGCCGGCGATGTGCCGGCGGCCCAGCCAGACCAGGGTGACCACGTCGCTGCCGTCGTAGAGGTCCGCCTCCAGCGTCGGCAGGTTCGTCCGGGGCGTGTAGACCACCGTGCGGAGCCGTCCGGCGACGGAGACCACCTGGCCCCGCATGCACTGCCGGGCCGGCGTGCCGCCCGACTCGGCGCTCTCCCGGCGCAGCTCCTGCGCCTCGATCTCGGCCTCGCTCGCGGTGAGCCGTTGCAGGATGCGCCGCAGCGACACCCGACCCTCGTCGGTCGTCATGACCTCCGCGTCACCCTCTCCACGCTGGCCGGTCCGCGCCGGCGCTGGCCCGACCCCGGGATGCCGGAACCGTCCCGCCAGCGTACGCCGATCCGGCGGCGCGACGGAGCCGGCGTCCGCGGCGGCACCTCCCCGGCGTACGGCGGCGACGGCGGACGCACGACGGGCCCGGCGCCCGCCGGCGGGAGCCGACGGGACCGGGCCCGGGTTGCTTGCTCAGGCCTCGCGCTGGCCGGGTGCGGGGTTCTCCTGGTCGGCCTGCTCGGCCATCTCGCGGGGCAGCCGCAGCGGCAGCGGCTCGCGGACCGGCTTCGCCTCGTGCCCCCGGTCGACCACCAGGTTGTCGAGGCAGACCGCCAGCGGGCCGGCCGAGGCCGGGTCGGTGGCGGCCGCGCCCTGGTAGACGCCGCGGACCATCCAGCGCGGCCCGTCGATGCCGACGAAACGCAGGTCGGTCATGCCGTCCGGGGTGCGGACCCGGGCGTGCAGTTCGGTGCCGTACTCCCCCTCGACCTCGCGGGCGGCGGCGCCGTCGTTGAACAGCGACTGCCGGATCTCCTCGCGCACCTCGTCCCAGATGCCCTCGGAGCGGGGCGCCGCGAAGACGCCGAGCTGCAGGGCGTTCTCCCCGTGCACGAGCACGACCTGCTGGATCACGCCCTGCGGGTCGGCCTGCACCCGGACCTCGACGTCGGGCACCGCCGGGATCTGCAGGCTGCCCAGGTCCAGCCGGGGCATGTCGGGCGCCTCGGAGACGTCGTACGGCCCCCGGGACGGCGCCGCCGGGGTCGACTCCTCGGTGTCGTAGGAGTCGAGGACCTCGGCGGTCCGCTCGTCACGCGCGTGCCGCGCGCCACCGGCCCGCTTTCGGGAGAAGATCACTGCGCCCACCCTCCGCTGTTCGCACTCACCCTGCCACCTCTTCCGTCCGCCCACTCGTCAGGTCGGGCGATTCCCGGCGCCCGTCGGCGCCCGCCGGGGCCGGGATCAGCCCGGCGTGCCCGCCGGTGGACCCGTGCCCACCGGCCCCGCGCCGGGACGCGGGCAGCTCCGCCACCGGCTGGAACTCGGCGCGCGCCACCCGCTGCACGACGAGCTGCGCGATCCGGTCGCCACGGCTGATCTTCGCCGGCACGTCCCGATCGTGATTGATCAGGTTGACCAGGATCTCACCCCGGTAGCCGGCGTCGACCGTACCGGGCGCGTTCAGCACCGTCACGCCGAGCCTGGCCGCCAGCCCCGACCGGGGATGGACCAGCCCCACGTACCCCTCCGGGAGGGCGAGCGCCACCCCGGTGGGGACCAGGGCCCGCCCGCCGGGCGGCAGCTCGACGTCCGCGGCGGCCACCAGGTCCGCGCCGGCGTCGCCGGGATGGGCGTACGCCGGCAGCGGCAGCTCGGGGTCGAGCTGCCGTACGGGCACGGGTACGACGTCTGTCACGGTCTTCCTCTTCCGTCCGGGTCCAGGGGTGACCCTGCCATCCTGCCGGTTGGCGGGCCGGTCGTGCGCCGTACCCTCGGAGTGTGAGCCTGTCGCCATCCCCGTCGCCCGCCCCGGCCCCGTCGGCGGCGCCCCCGGC
>NZ_QGKS01000350.1 GCF_003172935.1 Micromonospora sicca | reverse complement strand
GCGGAAGTCCGGCGCCGCCCCGGCGGCGCCGGACTTCCGCCGCGCCGCCGTCGCTGCCCGACTCCGACCGCGAACACCGTTGACGTCCTGACAATCTGTGCAAAACATTGTCAGCATGTCGAACGAACGGCTGGAGAAGATCCTCGCCGCCGCGTACGAGTGCTTCACCCGGCACGGCGTGCGACGCACGACGATGGACGACATCGCGGCCGCCGCCGGCATGTCCCGCCCCGCCGTCTACCAGTACGTCCGCAACAAGGACGACGCCTACCGGCGGCTCGCCGAGCGGCTGTTCGCCGGCTCCCTCGCCGACGCGCGGCAGGCCGCCGCGGCCCCCGGCGCGGACCTGGCACAACGGCTGCACGACGCGCTCGCGGCCAAGCTGGAACTGACGCTGCGACTGCACCGGGAAAGCCGGCACGCCGCCGAACTGCTCGACACCAGCACCCGGCTCACCGGGGACCTCGCCGAGGCGTACACCCGGGAACTGACCGACGTGGTGGCCGGCACGCTGGCCGACAGCGCCGGGCCGCGGGCCCGCGCGGCCGCCGACGTGCTGGTCGCGCTCACCCGCGGCCTGGAGGCCGACCTCACCGACCCCGACCTGCCCCGACGGCGGCTGCGCGACGGTGTCGCGCTGGTCGTCGCGGGCCTCGCCACCCACCCTGGAGCCCCGTCATGACCACCATGCTGATCACCGGCACCTCCTCCGGCATCGGCCGGGCCACCGTCCGCCGCCTGGCCCGCCGCCCCGACCTGACCGTCTACGCCACCGCTACCAGGGTGAACACCTTGTACCGGAACTTCGTCACGAAGGCCAAGTGGGCGTGAAGGACGAAGACGCAGTGCCTGGCAGTGCGGACGCTGCCGATGTCTGTCATATGCCGATGCCAGACTGTCCGATGTGCAGCTTCGGTACAACCACCGCGTCTACCCGCCGCCCGTCCAGCAGGCAGCGCTGGCGCGGGCGTTCGGGTGCGCGCGGGTGGTGTTCAACGACGGGCTGCGCGCACGCCGGGAAGCCCGCGAGGCGGGCGAGGCGTACCTGCCTGATGGTGAGCTGTCAAAGCGGGTCATCACCCAAGCGAAGCGGACGCCGGAACGGGCGTGGCTGGGCGAGGTGTCCGCGGTGGTGCTCCAGCAGGCCCTCGCGGACCTGAACAGCGCGTACCGCAACTTCTTCACCTCACTGTCTGGTAAGCGGAAGGGCCGCACGGTCGCGCCGCCGCGGTTCCGGTCTCGCAAGGACAACCGGCAGGCCATCCGGTTCACCAGAAATTCTCGATTCGCTGTGCTGGACAACGGCCGGCTCAGGTTGCCGAAGGTTGGGGACGTGCCGGTACGTTGGTCCCGGGCCTTGCCGGCTGAGCCGAGCTCAGTGACGGTGATCAAGGATGCGGGGGGTCGGTACTTCGCCTCGTTCGTGGTGCAAACGACTGAGGAGGAGACGCTGCCGCGGGTCGAGCCCGAGGTGGGCATCGACCTGGGGCTGACGCACTTCGCGGTCCTGTCCAACGGCAAGAAGATCACCGCGCCGAGGTTCCTGCGCCGGGCGGCGCGCAAGCTGCGCCGACTGCAGCAGGACCTGTCCCGCAAGCAGCGGGGCAGCAACAACCGCACCAAGGCCGTCGTCAAGGTCGCCAAGGCGCACGCCCGGGTGGCCGACAGCCGGCGGGACTGGCAGCACAAGCTCTCGACCCGGATCATCCGCGACAACCAAGCGGTGTACGTCGAGGACCTGTGCGTGACCGGTCTCGGCCGCACCCGGTTGGCGAAGTCGGTGCACGACGCCGGCTGGGCATCGTTCACGGCGATGTTGGAGTACAAGGCCGCACGGTACGGTCGCACCTTCCGCCGGATCGGCCGGTTCGTCCCCACATCGCAGACATGCTCTACGTGCGGGCGGCTCGACGGACCCAAACCGCTGTCCGTCCGGTCGTGGACCTGCCCATGCGGGGCGGTCCACGACCGGGACGTCAACGCGGCGATCAACATCCTCGCCCAGGGACGCTGGGAGAGCCTAAACGCCTGTGGAGCGCAGGTAAGACCGGCACCCGTGCCGGCACCACGCCGAGAAGCAGGAATCCACCCGCACACCGCGTGTTCCACACGCAACGTGGAGGGAATCTCCGCCCTTCAGGGCGGAGAGAACGTCAATACCACGCCAGCAAGTACGCGGGGGAGGCGATCTCCGACGCGCTGCGGCAGGAGGTGCGGCCGTTCGGCGTCGACGTGACGATCGTCGAGCCGGGGCTGATCCGGACCGGCTTCGGCTCGGTCGCCAGCGCCTCCCTCGGCGCCGGATCCGACCCGGCGGGGCCGTACCGGAAGATGGTCGCCTCCGTCGACGCGGTGATGGCGAAGTCGTACCGGAACAGGGCCCTCTCGGCCACGCCGGAGACGGTGGCCGGGTGATCGAACGGGCGGTGACCGCCCGCCGGCCGCGCACCCGCTACCTGGTCACCGCCGCCGCCCGGGCCATGGTGCACACCCGCCGGCTCCTCGGCGCCCGGTTCTTCGACGCGGTGAACCGGCTCCAGTTCCGCTGACCGATCCCGCCCCGGGTGGGCACGGCCCCGACTACCGTGGGTAAGGAAATCGTGGTCGTGCCGTACGCGGCGCCGGGGAGGTGAGGCGGGATGGCCGCACCCACCCACGGGGCCGTCGTGGTCGGCGTCGGGTCGTCGGAGGAGGACCTCCAGGTCGTCCGGGAGGCCGCCGGCGAGGCGGCCGCCCACGACCGCCCGCTGCACCTGCTGCACGCCTTCAACTGGACGGCAGCGCTGGAGGCGCCGTCCGTGGCCGGGTCGCGCGCCGCGGCGGAGGACCTGCTCGAACGGGCCGGCCAGGTCGCCGGCGAGGTCGAGCCGGCGGTCCCGGTGAGCGGCGAGATCGTCGAGGGCTCCCCCGTCGACGCCCTGATCCGCGCCTCGGATTCGGCGTTCATGGTGGCACTCGGTGACGGCGGGATGGCCGACTGCCCGGACTGCGTACCGGCCGACGCGCCCGCCGTGCAACTCGCCGCCCGGGCCGGCTGCCCGGTGCTGGTCGGCCGGGCCGGGCCGGCACCGCAGGGACCGGTGCTGGTCGGAGTGGACGGCTCGTCGAGCTCCCAGGCCGCCCTGGGTTTCGCCTTCGACTGCGCCCGACGCCGGTCCGCCCGGCTGCTCGCCGTGCGGGTGGTCGAGCCCGACCGGCCGGACGACGGAGAAGAGGTGCTCACCGCGGCGGTGGCCCGGCACGCCCAGCGGTACCCGTCCGTGGCCGCGGAGTGCCACACCGTCCGCGGGGACCCCGGCGCCGTCCTGATCGAACAGTCCCGGTCCGCGCAGGTGGCGCTCGTCGGCGCGCGCGGGGACGAACCGTGGCGGGGCATGCTCGGCGAGGTCAGCCAGACCCTGCTCTACCACTCACCGGCCCCGGTGATCGTCGTCCGTGGGCTGGACCCCACACCGCCGCTCGGGACATGACGCCCTCCGGTCCCGGGACCAACGACCCTGATCAGATCCCCGGACCCGGGGCGAAGCTGGGCGGCCCGGGGGCGGATTCCCGCCTTCGGGTGGCAGAAGACCCCGAGCCGCGAGAGGCTAACGCAGCATGGACACCGCTCTCGACCTGCACAGCCCACTGGCCGAAGACGAGCTGCGCCGGATTGACGCCTACTGGCGGGCGGCGAACTACCTCACCGTCGGGCAGATCTACCTGCTCGACAACCCGCTGCTCCGCGAGCCACTGAAGCCGGAGCATGTCAAGCCCCGGCTGCTCGGCCACTGGGGCACCGGCCCCGGCCTCAACCTGATCTACGCGCACCTCAACCGGATCATCGTCAACCGCGACCTCAGCGTCATCTATATCACCGGCCCGGGGCACGGCGGGCCGGCCCTGGTGGCGAACACCTGGCTGGAGGGTACCTACAGCGAGCTCTACCACTCGGTCAGCCGGGACGAGGTGGGCATGCAGCGGCTGTTCCGCCAGTTCTCCTTCCCCGGCGGCATCCCCAGCCATGTGGCGCCGGAGGTGCCGGGTTCGATCCACGAGGGCGGCGAGCTCGGGTACGCGCTCAGCCACGCGTACGGCGCCGCGTTCGACAACCCGGACCTGCTGGTCGCCTGCGTGATCGGCGACGGTGAGGCGGAGACCGGCCCGCTGGCCGGAAGCTGGCTGTCCAACGTCTTCCTCAACCCGGCCCGCGACGGCGCGGTGCTGCCCATCCTGCACCTGAACGGCTACAAGATCGCAAGCCCGACGGTGCTGGAACGGATCCCCACCGACGACCTGCTCGGTCTGATGCGCGGCTACGGATACGAGCCGTACATCGTCTCCGGCGACGACCCGACCCGGGTGCACCAGAGCCTCGCCGCCACGCTGGAGCGGGCGGTCGACGAGATCGCCGAGATCCAGCGCCGGGCCCGCTCCGGCGGCGATGTCGAGCGCCCCCGCTGGCCAATGATCATCCTCCGGACGCCGAAGGGCTGGACCGGCCCGCGGAAGGTCCACGGCAAGCAGGTCGAGGGGACCTTCCGCGCTCACCAGGTGCCCATCGACGGGGTGCGGAAGGATCCGGAGGCCCTGGCCGAGCTGGAGCGCTGGCTCCGCAGCTACCGGCCGGAGGAACTCTTCGACGCCACCGGCGCCCCGGTCGCCGAGCTGACCTCGCTGCCTCCGAGGGGGAACCGGCGGATGAGCGCCAATCCGGTCACCAACGGCGGCCAGGTGCTGCGCGACCTGGACCTGCCGGACTTCCGCGCCTACGCGGTCGACGTCAAGCAGCCGGGCGAGCCCATGGTCGGCTCCACCGGCGTGCTTGGCCAGTGGGTCCGCGACGTGATCACCGCCAACCCGCAGAACTTCCGCCTGTTCGGTCCCGACGAGGTCGCCTCCAACCGGCTGGGCGCCGCCTTCGAGGTCACCGACCGGGCGTTCGTCGGCAACACGGTCCCCGGCGACGACCACCTCTCCCCGGACGGCCGGGTGATGGAGGTGCTCTCCGAGCACCTCTGCCAGGGCTGGCTGGAGGGCTACCTGCTCACCGGCCGGCACGGCATCTTCACCAGCTACGAGGCCTTCATCCACATCGTCGACTCGATGGTCAACCAGCACGCCAAGTGGCTGAAGGTGACCCGCGGCATCCAGTGGCGGCAGCCCCTGGCCTCGCTCAACTACCTGCTCTCCAGCCACGTGTGGCAGCAGGACCACAACGGCTTCTCGCACCAGGACCCGGGCTTCATCGACCACGTGGTCAACAAGAAGGCCGAGGTGGTCCGGGTCTACCTGCCGCCGGACGCCAACACCCTGCTCTCCACCATGGACCACTGCCTGCGCAGCCGGCACTACATCAACGTCGTGGTGGCCGGCAAGCAGCCGGCGCCGAACTGGCTGAGCATGGACGAGGCCGTCCAGCACGCCAGGCGGGGCCTGGGCATCTGGGACTGGGCCAGCACCGACCAGGGCACCGAGCCGGACGTGGTGCTCGCCTGCGCCGGCGATGTGCCGACCCTGGAGACGCTGGCCGCGGCCGACCTGCTCCGCCAGCACCTGCCCGAGCTGAAGGTGCGGGTGGTCAACGTGGTCGACCTGATGCGCCTCCAGCCGCCCACGGAGCACCCGCACGGCCTGCCGGACAGCGAGTTCGACACCATCTTCACCCGCGACCGGCAGATCATCTTCGCGTACCACGGCTATCCGTGGCTGATCCACCGGCTCACCTACCGCCGGACCAACCACGACAACCTGCACGTACGCGGCTACAAGGAGGAGGGCACCACCACCACGCCGTTCGACCTGGTGATGCTCAACGACCTGGACCGCTTCCACCTCGTCATCGACGTCATCGACCGGGTGCCCGGGCTCGCCTCGCGCGCCGCCCACCTCCGCCAGGACATGGTCGACGCCCGGCAGGCCTGCCGCGACTACACCCGCCGGTACGGCGAGGACGCCCCCCTGGTCGCCGAGTGGCGTTGGATCCGCGAGACCGAACCCGGCCTGCGGAGCGGTCAGTGAGCGGGCTCGCGGGCGAACCGGGGGCGGCCCGGTGAGCGGGGACGAGATCCTGGTCGGCTACGACGGCTCCGCCGACGCCACAGTCGCCCTGGACTGGGCCCTGGACGAGGCGGGCCGCTCCGGCCGGCCGATCCGCCTGGCGTACGTCTTCGAATGGCTGACGGTGGCCGGTTGGATCGGTCCCGGGCTGGCGCCCGGCGTCTGGCCGGACGAGCACGCCCGGCGGCAGGTCGAGGAACTGGTCCGAAAGGCGGCGGCGGACGCCGCCGCCGAGCGGCCCGGGCTCACCGTGCACGCCGAGGTCTACGACGGCCCACCCGCCCTGCTGTTGCAGGAACGGTCCGCCGAGGCCGGGATGCTGGTCCTCGGCAGCCGCGGGCACGGCGGATTCGGCGGCCTGCTGGCCGGGTCCACCGCGGTGTCCGTCACCGCCCACGCGCACTGCCCGGTGGTGGTGGTCCGGGACGGCCACACCGCCACCTCCGGGCCGGTGGTGGTCGGCGTGGACGGCTCGGAGTCCTCGCTCCGGGCGCTCGGCTTCGCCGTCGAGCGGGCGGCGCAGCGGGACGTGCCGCTGCGGGTGATCCGGGTGTGGGAGCCGCCCGGCGAGCGGTGGGTGCCGCCGGGCTTCGACCCGGAGGAGGCGACCGCCACCGAGCGGGCGGCGGCCGAGGAGGAGCTGGCCCGGTGGCGGGAGAGTTTCCCGGACGTCGAGGTCGACCTGCGGGTGTCGCCCGGCAACCCGGCCGGCCTGCTGGTCGACGCGAGCGGCGAGGCGCAGCTCGTGGTGGTGGGCAGCCGCGGTCGGGGCGGGCTGCGCGGGATGCTGCTCGGCTCGGTGAGCCAGCAGCTGCTGCACCACGCGCACTGCCCGGTCGCGGTGGTCCGGGAACGCTGAACACGCCGCCAGCAGCCCGGCCCACCGCTCGCCGGGCTGGCGAGAAGTAGTCGACCAGCTGGGAGGGGTCGAAGGGCCCGGTGGCGGGGGACCTGCGCACCGTGCGACCGGCGTGGCGGTCAAGGCCGACGCCGGCTGGGTGAGCGTGACGGTCACCGACGACGGCGTCGGCTGCGACCCTGAGGCGGCCCGCAGCGGCCTCGTGAACCTCCGCGAGCGGGCCGAACGGCGGCGACTTCCAGCTCAGCCGGGTGATCCCGCACGGCACCGAGGTGCGCTGGAGCGTCCCGCTGCGCGACTGACCGGAGCGTCGCGGCGGGGGGCCGGGGCGGGTCAGTGGGCCTTGCCGAGCAGCCGGGTGGCGAGCACCGCGGCCTGGGTACGCCGTTCCAGGCCGAGCTTGGCCAGCACGCTGGAGACGTAGTTCATCACGGTCTTCTCCGCCAGGAACATCTTGCCGGCGATCTCCCGGTTGGTGAGCCCCTCCGCCACGTACTCCAGGATCCGCCGCTCCTGCTCGGTGAGGGACTTCAGCTCGCGCGGCTGCTCGACGCCGTTGCGGATCCGCTCCAGCACCCGGGTGGTGATCGCCGGGTCGAGCAGCGACTGCCCGGCCGCCACCCGGCGCACCGCGTCCACCAGGTCGGTGCTGCGGATCTGCTTGAGCACGTACCCGGCGGCGCCCGCCATGATCGCCGCGAAGAGCGCCTCGTCGTCCTCGTATGAGGTGAGGATCAATCCCTTGATCGAGGAGTCCATGGCCCGGACGTCCCGGCACACGTCGATGCCGTTGCCGTCGAGCAGCCGGGCGTCGAGGATCGCCACGTCGGGGCGGAGCGCGGGGATGCGGCGGGCCGCCTCCTGGGCGGAGCCGGACTCACCGACCACCTCGATGTCGCCGCTGCTCTGGAGCAGATCGGCAAGGCCACGACGGACGACCTCATGGTCGTCGAGCAGGAACACCCGGATCATCCCTCGTGTCTACCCGGTCGCCGCCGACTTCCGCACGGGCCGAAGGTCCCTACCGTGCCGCCCCGCCGCCGGGCGGTCGGCCCCACCAGGGGGACCTCCGGCCCTGCCCGGGCCGGCCCGGTCTGCCGCACCGTGGGGATGGAACACCCGGAGGGCGGCACGACCTGCCACGGAAGGAGCAAGACCATGAACACCGGCTTCACCGTCGAGCAGCTCAGGGCCGCCGCCTCCGACGCCGTCCGGGCGCCGTCACTGCACAACACCCAGCCGTGGCGGTTCCGGCTGCCGGACGCGGGATCGAGCTTTCCGTCGACCCGCTGCGCCGGCTGCCCGCCACCGACCCGAGCGGCTGGGGCGCCCGGATCGCCTGCGGGGCGGCCCTGTTCAACCTGCGGCTGGCCCTCGCGGTGGCCGGCACGCCGGCCACGGTCCGGCTGCGCCCGTACCCGGCGGAGCCGGACGTGGTGGCCCGGCTGGTCCCCGACCTGCCGCGCCGCCCCACCCCGACGGAGCAGAGCCTGCACGGGGCCATCCGCCGCCGGTTCAGCAACCGCGCGCCGTTCTGGCCCGACCCGGTCCCCGCCGACGCCCGTTGGCGGCTCGGCGAGGCGGCCCGGGCCGAACAGTGCTGGCTGGAGCTGGTCATCGGCACCAGCGCGGTCAACGCGTTCGCCGAGATCGCCCGCAGCGCCCACCGGGTGCTCGAACGCGACCCCGCGTACGTGGCCGAGCGGCGCGCGTGGATCCGCTCGGAGCCCTCCCCGGACGGGGTGCCGGCCGCCGCCGGCGGTCCGCGGAGCGAACCGCAGGACCTGCTGCCGCAGCGCGGCTTCGGCGGGCGCAACCGCGCGCCGGGGCGGGACTTCGAACCGGAGCCCCTGGTCGCCGTGCTCGGATCGGCGGGGAACACCGCCACCGACCAGATCGTCGCCGGCCAGGCCCTGCAGCGGGTGCTGCTCACCGCCACCGACTCCGGGCTGAGCGTGTCGATGCTCTCCCAGCCGATCGAGGTGCCGGGGGCGCGGGAGGCGCTGCGGCTGTCCCTCGGCCGGTTCGGCATGCCGCAGATGGTGATGCGGATCGGGTACGGGCAGCCCGGCGCCGCCACCCCGCGCCGCTCCGTGGACGAGGTGCTCGACCTGCCGGTGGTGCCGGCCTGACCCGGACCGCCACGGCCCCGCTATGGCCGCCGCTGCCGGGAGCCCGGGTGGGGGGACCGGTCAGGCCGGCATGACACCGCCCGACACGGCGGCCAGCAACGCGGCCTCCCGCTCCGGGGCCAGGCCCACCGCCGCCCGCGCCGGTCGGCCCGCGCGCGGCGGGACCCGCTCCACCTCCCGCAGCCAGCGCCAGGTGTCGGCGACCGTCTCGGCCACCGGACGGCAGACGAGCCCCGCCGCGTACGCCCGGGTCACGTCGCGCTCCTGCAGCCAGCGGTACTCATGGCCGAGCGGGATCCAGACCGGCAGGTCGTTCCAGGGCACCACGCCGGCGGCGAGGATCGGCTCCGGGTCCGTCCAGCGCAGCACCGCGCCCGAGCCGGTGACCGCCACGGCCGCGTCGAGCAGCTCACCCATCGTCGCGTGCCCGGTGCGACCCACCACGTTGTACGCCCCGCCGACGCCCTCCGCGCCCCGGTCCAGCAGCCACCTGGCCAGGTCACGCACGTCCACGTACTGCAGCGGCAGGTCGCGCGGCCCGGGCGCCAGCACCTCGCCGCCCCGGGCGACGCGCCCCAGCCACCAGGGCAGCCGCCCGATGTCCTCCCCCGGCCCGAGGATCAGCCCGGCCCGGGCCAGCAACGCCCGATCACCGAAGATCTCCACCGCGGCCCGCTCACCGCCGGCCTTCAGTTGCGCGTAGTCGCCGTCGACCGCGTCGGCGGCCGCCTCGACCGTCGGCGCGTCCTCGTCCGAGCCCGGTTCGACGGGTTCGGCGTAGACGGAACCGCTGGACACGTAGACGTAGTGCGGCACCGAATCCACCAGCGCCCGCGCCGCGTCCCGTACCGCCCGGGGCGCACCGTCCCAGGTGTCCACCACCAGGTCCCACTCGCCGCCAACCAGCGCCGCCAGCCCGCCCGGCGCGGTCCGGTCACCCCGCAACCGGTGTACGCCCGCCGGCGCGTCGCCGTGCAGCCCCCGGTTGAACACCGTCACCGACCAGCCGCGGCGTACCGCCTCGGCCACGGTGGCCCCACCCACGAATCCCGTTCCGCCCAGCACCAGCAGTCTCATGCGTCCAGCCTGCCGGTGGGCCACGGTCAACGGGGAGGGGTGTTCACGTTGAGCGGATCTGCCCTGGGCAGAAGGGAGCCGGTCTGGGGGATGTCGCCGGGCATGGGGCCTCCCGATGGCGACATCGGCTCCGTGTCGCCGATGTGGCGGTGTCCGTTGGGCGTGGATACCACCGGATCGGGGATATGGTCCGGGCCGTCCGGTCCCGGCCGGCTGGCGGCTGCGCGGGTGCGCCGGATGTCCGTTCCGGGTGTGACCGGCGGCATCCTGAGGCCGGAATCGTGGCGGGGCCCGGGTCGTTATATCTCGCGTACGACCGAGTACCTGGCCCGCTCGACGGGCCGGACGGGCCCCGGGAATGATGGCGGGCCGGTGGTCGTTACACATGGTCCCGGCGCCGCGAAGAGGCCCCCGCCCCGCGGCTGGCACCGGGCAGAGACTTTCCCCCTTGCACTCTTTTGAGCGCCTGACGGTGCTTGCGCACGTCCCGGCCTCCACCGGGTGTGCGCCAACCCCCCAAGGAGCTTTTGTCATGAACACGATGCTGCGTAAGAGCGTTCTCGGTATTGCTGGTCTGGCCTTTACCGGTGGTGTGTTCGCCGGTCCGATCGCCGCGCACGCCGACACCGGCCCCGTCACCGCCAAGCCCGCCGCCGTGGCGGTGCAGGCCGACAAGCCGGACAGCTCGAAGCTGATTCCGCATGGTGTGCAGGGCGCCCAGTCGAAGATTGAGCTGAACGACGAGCAGACCGCCAACGCGGAGGCGATCATCGCGGCGACGAAGAAGGCGGGTCTGCCGGAGCGGGCGGCCGTGATCTCGATCGCCACGTCGCTGCAGGAGTCGAAGCTGGAGAACCTGGGTCACCTGGGTGACCGCAACGACCACGATTCGCTGGGCCTGTTCCAGCAGCGCCCGTCGAGTGGTTGGGGCACGCCGGAGCAGATCACCGACCCCGAGTACGCCACCCTGGCGTTCGAGAAGGGTCTCAAGCAGGTCGACGGGTGGCAGGACATGCCGCTGACCGAGGCCGCGCAGACGGTGCAGGTGTCGGCCTACCCGGACGCCTACGCCCAGTGGGAGCAGCAGGCCGCCCACCTGGTCGCCCAGCACTGGAACAGCTGACAAGCGAACAAAAGGCAAGAAGCCGCTGGCCGGCACCCCGGAGACACGGGGTGCCGGCCAGCGGCGTTTCCACGTACAAACACAAGACCGTGACGGCCGGGCGGACGGTGACCAACGTCAGGGCTGGGGGCGACCGTCCCCGGCGCAGGGATCAAGCCTGACCGCCCGAAGCCGGGGACGGTCGCCCCAGCCCCACACCGCAACCGACGAATCAGACCGGCCGGAGGATCAGAGTCCACGTCGTCGTGGTGGTGCTGGCGGCCGCGCCGGAAGCGGTCAGGCCGCCGTAGCTGCCGGCCGGCACCGTGCTCCCGGAGTCGGCGAGCAGCGCCGTGACCCGTCCCCCGCCGGTCTGCGAGCTGTTGCTGCGCACCTCCACCCCGGCCGGCGGGGTCAGCGCGGTGGAGAGCCCGTCGCCGTGCATCCAGTACGACACGCCCCAGCTCTGCGCCGCGGTCACCGTCGCGTACGGGGTGACCCGGGCGGCAGAACTGGCCGGGTCGGTGGCGCGGGCGAACGTCGGCGCGACGGCCTCCACGCCCCGGTAGGCGGCGACGACCAGGTTGCCCTTGGACTGCGCGTCCAGCGCCACCCGTACGGTCGATCCGGCGTCGCCCGTGGCCGCGACCTTCCACCAGGCCGTGGTGGTGGCGAAGCCGCCGTCGAACCGGTCCAGCTGGGTCCAGCCGGTGACCCCGGTGGGTTGCCCCGTGCCGGCGTGGGTGTTCTGGCTGAGGAAGAGCAGCAGGGTGTCCCCGGGCTGCACGGTCGACGGCACCGTCACGGCGTGGCTGGTCCAGTTGGCGTTCGCGGTGGCCTGACCGACGAAGGCGATCCGCTCGGCGACCGGCGCGACGGTGACCTGGGCGGTCGCCGTCCCGGTGGCGCCCCGGTCGTCGGTGACGGTGAGCGTGACCGGGTAGGTGCCGGCCGCCGCGTACGTGTGGGAGGTGGTCGGCACGGAGACGGTGTCGGCGGTGGATCCGTCGCCGAAGTCCCAGCGGTGGTCCTGGATCGCGCCGTCGGCGTCGGTGGAGCCGGCGGCGGAGAAGGAGCAGACCAGCCCGGAACACGACGGCGCGAGGTTGGCCACCGGCGGCTGGTTGGCGGTGCCGCCCGCCCCCTTCAGGATCTTGACGTAGTCGATGTCGCCGGCGAAGTAGTCGCAGGTGACCTTCACGCCGTCGCACTGGCTCTTGCCGCCGATGGAGAACTGCCAGTTGTTCGCGATGGTGCCGGTCGGCCCGGTCAGCCGGCTCTTCCGCACCCCGTCGACGTACATCTCCACATAGCTGGAGGTGCGGTTGCAGGTGACCGTGTGCCACTGCCCGTCGGCGATCGACACGTCCGTGTAGCCGGTACGCGAGGAGCCGTCCCCGCCGCGGAACAGGCACTTCGGCTTGCCGCTGGGCGCCTCGAACTTCCAGTAGCCGCCGGCCGTGTTGCCCTGCCCCTTCTGGAGGATGTTGCCGAAGGAGTATGTCGTCCGGTAGCGGATGGTGAACGAGAAGTCGCCGGCGTCCGGGTTGAACTCGGTGCTGTGCGGGACCAGGTTGACGTGCCCGGGGACGTACTCCATGTCGGTGGGCAGGTGGGTGGCGAACCGGTGGACGGTCGCACCGTCGTACCGGGCCCCGGTCACCACCTCGGTGCCGATCGCGCCGTTCCGGCCGTTGCCGCTGCTGTCCTGGAGGACGGTGGCCCCGGCCGGCTCGTCCATGCTCCAGAACGCCACCGTCCGGGTGGCGGTCGCCTGCGCGGGCGCGTCCGCGACCACGATGCCCACTGTGGTCAGCAGGGCGGCGGCGCCCAGCCGACCGACCGTACGCCGCCAACGTCGTCCCGTGCCTGACCGCATGCGATAGCCTCCCTGGTCCGCGAGCCCTCACCCTGTCACGGGCCGGGCCAGCCGTTCCATGGCCCGTTGGGCGGATCCGGGAGCCATCGTCGGCGGTGCGGGATGACCGATGTGGGCAAGGGCGGGGGGCCGGTCGCGGTCGGCCGGGACCGACTGATGGGACGGGCCCGGCGATCGGCCCGGCACGCGCGACGAGCGGCCGGGAGGCCCGGAAACCCGCCGCGGAGCACGCACGTGGACCGGCCGGCCCCAGGGCCCGGTCACCGCGCTCCACGCCGAGCGCACGCAGGCCTGCGGCCAGTCGGGCGAGCCGGACGGCGGACTCGGACACCGACCGCACCCGTTCTCCTATGAGACCTGGGTCAGGGTCGCCAGTGTCTCGCGAAGCCACTTCAGCTCGGTACGCGTCGTCGCGGTGGCGATCGTGAACAGCCCTTGTCGGAAGGGGTCGTCGAAGTCGGCGGCGCGCAGTGGCCGATCGCCGTCCCAGAAGAAGCTGGCTGGCTGCGTGAGGAAGTCAAGCCGACGCTGCAACACGGCGGCCTGTGCCGCCGGGTCATCCAGGTGGCGCAGGAAGGCCAGCAGGGCAAACCACCTGTTTTCGTCGGTGATGAACAGCTCGTCGGGTTCACGGAGCCGGTCGAGCAGCGCTTTCTTGCCTTCGGAGGTCAGCGACAGCATGTGCCGGGGTGCGGCAACCTGGCCGGGTTGGAGTTCCCGGGTGAGCAGCCCTGCGGCTTCCATGCGCTTGAGCAGGGGGTAGAGGGTGCCGTCGGCGATGGGGCGCACGTGTCCGGTCAGGGCGGCGATGCGTTTCCGCAGGTCGTACCCGTGGAGCCGCTCGTCGTAGAGGAAACCGAGGATCACCAGTTCCAGCATGATCTAGATCATACCTCGTTGCCATGATACCTCGGATACGAGATATCTTTCGCGCTATGCATAGCGCTCAGATAGCTCCTGACGGCTCCCGCATTCGCTGGGCGGAGATCCCCGGCGCCGAGCCGACTCGCGTCTACATCCACGGCCTGGGAGCCAGCTCGACGCCGTACTACGCCCAGCCGCTCGCGCATCCAGCCCTTTCCGGCCACCGCTCGCTCCTCATCGACATGCTGGGCTTCGGCATCAGCGACCGGCCGGCCCATGCGGCGTACACGCTGGAAATGCACGCGGACGGCCTGGCCCGTGCGCTGGAGCAAGCCGCGGTGAGCGACGCCGACGTGGTCGCGCACAGCATGGGCGGCACGGTCGCGATCATGCTCGCCGCACGCCACCCCCAGCTGGTACGCCGACTCGTGCTCGTCGACCCCGCCCTCGACCCGGTGCACCCGCTGCCGACCAGGAAGCGACCGGGCAGTTCCGGCATCGGCGTCTATCACACCGAGAAGGAGTTCCTCGACCACGGCTGGGACGAGACGCTGGAGTTCGTCGGGCCGGAGTGGGCGGCCACGATGCGACTGGCCGGGCCACAGGCGCTCTACCGCAGTGCCATGAACCTGCTGCGCGGCACCATGCCCACGGTGCGCGAGCACCTGGACGAGCTGACCATCCCCCGCACCCTCCTGTACCCGGCGGCTGACGGGCCGCGCTTCGACGCAGACCGGCTCGCGGCCTCGGGTGTCGAGGTGGTGGCGATTCCCAACTGCGGCCACAACATCATGCTGGACAACGTGGCAGGCTTCGCCCTCGCGGTAAGGGCCGCCCTCCGTGACTAGGACTCCATCGCGCGCCTTCCGCCGCGCGCGATTGGGACGATGCACGCTGCGGTTCGCGCCCGGCTGACCGGCCACGTCCGCCCTAGCGGACTCCTGGCTGGTGCTCGGAACATGAAGCCCAGCTCATCGAGCCAGGCCGTCAAAAGAGGTAGATGTCCGAATTTTACTGGTGGGCGATACTGGGTTTGAACCAGTGACCTCTTCCGTGTCAAGGAAGCGCGCTCCCACTGCGCCAATCGCCCGCGCGCGCCGGCTGGAGAGACCAGCACCGACGACGGTCGACCCCCGAGGGGCGGATCGCGAGCGGACGACGGGATTCGAACCCGCGACCCTCACCTTGGCAAGGTGATGCGCTACCAGCTGCGCTACGTCCGCGTGCCGCCGACTTGCGTCGGCGACGGGGGGAACTCTACCCGATCGCAAGATCGCTC
The DNA here is from genome assembly GCF_003172935.1 of Micromonospora sicca. Classification (GTDB taxonomy): domain Bacteria; phylum Actinomycetota; class Actinomycetes; order Mycobacteriales; family Micromonosporaceae; genus Micromonospora; species Micromonospora sicca. The sequence continues at coordinate 11,656 of NZ_QGKS01000350.1, read as the reverse complement.
GGGACGCCCCCACCCCGGCCCGGTGATTGCGCCGCTGACCACCTGGGTACTGACTGCTTTCGACAGCGCACCACGTCCCCTGAAGGAGGCTGTCGTGGGAATCGGTACCAGCATCTTCCTGATCGCGGTCGGCGCGATCCTCACGTTCGCGTTGGACGCCAGCATCGGCGGGGTCAACCTCGACGTCGTCGGCTGGATCCTGATGGCCGCCGGCGTGCTCGGCCTCATCATGACGACCCTGGTCTGGGGCCGTCGCCGCGAGGTGGTCAGCACCACCGAGCCGGTCGAGTACCGGCAGGTCGAGGAGCGCCGGGACGTCGGCCCGCCGCTGTGACCCGACGGACCCGGGGCCGGCGGGGCTGATCGGTCGCGGGACACCACGAACGCGTACGAGGTGGGTGCGGGCCGCTACGGCCGGGCACCCACCTCGTGTCCCGTTTTCAGCCGCGCATCAGCTCGTTCAACGCGCCGTAGTCGAACGCGCCGGCCAGCGCGTCGTACGTCCCGGCGCCGAACGTCTCCTCGGCGGCCCGGCGGGCCACCACGTACGCGGCCTCGGCGACCGAGGAGCCGAGGCTGATCCGGGCCACCCCGAGGCGGGCCAGCTCGGGCACCGCCGGGGCGCCCGGCCCGGCCAGCACGTTCAGCGGGGCCGGAATGGCCGCGACCAGGGCGACCACCGTCTCCGGGTTGACCGTCCCGGGCACGAACACCCCGTCCGCGCCGGCGGCCAGGTAGGCCCGGGCCCGCGCCACCGTCTCCGCGACGCCGCCGACACCGCGCAGGAAGGTGTCGATCCGGGCGTTGACGTACAGCGGCACGCCGGCCTGCTCCGCCGCGGCCCGGACGGCGGCCAGCCGGGCGCACTGGTCCGCCACCTCGCGCAGCGGCCCGCCCCCGTCGTGGCGGGCGTCCTCGACGTTGACGCCCACCGCCCCCGCGGCCACCACCGCCCGTACGGTCGCGGCCACCTCGCCGGCGGTGTCGCCGTACCCGGACTCGATGTCGGCGGTGACCGGCACCGGCACCGCGGCGGCCACCCGGCGGACCAGGTCGACGGCCGCCTCGCGGCCGAGGGCGTCGCCGTCCGGCGCGCCGAGGCTCCAGGCGACCCCGGCGCTGGTGGTGGCGACCGCGCGGGCGCCGGCGGCCGCGACGATCCGGGCGCTCGCCGCATCCCAGGCGTTCACCAGGACCAGCGGCTCGCCGGGGACGTGCAGGGAACGGAAGTGCAGGGCTCGGGTGTGTTGATCGTTCACCCGGCCAGTCTGGGTCCGCGCCACCGACGGACGTAATGTTTCAGTCCCAGCTGAAACGAGGAGGGCGGCATGGTCGCCATCGGCCTGTCGGCGAACGCCGTGGCGCGGGTCCGCTTCGCCCTCTCCTGCCTCTGGGAAGTCGTCGCCAGCGTGCGGGTCCTCCGCGACCCGGGCGACCACGCGGTCCACCTGCCCTGGATGAACCGGGTCCGGTCCCGGCTGGCCGAGGCCGGGCTGGCCGGCCCCGACGCCGGCCTGCTCTGGCACCTGGTGCCGCCCGCGCCGGGCTACCTGGCCGACTTCCTCACCCCACCGCCGGCCGGCCTCACCCCCGACCTGGGGCAGGAGCTGGCCGCGCTGCGCGCCACCCCGCCCGACACGGTCCGCGCCCAGCTCGACCTCTACCCCGGCGCCCGGCCGGCGGCGCTGGCCGCCCTGTACGCGGACCCGGCGGACGGGCTGCGCCGGCTGGCCGAGGAGACCGGGACGTACTGGCGGCTGGCCCTGGCCGCGGACTGGCCCCGGATCCGGGCGCTGCTCGACGCGGAGGTGTTCCGGCGGGCCCGCCGGCTGGCCGAGGAGGGCGCCGCCGGGCTGCTCAACGACCTGCACGAGCGGGTCCGTTGGGAGGGCGACGCCCTGCTGATCAGCCAGCGGCACTGCGCCGCGCCGGACGTGCCGGAGGGCAGCGGGCTGGTCCTGGTCCCGTCGGTCTTCGTCTGGCCGTCCGTGCTCAGCATCGCGGCGGGAGACGTACCGCAGCTGGCATACCCCGCGCGGGGCCTCGGCACGCTGTGGGAGTGCCCGCCGGCGGCGCCGGACGCCCTGGGCGCGGTGCTCGGCCGGGGTCGGGCCCGGCTGCTCGCCGAGCTGGACGCGCCGCGGTCGACCACCGAGCTGGCCCGGCGGACGGGCATGTCCCCCGCGGGCGTGTCCCAGCACCTCGCCACGCTGCGCGCCGCGGGCCTGGTGGTGACGCACCGGGCCGGTCGGTCGCTGCTGAGCAGCCGGACGCCCGTCGCGGAGGCGCTGCTGACCGCCCCCGGGTGAGCGGGCCGGCACCGGGAGAAACAGAAAGGCTCGTCACCGTTGTCCGGTGACGAGCCGTCTGCTCATCGAACTGGTGGGCGATACTGGGTTTGAACCAGTGACCTCTTCCGTGTCAAGGAAGCGCGCTCCCACTGCGCCAATCGCCCTCGTCAACTGCCGAGGTGGAGACGGGATTTGAACCCGTGTACACGGCTTTGCAGGCCGTTGCCTCGCCTCTCGGCCACTCCACCGAGGTTGCCCCCGTCATGCGTGGCGGCAGCTCCGAGCGGACGACGGGATTCGAACCCGCGACCCTCACCTTGGCAAGGTGATGCGCTACCAGCTGCGCTACGTCCGCGTGCCCCCGGTTGTTTCCGGGTGACGGATGAGAACTTTAGCCGAGGCCGGGAACGGTTGCCAAATCGGGGGGTCCCCCGGCGCGTCCCACCCGGGCTGGACCGAACTCGCCGGAGGAGTTCTGTCGGGTTTGCGACTCGCTGTCCGGTCCGACCGGCCGAGTCGGTAACTCCCTGTGCTCATATCGATGGGCTACGGTAGCGGCGTGACGAGACGCGCCGCCGAGATCCGCCTGGATGCCCTGCTGCGCACGGCCTGTGACGTGATCGTGGAACGTGGCCTCGCCAACACCCGCACGGCCGACGTGGCCGAGGCCGCCGGGGTCAGCCAGGCCCTGGTCTTCTACCACTTCGCCACCAAGGAACGGCTGCTCGCGCAGGCGTTCGCGTACGCCGTCGAGCAGGACCTGGCCCGGCTCGACGCGGTGGTCCGCTCCACCGCCCCGCCGCTGACCAAGCTGCGGCGGATGCTGCGCCTCTACACCCCGGCCGGCCGGTCGACCTCCTGGTCCATCTGGATCGAAGGGTGGGCCGAGTCGCTGCGCACCCCCGAGCTGGAGAAGGCGTCCCGCCGCCTCGACCTGCGGTGGCGGCAGGACCTGGCCAAGGTGATCTCCGACGGGGTGGCCGACGGCACCTTCGAGTGTGCCGACCCGGCCGGCGCAGCGTGGCGGATCAACGCCGTGATGGACGGCCTCGCGGTGCAGCTCGCGGTGCACGAGCGGGTGCTCACCCGCCGCCAGCTCACCGAGTGGATCCGCCTGGTCGCCGCCCGCGAGCTCGGCCTGGAACCCGCCCAGCTGGACTGATCCCGGCCGCCCGGCGCCGGCCGCCCGCCCTGGTGGTGCGACGTCCGGCCGGCGCGGCCAGGGGGTCAGCCGGCGTACGGCTCGGGGGTGGGGGCCGCGGGGCGACGGCGCTGGCGCTCCCCGCAGCCCACAAGCCGGTCGGGGCGAGAGCCGGCCTTCGAGAGCCAGCGCTCCGTCGTATCCCGCATGGGGCCCAGCTTGTGAGCTGTGTTGATGGCGATGCCTCTGACGCACCCGCCGGCGGGCGACCGGGCTGGCCTCGTCTAGCCAGGACAGCTCGCCGCGGGCACAGACGGCGCAGGAGAGCGCCAGGGCGGCGTACTGGGCGGGCAGGTAGAGGTAGGTGAGCCAGCGGTATTGACGCTCTCTCCGCCCCGAGAGACGGGGATTCCTTCCGCGCTGCGCGTGGAACCGCGCGTAGCGCCTGGGTGGATTCCTGCTTCTCGGCGCTGTGCCAGCACGGGTGCCGGTCTTACCTGCGCTCCACAGGCGTTTAGGCTCTCGGCGCGTCCCGCCGCGAGCACATTTCTGGCCGCGTTGATGTCCCGGTCGTGGACAGTCCCGCAGGGGCAGGTCCACGACCGGATGTGCAACGGTTTGGGTCCGTCGACACGGCCGCACACCGAGCACCTCTGAGACGTGGGCGCGAACCGGCCGATGCGGGCGAAGGTCCGCCCGTATCGGACGGCTTTGTATTCCAACATGTGAACGAACTGCGCCCAGCCGGCGTCGTGCACGGATTTCGCCAACCGAGTCCGGGCGATACCAGTCACGCACAGGTCCTCGACGTACACCGCTTGGCTGTCGCGGATGATCCGTGTCGAGAGCTTGTGCTGCCAGTCCCGCCGGGTGTCCGCCACCCGGACGTGCGCCCGGGCGACTTTTACGACGGCCTTCTTGCGATTTGCGCTGCCCCGCTGCTTGCGGGACAGGTCCTGCTGCAAACGGCGCAATTTGCGGGCGGCGCGGCGCAGGAACTTCGGCGCCGTCACCTTCGTGCCGTTGGACAGGACCGCGAAATGGGTCAGACCCAGGTCGATACCCACCTCGACACCGGCCGGGGGAAGCGGGTCGTCGGTGGTGGTCACCACGAACGAGGCGAAGTACCGGCCCGCCGCGTCCCGGATGATCGTCACGCTGGACGGGTCAGTCGGCAACACCCGGGACCACCGCACCGCCACGTCACCGATCTTCGGCAGTCTCAGCCGCCCGTTGTCCAGCAGCCGGAAGCGGGAGTTCTTGGTGAAGCGGATGGCCTGCCGGTTGTCCTTGCGGGACCGGAACCGGGGCGGGGCGACCTTGGGGCCTTTGCGCTTGTCAGACAGTGAGGTGAAGAAGTTCCGGTACGCCGTGTTGAGGTCCGCGAGGGCCTGCTGGAGCACCACCGCGGACACCTCGCAAAGCCACGCTCGTTCCGGTGTGCGCTTGGCCCGGGTGATGACCCGCTTCGACAGTTCGCCGTCCGGCACGTACGGCTCGTCGTTCTCCCTGGCCGCCTGCCGTACGCGCAGCCCGTCGTTGAACACCACCCGCGCACATCCGAACGCCCGCGCCAACGCCGCCTGCTGGCCCGGCGTCGGATAGACCCGGTAGTTGTACCGAAGCTGCACATCAGACACTCTTCCATCGCCCTATGACACAAATTGACGATGTTCATTGCAGCCGGAGGTCTCCCTCCCGGCCCCGGCCACCCCCGATCGGCGACCCCTACCGCCACCGCCGCGCCGGCGGGCGCTCGAAGGCCAGGCCCGGGTCGCCGTCCGCCGCCGCGTTACCGTCCGAGCGCACCAGATGCCGCAGCCGCAACAGCAGACCCGCGCCGAGGAAGAGGAGCAGGCCGCCGAGCAGGAAGGCGCCCTGCACCACCCCGAACCGACCGGACTGCGCCACCGGCCGGCCCGCCGCACCCGGCGGCGGCAGTTCGGCCACCGCCTCGTCGCTCGGCGTCGCGTACTCGCCGGTCTCGTCCGCCGCCGGCTCCGAGGCGGCCGGGTCACGCGGCGGGGCGGAGCTCTGCGTCTCGCTCGGCGTCGCCGCGACCTCCTCCCCGATCACCTGCCGCGTCGCCGTCTGCCGGGCGAGCAGGCGCAGGTTCTCGTCGTACGCCTCGGCGGCGAAGCTCACCCGCCCCCGGGTGACGTCCTCGGCGAAGGCCACCCGGTAGCGGGCGGTGACCGTCCGCCCGGGGCAGAGCGTCCCCGGGTCCAACTGCCGGTCGGTCAGCCGGGCCACGTCCCCCTCGGTGCGGATCTCCAGCGGGAACGAGCCGCTGTCCTCCACCCGGTCCACCGTCACCTGGTCCAGCCGCAGGCCCTGCACGCCGAGCACCATCGACCAGCGCACCTTGACGCAGTCACCACCGTCCGACCGGGAGACCACGGCGGAGACGGTCTCCGCCCCGTCGCCGGCGGTGAACTCGTCCGGCAGCCCGCTCAGCTCGGTGGCGAAGCCGGCCGCCGCCCGCGCCGGCGCGGTCGCGCCCAGACCCGCCCCCGACAGACAGGCCAGCACCACCCCGATCCGCAGCGCGTTCCGCCACACGCTCACCACCGCCTCGTCCTGCCGTCGGTCGCGTCCACCTGGCAACGCTATGAGCGGTCCGGACAAGCCGGTAGACGGGCGTGTTCGCACCGATCGCCAAGCGCGGGGGGCGACTTCACGGGCAGTGGTGAACCGGTCACCCGGCCGCCGCGACACGCCCGGGATCCTGTTCGGCCGCCGGTCCTGGGGCCCGCCCGGCGGCCGGACCGGTGCCGGGGGCAGAATCACCGGGTGTCCGACCTGTCCGCGGCCTTCGTCCGGCTGCACGCCCGGCTCGCCCCGGTCGCCTTCGTCCCCGAGGTGCGGCTGCACCAGGCCGACGAGCCGATCGGGCTGTGGGAGCTGACCGAGGGCGAGTTCCGCAGCGCCCAACCCCCGCCGTTCTGGGCCTTCGCCTGGGCCGGCGGGCAGGGCCTGGCCCGCTACGTCACCGACCATCCGGACCTGGTCGCCGGCCGCCGGGTGCTGGACCTCGCCGCCGGCTCCGGTCTCGTCGCCATCGCGGCCGCCCGCGCCGGCGCGGCGTCCGTCCGCGCCGTCGAGGTCGACGAGCGGGCCGTCGCGGCCGTCGCGCTCAACGCCGAGGCCAACGGGGTACGCGTCGACGCCGAGCTCGGCGACATCCTCGACGGCGATGCCGGGGCCGCCGAGGTGGTGCTGGCCGGTGACGTCTTCTACAGCGAGGCGATGGCCCGGCGGGTGCTGCGTTTCCTGCTCCGCGCCGCCCGGTCCGGCGCCCGCGTGCTGGTCGGCGACCCGGGGCGGGCCTTCCTGCCCCGGGAGCGTTTCCGCCGGCTGGCCGCGTACGACGTGCCGGTGCCGGAGGCGCTGGAGAGCGTACGGGTGAAGCGCACCACCGTGTGGGAGCTGGATCCCGCGCCCCCGGGGGCCGCCCGCTAGCGTGTCGGCGTGCTGTTCCGGGGCTGGGGTGAGTCCGTCGACCGGCGGTGGCCGGACCTGGCGACCGTCGTCGACCACGTCGGCGTCGGGCACCTGGTGGTCACCCGGCACGCGCTGGTCAAGCAGGTGCTCACCGACCCGGTCACCTTCCGGCCGGACAACGCCCTCGACGCGGTCACGCCGATGCCGGTGGCCGCCCTGCGGGTGCTCGCCGGGCACCGCTTCCGGCTGCCGCCGACCCTGGCCAACAACTCCGGCGCCAGCCACCCGGAGATCCGCGGCATCGTCGCCGACGCGCTGCACCCCACCCGCGTCGCGGCGCAGCAGCCCTGGCTGACCGCGCTGGTCCGGGACCGGGTGGCCCGGCTCACCGCCGACCTCGACGCGGGACGCGCCGTCGACCTGTACGCCGAACTCGCCGCCGACCTGCCATTGCTGGTGCTGGCCCGCCTCGTGGAACTGCCGGACGCCCCGGTCGGCGCGGTCAAGGACTTCGCCCGGGCCGCGCTCGAGCTGTTCTGGGCTCCGCTGGACGCCGAGCGTCAGCGCGCGCTCGCCACCGAGGTCGGCCGGTTCCACACCGTGCTGCGCGGGTTCGCCGCCACCGGCGGCGGGCTGGCCGCCCGGCTGCGGGCCGCCGGGCACTCCCCCGACGTGGTGGTGGGCGCGCTGTTCTTCCTGCTGGTCGCCGGCCAGGAGACCACCTCGCAGTTCCTCACCCTGCTGCTGCACCGGCTGACCGGCGAGCCCGAGGTGCGCGCGGGGCTGCGCGCCGGCGAGGTCGCCGCCGCCGACGTGGTCGAGGAGGGGCTGCGGCTGGAGCCGCCAATCGTCACCTGGCGGCGGGTGGCCGCGGTGGACACCACGCTGGGCGGTACGACGGTGCCGGCCGGCACCAGCATCGTGGCGTGGCTGGCCCGGGCCGGCCGGGACCCCGAGGTGGTGGCCGCCCCGGCCGACTTCCGGCCCGGACAGCCCGGTTCGCGCCGGCACCTGGCCTTCGGGGCGGGCGCGCACCGCTGCGTGGGGGCGCAACTGGCCCGGATGGAGGCGGCGGTGGTGGTCGCCGAGGCGGCCCCGCTGCTCGACGGGCTGACCGTGGTCCGCCCGCCCTGGTGCCCGGACAACCTGACCTTCCGGATGCCGGACGCGTTCGTCATCCGCCGCGCCTGACCGCTCCGACGCCGCTGCCGGCCCTCCGGTGCCGTCGTTGACCGCCCGCCGGTCCTGACGAAAGTCGGGGTCGGTCGACGGCGATCGGCAGCGGTGCGGCGGTGGGTCCGGTTCGTACCGTCGGCGCAACGTGGGTTGACGAAACGGTTCGGGGGGACGACGGCGGTCGACGGCCTGACCGTCGACATCGCGCCCGGGCGGGTGACCGGCTTCCTCGGCCCGAACGGCGCGGGCAAGTCCACCACCATGCGGATGGTCCTCGGGCTGGACCGGCCGACCGCCGGCGAGGCCCTGGTCGACGGTCGGCCGTACCGGGCCCTGCGACACCCGTTGCACGAGGTGGGGGCGCTGCTGGACGCGACCGGCGTCCACCCGGCCCGGTCCGGCCGGGCGCACCTGCGCGCCATGGCCCGCAGCAACGGCATCCCGCTGCGCCGGGTCGACGAGGTGCTCGGCCTGGCCGGCCTCGACGGACGCGCCGCGGACAAGCTGGGCCGCTCGCTCTCCCTCGGCATGGCGCAGCGGCTCGGCATCGCGGGCGCGCTGCTCGGCGACCCGCCCGTGCTGCTCTTCGACGAGCCGGTCAACGGGTTGGACCCCGACGGGGTGCGCTGGATCCGGGGGCTGACCCGGACGCTGGCCGGCGAGGGGCGGACCGTCCTGGTCTCCAGCCACCTGATGAGCGAGATGCAACAGACCGCCGACCAGCTCCTCGTGATCGGCCGGGGCCGGCTGATCGCCGACGCGCCGGTCGCCGAGCTGATCGCCGCCAGCGCGAGCGCCGCGGTCCTGGTCCGCGGTCCGCAACCGGTGGCGCTGGCCGCGCTGGGCGAGCGGCTGGCGGCCGAGGGGGCCACGGTGACCCCGCACGGCGCCGACGGCCTGACCGTCGCGGGCGCCGCCGCCGAGCGGGTCGGCGACCTGGCGTACGAGCTGGGGGTGCGGCTGCACGAGCTGACGCCGGTGACCGGCTCGCTGGAGCAGGCGTTCATGGAACTCACCGCCGACAGCGTCGAGTACGCCGGCGGCGCCGTCGGAAGCGAGGCCCGATGACCACCCCCCGCACCGTCGCCCCCGCCCGACCGGCGTCCCGACCCGTCCCGGCGGGCGGCCCATTCACCGGCGCGGTGGCCGCCGAGTGGACCAAGCTCTGGTCCGTCCGGTCCACCTGGTGGACGCTGCTGGCCGGCGTGCTGGTGATGGCGGCCACCGCCGGGCAGCTCGCCATCTACGCGGCCAACGCCAACACCGACGACGACCCGGCCAACAACCCGGGCGTCGTCACCGTCGGCAGCATCGTGATCGGTTCCCTGGACCTCACCCAGTACGCCGTCCTGGCCCTCGGGCTGCTCACTGTCACCTCCGAGTACGCGACCGGCACCATCCGGACCACGCTGCGCTGCACCCCGTCGCGCGGCCGGATGCTGCTGGCCAAGGCGGTCGTGGTGGCGGTGGTGACGTTCCTGTTCGGACTGCTGCTCGGCGGCGTCGGCGCGCTGGTGGCGGGACCGGTGCTGGGCGGGTGGGGCCGCGTACCGGTGGCCGGGACGCTGGGCGACGCGCTGGCCGCCGCGGTCTACCTGGCGCTGGTCGCGGTGCTGGCGCTGGGTCTGACGGCGGCGCTGCGCGGTGCGGTGCTCACCCTGACCGTGCTGCTCGCCGCGCTGATGATCGTGCCGCTGTCGCTCCAGGAGCCGCGGATCACGGTGCTCACCCGGATCGCCGACGCCTTCCCCGGCGTCGCCGGCGCGCACTTCATGGCCGGGGACACCGACCCGTACCCGGCGGCGGCGGGAGTGTTGCTGCTCGCCGGCTGGACGGTCGCCGCGCTGGCCCTCGGCCGGGCCGCGCTCCGGCGGCGGGACGCCTGACCCGCCGCGGGACGGGGGTCGGGGCGGGGCTGGTCAGCCGGTCGGCGGGACCAGCCCCGCCTCGTACGCCAGGATCGCCGCCTGCACCCGGTTACGGACGTCGAGCCGGGTGAAGATGCTGGTCAGGTAGCTCTTCACGGTGCCCTCGACCAGATGCAGCCGGCGGGCGATCTCGGCGTTCGACAGCCCCGCACCGACCAGCGCCAGTACCTCCCGTTCGCGCTCGGTCAGGCCGGCGAGCCGGTCCCGGGCGTACGGGCCGCGGGCCAGCCGGCCGCCGGTCAGCTCGATCACCCGCCGGGCCACCCGGGGCGACAGGTACGCCCCGCCGTCGGCCACCGCCCGGACCCCGGCCAGCAGCTCGCGCGGATCGCCGGCCTTGAGCAGGAACCCGCTCGCCCCGTGTCCCAGCGCCCGGGCCACGTGGTCGTCCTCGCCGAACGTGGTCAGCATGACGCTGGCCGTCTCCGGCACCAGCCGCCGGATCTCCGCGGCCGCGCCGATCCCGTCCAGCCGCGGCATCCGGATGTCCAGCAGGGCGACCCGGGGGCGGTGGGCGCGGACGAGTTCGACGGCGTCCCGGCCGTCGGCGGCCTCGCCGACCACCTCGATCCCCGGGTCCGCCGCCAGGATGGCCCGCACCCCGGCCCGGACCATGGCCTCGTCGTCGGCGAGCACGACCCGCACCGGGCGCTCGCGGTCCTCGCTCACCGGGTGATCCGCTCCTTGCTGGCCAGCCGGCCGTCGGCGAAGCAGAGCCGCCAGGTCGGCTCCGCGAAGGGGAAGTTGCCGTCGGTGTAGTACTCGCACCCGTCCGCCGCGTCGCCGTCCGGCGGCTCGGCCTGCCGCCGGGGCAGCCCCAGTCCGTCGCGCGGGTCGCCGACGCGCAGCCGCTCGTACCCGGGGCGGTCCAGCACGGCGCCGGCCGTGGCGAGCGGGTAGTAGACCAGCGACAGCACCAGGCCCAGCGTGACCGGGGCACCGAACGCGATCAGCAGGCTGCGCCGCACCTCGCGTCGGGCGTCGCGCAGCCGTCGCGCGGACTCGCCGGACCGATCGGTCGGCGCGGTCCCGGGCCGGCCGGGGATCGGCCGTCCGGCCAGGGTGTCGGGTGCCGGCCACCCGACCGCGGCATCGGGTGCCGGCCACCCGACCGCGACATCGGGCAGGACCGCCGGCGGGTCGTCGCCCGCCGGCCCGTCGACCGTCAGGGGCAGCCGGGCCGAGACGGCGAACCCGCCGTCGCGCGGGCCGGCGTCGAGGACCCCGCCGGTGAGGCGTACCCGCTCGCGCAGGGCGAGCAGACCCGAGCCGTGGGCGGGCGGGCCGGGCAGCGGCGGGCCCGCCGGCGGGGCGTTGACCACCCGCACGTCCACAGTGTCAGCGGCCGGGGCGAGGGTGACGGTGACCGCAGCGCCGGGGGCGTACCGGGCGGCGTTGGTCAACGCCTCACGGACCACCCGGTGCGCGGCGTGCGCGACCATCGGCGGCAGGTCCAGGTCGGCCGGCGCCCGCAGCTCCACCGTCATCCCGGCGTCGCGGGTGCCCTCCACCAGCTCCGCCAGGGTCTCGTCGGTCGGCCGGACGTCCGACGGCCGTTCCTCGCGCAGCACCCCGATGATCTCGTGCAGCCGCTCGGTCGCGGCGGCCACGCTGGCGCGCAGCTCACCGGCGGCGGCGCGGTGGGCGGGGGCGAGGTCGGCGGCGACCTCCAGCGC
>NZ_QGKS01000189.1 GCF_003172935.1 Micromonospora sicca | reverse complement strand
GGCGGTGGTCAGTGCGGGGACGAATCTGGCGATCAGCGCGCTGATGGCGGTGCTGGTGCTCTACGCGCTGGAGGTGCTGCGGGTGCCGGCGGCCGGGTACGGGCTCTTCATGACGGCGGTGGTGCTGGGCGGGCTGGTCGGCGCGCTCGGGGCGGGGTGGATCGCCGCCCGGCTCGGTACGGTGCCCGCGCTCCGCGCGGTGCTGGCCGTGCAGACCGTCGCCCTGGCCGGCTTCGCGCTGGTCCGGCAGCCGGTGGCGGGCGGGTTCACGCTGGCCGTCTTCGCCGCCGGCAGCACCGTGTGGAACAGCCTCAGGGCCGCGTACGGCCAGGGTCGGGTCCCGCCCGAACTGCTCGGTCGGGTGGGCGCCGCGCAGCGGGTCGTCGCGCTGCTGACCGCACCGGTCGGGGCCGCGCTCGCCGGGCTGGCCGGCGCCGCGTACGGGGTGGCGCCGGTGGTCGGCGCGGCGGCGGCGGTCTTCGCGCTGGTCACGCTCGCGGCGTGGCGGGCGCCGAAGTCGGAGCGCGACGCCCGCCCCGCCGGGGTCGCCTAGGTGGGGCGGTGGTTCAGGCCGGAGAGCCGCAGGGCGAGCCGCTGCCGGGCCGGCGGCAGCGCGGAGACGGTGCGGAGCAGCACGTCGCGCAGGGGGCGACCGGCCGGGGGCACGGTGGCGAGCCGGGTGATCCGGTCGGCGAAGCCGACGACGTCCTCGGCGCGCGGCCGGCGCGCGGCGGCCCAGTCGTCGAGGAGCGCGTCCGGTCCGCCGTCGCGCACGTCGGCAAGGGTGCCGCCGAGGGCGACCGCGTCGCAGATGCCGAGGTTCATCCCCTGCCCGCCGGCGGGGCTGTGCACGTGCGCGGCGTCCCCGGCGAGCAGCACCGGCCCGGCCCGGAACGTGTCGGCGATCCGGTGGTGGACCCGGAACCGGGAGGCCCACAGCACCTCGGTCACCCGGTCCGGCCGGCGGGCCGGCCCCCGCTCGTCGAGCAGGGCCTGGAACCGCTCGGCGCCCGGGTCGGGCGGCGCGTCGGCCACCGCGGCGACCAGCCGGACCACGCCGCCCGGCAGCGGCGCCCAGACCAGCGGCCCCTGGCGGGCCAGGAAGAGGGCGACCTGGTCGCGGGGCAGGGCGCTGTCCACCCGGACGTCGGCGAGCAGGAACGACTCCCCCGGGCCGGCGGACCCGCCGAACCCGATCCCGGCCAGCTCGCGCACGGTGCTGCGCATGCCGTCGGCGCCGACCACCCAGCGGGCCCGGACCGTCGCGCCGTCCGCAAAGGCGACCGTCGCGCCGCCCTCGTCGGGGGTCAGGCCGGTCATCTCGTACGGCCGGAGGACCCGGCCGCCGAGCGCGGTGAGCCGTGCGGTGAGCACCGCTTCGGTCTCCGACTGGGAGACCATCAGCGCGTACGGGTAGCGGGACGGCAGCGTGCCGAAGGGGACGCTGAGCAGCACCCGGTCCCGGTCCCGCACGGTGAAGCGCGGCGCGGGCAGCCCGCGGGCCACCAGCGGCGCGGCGGCCCCGATCCGGTCCAGCTCTTCCAGGGTGTATGCGTGCACGACGGCGGCGCGGGAGGTGACCGGAGGTTGGGCCAGCCGGTCGACCACGGTCACGTCGACGCCGCGTCCGGCCAGGGTCGCGGCCACGGTCAGGCCGGTCGGTCCGGCCCCGACCACGAGGACGTCGGTGCGTTCGGGCAGCATGGCCCACCTCCATTGCCAACAAGTGTTTGCCAACACTTGTTGGCAACGTTAGACGTGGGCCGGTGTCGATGTCAACGCTTGTTGGCATACAGTCGTGGACATGACCGACGCCGCGCCTCGCGCCCGCCGCTCCGACGCCACCCGCGCCGCGATCCTCCGCGCGGCCCGCGAACGGTTCGCCGCCGACGGCTACGACCGGGCCACCATCCGGGCCATCGCCGCCGACGCCAACATCGACCCGTCCATGGTCATGCGCTACTACGGCAACAAGGAGGGGCTCTTCGCCGCGGCGGCCGAGTTCGACCTGCGCCTGCCCGAGCTGGCCGGCGTGCCCACCGGGCGGCTCGGCGAGGTGCTGGTCCGGCACTTCCTGGACCGGTGGGAGGGCGACGAGACCCTCGCCGCCCTGCTCCGGGCGGCCAGCACCAACCCGGGCGCGGCCGAACGGATGCGGGCCATCTTCGCCGACCAGCTCGGCGCGGCCGTGGCCCGGTTCGGCACCGACCCGGCAACCACCGCCCGCCGCGCCGGCCTGGTGGCCAGCCAGATCCTCGGACTCGCGTTCACCCGCTACATCGTCGGCCTGCCGCCGATGGTGGACGCGGAACCGGCCGAGCTGGTCGCCTGGGTCGCCCCGACCCTCCAGCGCTACCTGACCGGCCCGGTCCCGGGTACCCCCTGACCCAGCAGCCGGTCCGGCGCGAACGGCGACGGCCGTGGCCACCCGGGGTGACCACGGCCGTCGGCGGCGCGGAACGGATCAGCCGGTGATGCCGCCCGGCTGGTCGCCCTTCACGACAGGCGCCCGGACCAGGTTGCCCCACTCGGTCCACGAGCCGTCGTAGTTGCGGACCTGCGGGTAACCCAGCAGGTGGCGCAGCACGAACCAGGTGTGGCTGGACCGCTCCCCGATCCGGCAGTACGCCACCACGTCGTCCGACGGGCTCAGCCCGAGCTGGTCGGCGTAGATCGCCCGCAGCTCGTCGGCCGACTTGAAGGTGCCGTCGTCGTTCGCGGCGGACTTCCACGGCTTGCTCACCGCCCCCGGGATGTGCCCGCCGCGCAGCGCGCCCTCCTGCGGGTAGTCCGGCATGTGCAGCATCTCGCCGGTGTACTCACCGGGCGAGCGCACGTCGACCAGCGGACGACCGGCGGCGACGTGCGCCATCACCTGCTCGCGGAATGCCCGCAGCGGCGCGTCGTTCCGCACCGGCACCGGGTACTCGGCGCGCGGGCGGGTCACCTTCTCCCGGGTCAGCTCCCGCCCCTCGGCGATCCATTTCTGCCGGCCGCCGTCGAGCAGCCGCACGTCCGGGTGGCCGAAGAGGGAGAAGACCCAGAGGGCGTACGCGGCCCACCAGTTGAAGTTGTCGCCGTAGAAGACCACCGTGTCGTTCTGGCCGATGCCCTTGGCGGCGCAGAGCTCGGCGAAGCTCTTCGCGTCCAGGTAGTCCCGGGTCACCTGGTCGTTCAGCTCGGTATGCCAGTCGACCTTGACGGCGCCCGGGAGGTGACCGGTGTCGTAGAGCAGCACGTCCTCGTCGGACTCCACCACGACGAGTCCCTCGTCGCCCAGGTGTTCGGCCAGCCACTCCGTCGTGACCAGGCGCTGCGGGTCGGCGTACGACTGGAGGCGGGGATTCGGATCGCTCGGCACAGGCATGAGCCCCAAGGTACGCCCGATCCTTGGGCGGCGGCCGGTGATCGGAAATCGGGGGCAGCGGATGTGACCGGCCGCACCTGGCGGTCGCGGGACCCGCCGACCACAGAAGATGACCGCACGGCGGCAGACCGGGCCGCCCCGACCGGCGGTCAGGCGCGGCGGTGCACCAGCCGGCCCGCCACCACCGTAGCGATGCACGTCCCGTCGTCGGCGAAGGCGGCCAGGTCCGCCCGGCCGGTCGGGATCAGCGCCGGCGGCCGGGGTGAGTCCAGCACCGCGACCCCGTTGCGGACGGCCGCGGCGCGCAGCTCCGGGTCGGTCAGCTGCGCGGCGAGCACCGCGCCGACCCCGAGCCGGAACAGCGCGTGCACCCGTTCTCGCGGGGTGGGAGCGGGCGGCAGCGGCCCGTCGTGCACCAGCGCGGGCCCGAGGATGCCGTCCCATCGCCGCACCCGCACCTGCGGGTACGCGGCCACCAACTCGTCCAGCGGGCCGACCGCCTCGATCCGGTTGCCGACGATCAGCACCGCCCCGCCCGGCGTCGGCTCGTCGTCGAGCGTGTGCCGCAGCAGCGGGGCGGCGTGGATGGTCCGCACCTCAGTCGGTGAGCGGGCCGAGGACGGGGCGCTTCGGGGTGACGGTGTCGCCGGAGGAGCGGCCGGTCAACCGGCGCTTGATCCAGGGCGCCAGGTGCTGGCCGGCCCACCGCAGGTCGGCGGCGCGCGCGGCCAGCCACGGGGTCGGCGCCGGGTGCGGCGGCACCATCAGCCAGTCCTCGTCGCAGCCGACGCCGAGTGCGGTCAGCACCTGCCCGGCGACCCGCCGGTGCCCGGCCGCCGACAGGTGCAGCCGGTCGGTGCTCCACAGCATCGGGTTGAGGTAGGTGTCGTCGGCGTACAGGTCGACCAGGATCGCGCCGTGCCGCTCCGCGACCTCACCCACCACCCGGTTGAGCAGGGTCACCCGGGGCGCCACGAGGCGCTGGCCGGGCAGCCGGGCCATCACGTCGGCGAACCGGAAGAGGATCACGTCCGCCCCGCCGGAGCGCAGCTCGCCCACCACGTCGTCGAAGCGGGCGACGAACGAGTCCGGGTCGAAGGTCCGGCGCAGCACGTCGTTGCCGCCGGCCGCGAAGCTGATCAGGTCGGGCTTCATGGCCAGAGCGGCCGGCACCTGTTCGGCCACGACGCTCGGGAAGAGGCGGCCCCGGATCGCCAGGTTGGCGTACCCGAAGTCCGGGCCGGCCTCGGCGGCGAGCCGGGTGGCCACCAGGTCCGCCCAACCGCGGTAGGTGCCGTCCGGATACGCGTCGTCCATGCCCTCGGTGAAGCTGTCGCCCACCGCCACGAAACTGCGCCAGCGCACCTGTTGTGCCCTCCGGTTCCCGGGTTCCCATCGGTGTCGTCCAGTCTGGCACCGGAGGTGGCCGGCGGGCGCCCGCCGCGGACGGACGTGGCGTGGCCCACGCCGCCGGCGGTGACGCGGGGCAGAAAATCGGGCGCTCGGGCGGAAATAATGACGCCTCGATCCCAATCGGGGGCGGTCCCGAGTGGACGGCGGCCCCGATCCGTCGGACCCGAGCGAGGACGCCAGCCATGACCGAGGGACCGCCCTCCGTTCCCCCACCGGGACACCCCGGACCGTACGGCCCACCGCCCGCCCACCCGGCGCCGGCCGGCCCGTACGGCGCACCCGTGCCGTACGGGCCGCCGCCCTACCCGCCACCGGGGGCGTACGCTCCGCCGCCCGCACCGGGCCGGCGGTCCCGGCGCGGCCTCTGGATCGGGCTCGGCGCGGCGGTGCTGGCCCTGTTCCTGTGCGCGGCGGTCTCGCTCGTCGGGCTGAAGTCGTACCTCGACGAGCGGAACGACGCCTCGGCCGCCGCGCTCGACGACAGGTACAACCCGATCAGGCAGGAGAAGATCGAGGCGCTGCTGGCGGCGCACACCAAGGCCCTCGCGGAACGGAACGAGAAGACGTTCGTCGCGCCGTTCGATCCGACGACGAAGGGCCTGGTCGCGGAGCAGACCAGCCTGTACCGGAACCTGAGCGTGCTGCCGCTGGCCGACGTCCGCTTCGAGTACCTCACCAAGGGCGACTTCCGGCCGGTGGGCGGCGGGCACGAGGTCGACGTGACGGTGGCGTTCGTGCACCGCTTCGACGGCTTCGACCTCGGCCCCGTCGAGGAGTGGTACCGATGGACGATCGTCCAGACCGACAAGGACGCCCCGCTGAAGGTCACCCACGCGGGTGGCGTCCCGGCGGAGCGCAAGCGGGACGCGATCACCCACTACCCGGCCCCGTGGGACAAGTGGCGGAGCATCCACGTCGAGCGGACGCCGCACACGCTGCTGATCGTCGACTCGTCGTTGCGGGCGGAGGCGCAGCGGTACGCCCCGATCGCCGAGCAGGCCGCGGTGGCCGACCTGGCCGCCTGGCAGGCCGGCGGGGTGGGCGCCCCGGCGCCGTCGGGTTTCGTCATCTCCCTGGTAAAGGGTCGCGCCGAGCTGGGTTCCCTCTACCGGACCACGAAGGAGACGCCCACCGAGTCCGGGGTCGCGATCCCGGTGCCGCCGGAGGGTGTGCTCAACAGCGACGAGAAGGGCCCCGTGGTCGGGGCGACCCGGGTGGTGGTCGACGTCCGCGACGCGTACCACTTCACCAGGGGCACCCGGGAGCGGCAGCTGAACCTCTTCCGGCACGAGATCGGCCACGCCCTGGTCGGCAACCTCACCGCCCGCGCCCCGGGCTCGCATCTGCTCGCCGAGCGGGAGACGTGGCTGGTCGAGGGGTTCGCGGAGTACCTGGGCAACGGCCGGAAGCCCTGGCTGACCAGCGAGCGTACGGCGGACTCCCGGGCGGTGATCCGGGAGATCGGCCTGCCGTACTCGCTGCCGGGCAGGCTGACCTGGGACCAGGAGGGCCGGGTCGGCTACCACTACTGGCTGGGCCACTCGGCCATCGGCTACCTCGTCGAGCGGTACGGGGAGCAGAAGATGTTCCAGCTCGTGGCCGAGCACTACCGCAGCAGGAAGATCGGAGAGGTGACGCGGGACGTCCTCGGGGTGTCGTACGAGGAGTTCGAGAAGGGGTGGCTCGCCTACCTCAAGGCCAAGGTGCGCTGAGCGCGGGCAGGCGGTGGGGACACCTCCGGTGGCCCCACCGCCGCTCTGCGCCGTGGTGGATCGCTCAGGCCGCGTACGCCAGCAGCGTCAGGCCGCTCACGTCGGCCGGCTCCTCGACCGTGCCGAGCGACTTGAAGGTGCTGTCCAGGACGGTGATGCCGGTCGCCCGGCGGACGATCACCTTGCCGTCGGCGGTGAACATGATGCTGCGGATGTCGCCCCCGCCGGGCAGGTCGACCACCTTGCTGGTGGTGGTGTCGACCACCGCGAAGCTGCCGTCGTTACGGGACGGGTCGGTGTTCATCCAGCCGACCGCGACGTACCGGCCGTCCATCGACACGCTCCGGACCCGCCACCCGTCGTGGTGCGCGGCCTCGGCCTTCGGCGGGGTGTAGCGGTAGAAGTTCGGCCCGCTCTCGGTGGCGGCGTACGGCCTGCCCTCGGACACCGCGGCCCACCGGCGCCCGTTGGCGGACCACCACTTGAGGGTCTCGTTGCCCGCGTCGCCGTCGGCCGGCTTGTTGTCCGGCACGTCGATGAGCACCGGGTGGCCGTTCTGCTGGACCATCAGCAGGTCGTTGGTGTTCCAGACCAGCGGGTTGCTGCCGAGACAGTCGGCCTTCCCGGAGAAGGGCACCTTCCGCCCGACGGTCCGCTTCTGTGATCCGTCGACCCTCGACGTCACCAGGGTGCCGGCACTCTGGGAGACGCCGCCCTCCACCCAGGCCAGTCGCTCGCCGTACGGCGAGATGGTGATCGTGTTGCGGACGCAGTCGCCGGAGCCGAGCGGAATCCGGGCGGTCACCCGGTCGGCGTCACCCCGGACGGCGTGGATCACCGCCTCCCGGTCGGTCATCCCCAGGTAGTAGCGGGTGCCGGTGAGCGCGGCGGTCGAGGCGTCAGAGTTGCTGACCGGAGCCGCGGTGGTGATAGCGGACGGCGCGGCGGAGGCGGAGGCGGAGGCGGCCGGAGCGTTCCTGCCCTCGCCGCAGGCGCTCGGAGCCATCATCGCGAGCGCGGCGGCCGAGAGGGCCACGGCCCGGCGGAGGCTACGGAGAGGAGCGGTGCGGGCGGCGGGGGCGGAGACGAAAACGTTCACGGTTCCAGTCCTCGGATTCGGTGGTGCGACGGTGTGACACATTCCCAGACGTCGGCTTCTCGATGGCGGGTTGCCGCCTCCGAGAAAGAGTTTCGGCAGATGGCCGCGACCTGATCCAGCCACGGCACAGGCCCCCAGCACCAGCGTGCTGAGGGCCTGTGGGGATCGTGGTCAACGACTCAGGGCGCGTACGCCAGCAGCCACATGTTCCGGACGGGGGCGGTTTCGGCGACCGGGCCGAGCGACGTGAAGTTGGTGTCCAGGACGGTGATGCCGTTCGCCCGCTTCACGATCACCTTGTTGTCGACGGTGAACATGATGCTGCGGATCTCACCCTGGACCGGCAGGTCCACGACCTTGCTGGTGGTGGTGTCGACCACCGCGAAGCTGTCGTCGTGGCGGGACGGATCGGTGCCTACCCAACCGACCGAGACGTACCGGCCATCCAACGACACGCTGCGCACCTGCCAGCCGTCCCAGTGGGCGGCCTCGTCCTTCGGCGGCGTGTAGGTGTACTGCCGCGACTGCGTCTCGTCCGTCACGTACGGCTTGCCCTCCGACACCGCGGCCAGCCACCGGCCGTCGGCGGACCAGCAACGGTCGGTCTCCTGCCCTGGGTCACCGTTGACCCGCTTGTTGGCCGCCACGTCGAACAGCACCGACTGCCCGCTCTTCCGGCCCACCATCAGCAGGTCGCTACCCTTCCAGACCAGCGGCCGGGGGCCGAGGCAGTTGACGTCTTCCAGCAGCCTCGTCGCCCCCCGCTCTCCGATCGTGCCGGCCAGGAGCACGCCACTGGTGCCACCGTCGGTGCTGTCCTGCACCCAGGCCACCCGCTTGCCGTCCGGCGAGACGGTGAAGGTGTTGGCCTCGCAGCCGTAGGTAGCGAACGGGAGCTGGTGGACCACCTGGTCCGAGCTGCCCCGGACGGCGTGGATCCGGGCCTTGGTGGACGTGGTCTCCAGGTAGTACCGGGTGCCGGCGAGGACGGACGGCGGCTTCGCCGGCGAGTTGGTCGCCTCGGCGCTCGCCGAAGGCTCCGGGATCGGGGTGACCTCGACCGGAGGCGGGCTGACGCTGGTCGACGGGCCGGCGGGCTGCGGCGCGGGCCCCTGCCCGTTCGGCCGGATCGCCAGGGCGGTCCCGGTGGCGGCGGCGATCATCACCAGCGCGGCGGCCGAGGTGGCCACGGCCCGCTGGATGCCGAGCCGGCGGGAGGTACGCAGGGCCCGGTCCCGCAGGTCGACCGGGGTGACCTCGTCGGCCAGCCCGGCCAGGTCGAGCCGGAAACGGTCGTGGTTCATCGGGCGCTTCCTTCCAGGACGTACAGCTCGGCGAGTTCCGGGGCGACGGTGCGCAGCTTGGCCAGCGCCTTCGAGGTCTGGCTCTTGACGGTGCCGACGGTGACGCCGAGCAGGTCGGCGGCCTCGGCCTCGGTGCGGTCCTCGAAGAACCGCAGGACCAGCACGGCGCGCTGTTTGGCGGAGAGCTTCGCCAGCGCCGCCCGCAGGGTCAGCCGGAGGGTGGTCTGCTGGGCGTGGTCGGGGGCCGAGTCGCCTCCGCGCGGCTCGGGCAGGTCGCCCGGCATCGACTCGGGAACCCGACGCCGTCGCCACCAGGAGACCTGGAGGTGGTACATGATCTTGCGGGTGTACGCCTCGGCGTTGCCGCTGTCGTGCAGCCGGCTCCAGGACCGGTGGGTCCGGGCCAGCGCCGACTGGACGAGGTCCTCGGCCAGGTGCTGGTCGCCGGTGAGCAGGTAGGCCGAGCGCAGGAGCGCGGGGGTCCGGTGACGGACGAACGAGTCGAACTCACTCAGCAGAGGGTCCACACGAGCCGATCCTTGGGGTGAGGTGGTGCATCATCCTGACGCCCCTCCAGACGTCACCCTCAGCCGCGGTGGTTGCCGTGCCTCGATGAGAAGTTTCGGCCGATCACCGGTCGCCGGTCGGCGGGTCGACCAACCCTCTCCGGTACGGACCCCAGGCGACGAACCGCTCGAACAGCTCCCGCGGGGTGGGGCCGTCGTGCGGGTTCAGCCGGAACAGGTCGTGGGTCGCCTCGTGGTAGAGCCCGGACAGGTAGATGGCCAGGTCGACGGGGCTGGCGTCGTAGTCGACCTTGAGGAGCAGCCGGGCCTCGGCACACGGCCACGGCAGCCCGCAGGCCCGGCACACCCACAGCGGGCGGATCGGCAGGTGCGGCGGGTGGCCCGGCGGGTACGGCCGCGGCCGGTCCGGGTACGGCCCGAGGCGGGGCACCGGAAGCGGACCGGAGGGATCACCGGCACACGACGTTGTCGGTCCGGCACCGGAACGAGTGGAATGGGTTGCGCATCTCGACCTCCTTCAGCAGTACGGAGCCGGGGCCGCCCCTGCATCGGGGGATCACGGGCGGCCCCGCAGCGGGCCGGACGGAGGCGGCCCGCTACGTGACAGTCTGCTGAGGACGGAACTACGCTCGGAAGGCATCGACGCCGGCCGTGGCGAGGTCAGGTCGGCTGTGCCCTCGGCGCGGGAAAGCCGTGGAGACGCCGGGAGAATCGTGGAGGAAGCGTGGAAGGTGAGCCGACCGCGGAGCTGATCCGGGCACAGCTGCGCCGGCTGCGGATGAACGCTGAGCTGAGTCAGGAGGAGTTCGGGAAGCTGGTCCACTTCTCCGGCTCCCAGGTGTCCGCGGTCGAGCTGGGCCAACGGCCGCTCGACCGGTTCCTCCTCAAGCGGGCCGACGAGGTGCTGGGCACGGGCGGGCTGTTGACGTCCCTGCTCAAGCTGGCGGAACGGGACGGACAGCCGAGCTGGTTCCGGCCGTGGTTGGAAGCCGAGCGGCAAGCACAGCAGTTGCGCTGCTACCAGCCGAGCCTTGTGCCCGGCCTGCTCCAGACCGAGAACTACGCCCGAGCCATCATCCGCACCGACGCCATGCTCGGCGACGACGAGGTGGAGAAGCGGCTCGCGGTCCGGATGGACCGACAGTCAATCCTGACGCAGCCGAACCTGACGACGTTCGTGGCCGTGATGGATGAACTCGTCCTCAGGCGGGCTGACGAGAGCTTCCGAGGGCTCATGAGCCAGCAGATCGCGCACCTGATCGAGTGCGTCGAACGCTCGAAAGTCAGCGTGCACATCGTCCCTGCCGAGGTCAGCCTGCACGTCGGACTCGCGGGACCGTTCAGTCTTGCGCGGGGCTCGGATGGCGGATGGGTCGGCTACCTGGAGAACCAGCTCGGCGGCGCGGTGATCGACAAGGAGGACGATCTGGCAGTCCTTCTGTCCAGGTGGGAGAGTGTCCGAAGCGAGGCACTACCTCGCGGACGGTCGGTCGACCTGATGAAGGAAGTGATGACGTCATGGAGCTGATCGGCGCGATCTGGCGCAAGTCCACCCGCAGCGCTCAGAGCGAGTGCGTCGAGGTGGCCGACAACCTGCCTGGCGTCGTCGGCGTCCGCGACAGCAAGGACCCGACCGGCCCGGCCCTCACCTTCGCCCCCCATACCTGGCGCACCTTCATCGAGAACGCCAAGCGCCGCTGAGCCTCGGGGCGAGCGTGGTGATGTCCGCGGTGCGGCCTCGCCGGGTCAGACGATCCCGCCGTTGACCCGGATGACCTGGCCGTTGATCCAGCGGGCGGGTCCGGCCAGGAACGCCACCACGGTGGCGACATCGTCCGTGGTGCCCAGGCGCTCCAGCGGCGGCTGCGCGGCCATCCGGGCGATGGTCTCCTCGTCCTTGCCCTCGAGGAACAGGTCGGTGGCGGTGGGCCCGGGGGCGACAGCGTTGACGGTGATGTCCCGGCCGCGCAACTCCCGGGCCAGGACCCTGGTGAGCCCCTCGACGGCGCCCTTGCTGGCGATGTAGGCCGCGTAGGTGGGCAGGGCCAGTCCGAGCACGGAGGTGGAGAGGTTGATGATCGCCCCACCGGCGCGCAGCCGGCGGGCGGCCTGCTGGTCGACGACGAACGTGCCGCGCACGTTGACGCGCTGCATCCGGTCGAACGCGTCGAGGTCGAAGTCGGCCAAGGGGGCGAGGATCATGATGCCGGCGCTGTTCACCACCACGTCGACGCCACCGAACGTCTGCTCGGCGATTTCGAACATGGCGGCGACGGCGGTCTCGTCGGCGACGTCGGCCCGTACCGCGACCGCCCTGCCACCGGCGGTGGTGATGTCGGAGACGACCCGGTCGGCCTCGGCGGCGCTGCCGGCGTAGCCGACCACGACCGCGAACCCGTCGGCGGCGAGGCGTCGGGCGCTCTCGGCACCGATGCCTCGGGAACCGCCGGTGACGATCGCGACCCGGTCGGTGTGGGTGGTTGGCGTGGTCATGGGATCCTCCTGCCATCGCTGTCGTGTACGCTGTGTCCATATAATCAAGACGAAGACACGGTGTCCATATAAGGAGACGGCTGGTGTCCGAAGCCACACCAGGTGCCGCGGCAACGCCCCGACGCGGCCGGGGCCGCCGCCCCGCCGACCAGGTCCGCGCCGAGATCCTCACCGCCGCCGGAAACCTGCTGCTGGCGCAGGGCATGGCGGGCTTCACCATCGAGAAGGTGGCCGCCGAGGCCGGTGCCAGCCGCATGACGATCTACAAATGGTGGCCCTCCAGAGGCGCCCTCGCCCTCGACGGCTACTTCACCGTCGTCGGCCCGGCCCTCGCCTTCCCCGACACCGGCGACATAATCGTCGACCTGACCGACCAGCTCACCGCATTCGTCCGCCTCATGCGGGACACCCCCGCCGGGCGCGTGATCAGCCAACTCATCGCGCAGGCCCAGACCGACCCGGACCTGGCCACCGCGTACCGCGAGCGCTACTCCGGGCCCCGCCGCGCCCTCGCCGTCGAGGCCCTCACCAGAGCCGTGGCCCGCGGACAGCTACGTGCCGACATCGACCCTGAGTCCGTCGTCGACCAACTCTGGGGCGCCTGCTACCACCGCCTCCTCCTGCCCGACCAGCCCTTGACCGAGGACTTCGCCCGCACCCTGATCGACAACCTCATCCGCGGACTGCGCTGACCACCGGTGCACGGCCACGCACCCGACGAATTGGATCGCCCCTCCCATCGCGCCCGCCGTACGCTGCGGCAATGCTGCTGCGCATGTCGACCCTGCTGCTCCGGACCCTGCGCGAGGACCCGGCGGACGCAGAGGTGCCGAGCCACCGACTGCTGATCCGCGCCGGCTACGTCCGCCGGGCCGCGCCGGGCGGCTACACCTGGCTGCCGCTGGGCAAGCTGGTGCTGGACCGGATCACCGAGATCGTCCGCTCGGAGATGACCGCGATCGGTGACCAGGAGGTGCACTTCCCGGCACTGCTGCCGGCGGAGCCGTACCGGACCAGCGGGCGGTGGGCGGAGTACGGCGACGACATCTTCACCCTCGCCGACCGGAAGGGCGCGGAGCACCTGCTCGCCCCGACGCACGAGGAGCTGGCCGCGCTGCTGGTCAAGGACCTCTTCTCGTCGTACCGCGACTTCCCGGTGACGCTGTTCCAGATCCAGACGAAGTTCCGGGACGAGGCCCGGCCGCGGGCCGGCCTGCTGCGCGGGCGCGAGTTCCTGATGAAGGACGCGTACTCGTTCGACCTGGACGAGGCGGGTCTGCAAGCGGCGTACGACCGGCACCGCGACGCGTACCGAAGGGTCTTCGACCGGCTCGGGCTGGACTACACGGTGGTGCACGCGATGTCCGGGGCGATGGGCGGCTCGGCGTCGGAGGAGTTCCTGGCCGCCACACCCGTCGGCGAGGACACCTTCGTCGGCTGCACGGCCTGCGACTACGCCGCCAACACCGAGGCGGTGGTGACCCGCGCCCCGGCGACCGGTGACCCGGACGCGCACCCGGCGCTGGAGGTGCACGACACCCCGGAGACCCCGACGATCGCCTCGCTGGTCGAGCTGGCGAACGCGCGCGGCCTCGGCGGGCGGCGCGCCTGGACCGCCGCGGACACCCTGAAGAACGTGGTGCTGACCGTGCGCCGGCCCGGCACCGAGGAGTCCGAGCTGCTGGTGATCGGGCTGCCCGGCGACCGGGAGGTGGACCTCAAGCGGGTCGAGGCGGCGCTGCATCCGGCCACGGTCGCGGTCTTCGACGACTGGGCGGCCCACCCCGAGCTGGTCCGCGGCTACATCGGGCCGCAGATCCTGGAGAAGCTCGGCGTCCGCTACCTGGTCGACCCCCGGGTGGTCACCGGCACCACCTGGCTGACCGGGGCGAACGAGCCGGGCCGGCACGCGGTCGACGTGGTCTGCGGTCGGGACTTCACCCCGGCGGGCACGATCGAGGCGGCCGAGGTGCGCGCGGGCGACGCCTGCCCGGCGTGCGAGGTCGGCGAGCTGACCATCCGCCGGGGCATCGAGATCGGGCACATCTTCCAGCTCGGCCGGCGGTTCACCGACGCGTTCGCCGTCGACGTGCTCGGGCCGGCGGGCAAGCCGGTCCGGCCGACCATGGGCTGCTACGGCATCGGGGTGTCCCGGGCGGTGGCGGCGGTCGCCGAGCAGCACCACGACGAGCGGGGTCTGGTGTGGCCCGCCGCGGTCGCGCCGTGCGACGTACACCTGGTGGCGGCCGGGAAGGGGCCGCAGCTCGACGCGGCACTCGACCTCGGCGGACGCCTGGCCGCCGCCGGCCTGCGGGTGCTGGTCGACGACCGGACGCACGTCTCGGCCGGGGTGAAGTTCACCGACGCCGAGCTGATCGGCATCCCGCGCGCCGTCGTGGTCGGCCGCCGGCTCGCCGACGGGTACGTCGAGCTGCGCGACCGGGCCGCCGGCGAGCGGGTCGAGCTGCCGCTGGACGGTCTGGTCGAGCGGCTCGTCGTCGAGGTGCGCGCGGCGCGCCGCGACGGGGTGTAGCGGACGCGCCACCGGGTACCGCTGCGGGATCGACCGAGGTTTGCGGAGGGCTCTCATGTACCGGGTCAGCGACGTGATGACGAAGCAGGTGGTCTACCTCCCGGCGGAGACCATGCTGGACGAGGCGGCCAGGGTGATGAAGGAGGCGGACATCGGCGACGTGGTGGTCACCGACGGGGCCACCCTCGCCGGCATGCTGACCGACCGAGACATCGTGGTGCGGGCGGTGGCCGAACGCGCCGACCCGGGGACCACCACCATCGGCTCGATCATCACCCGCGAGGTGGTGATGATCGAGCAGCACTCCACCGCGAGCGAGGCGGCCGCGCTGATGCGCGAGCGCAACATCCGGCGGGTGCTGGTCTGCGACAACGACCGCAAGCTGGTCGGCATCGTCTCGCTGGGCGACCTGGCCATGCAGCTCGACCCGAACTCCGCCCTCAGCGACATCAGCGAGGCCGCCCCGAACATGTGACCCGGTCGACGCGGCGCCCTCCGCCGACCCGGGTGGGCGCCGCGGCGACGGCGGTAGCCTGACGGGATGCCCGAGATGCCGACCAAGCTGGCCGAGATCGTCGACGAGTTCGCCGCCGCGCCCCGCGACCTGGTCCTGGAGATGCTGCTCGAGTACGCCGACGTCATCCCGCCCCTGCCCGCGGAGATCGACCGGGCGGGCATGGAGCAGGTCCCCGAGTGCCAGACGGCGTTCTTCCTGCGCGCCCAGGTCCAGCCGGACGGGACGGTGCTCACCTGGTTCGACTGCCCGCCGGAGGCGCCGACCACCCGCGCCTTCGCCGGCATCCTCGCCGAGGGGCTGGCCGGGGCGAACGCCGAGCAGGTGCTGGCCGTGCCGGACGACCTCTACCAGCGGATGGGGCTGGCC
Organism: Micromonospora sicca; assembly: GCF_003172935.1. Lineage (GTDB taxonomy): Bacteria > Actinomycetota > Actinomycetes > Mycobacteriales > Micromonosporaceae > Micromonospora > Micromonospora sicca. Next base: position 11,620 of record NZ_QGKS01000189.1, on the reverse strand, counting down.
CAGGCGATCAGCCCGCTGCGGGTGCGCGGCGGGACCGCGATCCTGGCCCGGCTCAAGCGCCAGGTCCGGGAACAAGCCGGCTGAGCTGGGCGTTCACCCCGTTCATGGAGATCGAAATCTACGCCGACGTGGTCTGCCCCTGGTGCTGGATCGGCAAGCGCCGGCTGGAGCAGGCCCTCGAGTCGTACGACGGTGAGGTGACCGTCCGGTACCGGCCGTTCCAGCTGGACCCGACGCCGGTCACCGAGCCGAAGCCGCTGGTCGAGGCGATGGGCGCGAAGTTCGGCGGCCGGGAGCGGGCCGAGGCGATGTTCGCCCAGGTGTCGCAGGTCGCGGCCGGCGTCGGCCTGGACATGCGCTTCGACCGGGCGGTGCACTCCAACACCTTCGAGGCGCACCGGCTGATCCGGTTCGCCACCGAGCGCGGTCGCGCGGCCGAGATGATTGACGCGCTCTACCGGGCGCACTTCACCGACGGGATCGACGTCGGTTCGAAGGACGCGCTGGTCAAGCTCGCCGCCGAGGTCGGCCTGGACGAGGCCGAGACCCGGGAGTACCTGGACTCGAACGTCGGCCGGCGCGAGGTCGCCGCCGACCTGGCCGCCGCCCACCAGCTCGGGGTGACCAGCGTGCCGACCTTCGTGCTGGCCGGGAAGTACGCCGTCACCGGCGCGCAGGAGCCGGAGACGCTGCTCGCCGCCCTCCGCGAGGTCGACCAGCGGGAGTCGGCGGCCTGACGACGTGGACATCCGGTGTCGACCGACACCGGACGTTCATCGATGATCGTGATGTTTCACGTGCAACCGCATCGACGCCCGCGATGATCTAGGCCGGCCTGGCCAGCCCGTCCACCACCGTCGCCCCCGGCAACGCGCCGAGCGCCGGCCCGGGCAGCGCGATCTTGCTGTGCCGTACGCCGGACCCGATGATCACGTGCGGGGTGGCGATCACCCGCGAGTCGACCAGGATCGGCCACTGCTCCGGCAGGCCGATCGGCGTGATGCCGCCGTACTCCATGCCGGTCAGCTCCACCGCGTCGGCCATCGGCGCGAAGCTGGCCTTGCGCACGTTCAGCGTCCGGCGGACCACCCCGTTCACGTCGGCCCGGGTGGTGGCGAGCACGATGCAGGCGGCGTACCGGATCTCGCCCTCCCGCTTGCCGGCGATCACCACACAGTTGGCCGACACGTCGAGCCCCACCTCGTACGCCGCGCAGAACGCGGCCGTGTCGGCCAGTTCGGCGTCGATCGGCGCGACCAGCACGTCGTCCACGTCGACCGGTGCCTCGGCCGGCCACCGCTCGATCGCGGCGGCCACCGGCGGTGCCAGCAGGTCCAGCCGGGCGCGGGCCGGCTCGGTCTTCAGCGTCCCCATCACGGATGCGATCCTCGCACCCGCGCCCCGGTTGCGCTCGGTAGACCCTGCCCGCGGCTCGGCCGAGGTCAGCTGCCGGTGAGGAAGGCGTTCTCGCGGGCGAAGGTCCGGTCCTGGAACGAGGCGAGCTCCTCCGCCCGGGCCGCCTGGATGCGGTGCGCTTCGACGTCCTCGATCCCGTGCCGGACACCCAGCCGGATCACGCCGTAGAGGAAGACGAAACCGAACACGTAGAGGATCACCGTGGTGACGAAAACGAGCATGCGGCCACGCTAAAGCGAAGGTGAATCGCCGACGCTTTCATCTCCGCCCGGTTCCCCCGTACGTGTCAGCGAGATGATCCGCCCAGGTCCGGGTGCCGGTCGGGGTCGCTGCGGTGGTCAGCCCGCCGGACCGCAGCGCCCGGCCCAGCCGCCCCGGAATCCGTACCGGCAGCAGCGGCCGGCGGGAGTTCCGGGCCGCCCGCCAGGCGCGTGCCGCCTCGTCGAACCGGAGCACCTGCGGCCCGGCGAACTCCTCGACCGCGTACGACGGACCGGCCGCGAGCCGCGCGGCGAGCCGGGCCGCCACCTCGCCCGGGTCGACCGGCTGGGCGAGCACCGCCCGGTCCCCGATCGTCGGGCCGAACCGGCTGGCGGACCGCAGCAGCTCGTCCAGGAACTCCGAGAACTGGGTCGCCCGCAGGATGCTCCACGGCACCGCACCGGCCCGGACCACCTCCTCCGCGGCCAGCTTGTGGCGGTAGTAGCCGAATGGCACCCGGTCGATCCCCACGATCGAGACGTGCACCAGATGCCGTACGCCGGCGGACCCGGTCGCGACGACCAGTCGCCGGGTGCCGAGCACGTCGACGTCGTGGGTACGACCACCGCCCGGCGCGGAGGCCAGATGCAGCACCGCCTCGACGCCGCCGACCGCCCCGGTCAGCCCCTCCCCGGTCGCGAGGTCCGCCACCACCCACTCCACCCGGGGGTCGTCGCGCCGGTGCCGGCTCATCGCCCGCACCGCGAAACCCTCGCCGAGCAGCGTCGGCAGCACCACCCGCCCGAGCCGGCCGCTCGCCCCGGTGACCAGAACCCTCATGAACCGCCCCCTGTCTCACCCGGACTGACGAGCCGGCATCCCCATTCGTGACGGCACCACCACCCGGCCCGCGAGCAGCACGCCGAGCAGCCCGCAGCCGGCCGCCACCGCGAGCGTCGCCGCGTACCCGGCCGGACCGGGCGCCGGGCCGACAGCCAGCACCGCGCCGGTCAGCGCCAGCACGGTGGCGGCGAACAACGAGTCGCCCAATTGCAGCGAGGAGCTGTTCCGGCCCTGCTCACCCGAGGCGGAGAGGGCCAGGGTGAGCACCGACAGGGACGGGTAGAGCAACCCCATCCCGAGCCCGGCCGTGGCCCAGCCGAGCACCGCGAACGGCACCGGCACGGCCGGCACGACGGTCAGCGCCACGACGGCCGTACCGGCGGTGACGCAGCCCAGCCCGGCCCGGGGCAGCGTGGCGGCGGAGCGCGGAGTACGCAACCGCCCCTGGAGCCAGGAGCCGGCCGACCAGGAGACCGCCCCACGGTGAGCACCAGACCCGCCGCGGTCGGGGCGAACCCGCGCTCCCGGGAGAGCATCAACGGGATCACCACCTCCGCCCCGGCGAACGCCGCCGAGGCGAGGCCACGCAGCCCGATCACCGTCGGCAGCCCCCGCCGGGCCCGCAGGAAACCCGCCGGCAGCAGCCGCGGCGCGCAGCCGAGCAACCCGACCAGGGCCACCCCCACCAGGCCGACCGCGAGCGCGCCGCGCTGCTGCCCCCCGTAGTGCAGCAGTTCGGCGCTCGCCCCCGCCCCGCAGGCCCAGCCGATCCGGGCCGCCGCGCCCGCGGGCGGCCGGACCGGCGCCGTCGCGCCGAGCGCCCGCAGCCCGGGCTGGATCAGCAGCACCGCCGGCACCGCGACCGCCGGCACCGCCAGGAAGACCCACCGCCAGCCGAGGTGCTCGACGATCAGGCCGGCCAACGCCGGACCGACCAGCGACGGGACGACCCAGGCCGCCGCGAACGCGGCGAACACCCGCCGCCGCAACTCCTCCGGGTACGCCTGACCCACGATCACGTAGAGCGCCACCGACAGCAGGCCCGAGCCGAAGCCCTGCACCACCCGGCCGACGACCAGCACCCCCATCGCCGACGCGCTCCCGGCGACCAGCAGCCCCACCACGAACCAGGCCACCCCGTGCCACATCGGCGCCCGGGGTCCCCGCGCGTCGCACCAGATGCCGGAGACCACCATCGCGACCACGCCGGAGGCGAACGGGCCACCGAAGGCGAGCGCGTACAGGGCCAGCCCGTCCAGGCTGCGGGCGACCGTCGGCATGGCGGTGCCGACGGCCAGCGCCTCGAACGCCAGCAGGGACACCAGGGCGATGCTGCCCACGGTCATCGCCCGCAGGCGCGGGGCGTACAGGTGCTCGGGCGGGGCGGCCGGAGCGGCGGTGGCGGTCACCGGCGGGCCGCGCGGGGTGTGGTCGGCATGCCCTCAGCCTCGGCCCTCAACCCGGGTTGAGGTCAACCGTGAGCCCCGTCTCGTCAGGCCGACTCCAGCGCCTCGCCCACCCCCTTCACCAGCCCGGACATGTGCTGGTCGGCCAGCAGGTGCCCGGCGGTGATCACCAGGGCCAACGGCCACTCGATGACCTGCAGCGCGGCCAGCACCCCGAGCCCGGCGTAGTAGGCGACCTTGTCCGGCGGCGGCACCGCCACCTCGCCGAGCATCGGGATCTCCACCCGCCGGCCGTACGTGCGGAGCGTCTCGTGTCCCCCACTGAGGTTGCGCGTCAGCGTGCTCATCCCGACCTCCCCGGTTCGCCCCACCATCGACGTCCGAACCGGCATTCCACCGGCGACCCGGTCCATGCCCCCGCCCGGCAGGGAAACTTCCCCTGCTCGCAGGGCATAACGGACTCTCCGTCGGGAAGCCAGGCCGCCGGGACGAGGCGCGGGAGGCGAGATGGCGTACGGCGAGCGCGGCAGCGGCACCGGGGAGCAGGGCCGGCGACTCGGCCGTACCGCTCGATGACGTCGCTGGGCCGGGTCGCCGGCCGGCTCCTGCCGCCGGTCGGCGTGCCGGAAGCCGTCGCGCACGCGGTCCGTACCGTCGCCGCCGCCGTGCCGGACGCGGCCCGGGCCGCCACCTCCGCCGTGCCCGGCGGCGCGGCCGTGCGGGACCTGGCCGGGCGGACACCCGTGCCGGCGGCCGTCGCCGACACCGCACGCGGCGTGGGCGACGTCGCGGCGCGGCTGGCCCGGGTGGCCGGGCTGACCCGCCGCCGGGTGTGGTCCCGGGACGGCCGGCACCACATCGAGGTGCACGGCGTCTGCCAGGACGGCGGAGACCGGCTGGCCCGCCAGGTCGAGCAGACGTTGGAGCGGATGCCCGGGGTGGCCTGGGCCCGGGTGAACGCCCCCTCCGGCCGGGTGGTGGTGGCCGTCGAGGAGCCGAAGCCGCAGCTGCGCGACCTGATCACCACGATCGCCCGGACCGAGCGGGTCTGCCCGCACGAACCCGACCCTGAGGTCGCGCCTCCGCAACCGCCCGAGGAGGGGCCGCGCACCCCCCGCACCCTCGGCGCGCTGGCCTCCGACGCGCTCGGCCTGACCATCTCGGCGGCCACCCGGATCCTGCCGTTCACACCGGTCCCCGGCGAGGTCGCCGGCTTCCTCACCGCAGTCGACCTGCACCCGAAACTGCACGCCCTCGCCGACCGGGGCCTGCGCGCGGACCCCCGCGCCCAACTGCTCTTCCCGCTCGCCGAGGCGGTGGCCCAGGGGCTCGCCGGCGGCTGGACCGGGATCGTGCTGGACGGCGTGCAGCGGGTGGTGCAGTGGGGTGAGGCCCGCGCCCAGCTCGCCGCCTGGTCGAAGGCCGAGCCGAGGCTGACGGGCGACCCGGAGCGGGCGGTCGCCCGGGTACCCGCCGGCGAACGCCCCTGTCCGACGCCGCCGGGGCCGGCCGAGCGGTACGTGACCCGGTCGCTCGCCGCGGGCGCCGCCGCCGGCGCGGTCGCGGTCCCGGTGGCCGGCCCGAAGCGGGCCGCCGCGCTGGCGCTGTCCGCGCTGCCCAAGGCCCCGGGGAGCGGCCGCGAAGGATATGCGGCGCAGCTCGGCCGGATGCTGGCCCGGCGCGGTGTGATCGTCATGGACCGCAGCGTGCTGCGGGAACTCGACCGGATCGACACGGTGGTGCTGGACGCGGCGGTCCTCGGCTCGGACCGGGGCGTGCTGGCCGACCTGGCGCCGCTGCCCGGGGCGGACACCGGTCAGGTCGCCGCACGGGCCTTCGCACTCTTCGACCCGGAGGCCCCCGACGGGCTGCGGGAGGCCGACGGGTGGCGGCTCGGGCCACTGGACCGGATCGACGCCGACGACCCCGGCGACACCCCGGACAGCCGCCGGCTCCGGGAGGACGGGGGCACCCTGCTCGGTCTCGCCCAGGGGGACACCCTCGCCGCGGTGCTGCGGGTGGAACCCGCACCGGCACCCGGCGTCGACGCCCTCCCCACCGCCGCCCGCCAGGCCGGACTGCGGCTGGTGGTGGGCGGTGACGACGACGGCCGGTACGACTTCGCCGACGCCGTGCTGCCCGGCGGCCCGCGACTCACCCAGTCGGTACGCGCCCTGCAACGCGACGGCGCGGTGGTCATGCTGGTCTCCGGCGACCGCTCGGCGCTCGGTGCCGCCGACTGCGGCCTGGGCGTCGCCGACCCGGACGACCTCCCGCCGTGGGGCGCCCACCTGCTGGTCGGCGTCGACCTGCGGATCCCCGCGCTGCTGATCGAGGCGACCGGAGTGGCCCGCCGGATGACCGGGCAGAACATCCGGATCGGGATGGCCGGCAGTGGCCTCGGCGCGCTGGGCGCGTTCACCGCCGACCCGCAGCAGCTCCCCGGCCGGGCCCTGGCCGCGGTGAACGGCGCCGCCGCGCTCGCCTTCGCGCACGGCGTGTGGCGGGCCCGGCGGCTGCCGGACCGCACCCGCCGGTCCGTGCCGCCGGTGACCGCCTGGCACCTGATGCCGGTGGAGACCGTGCTGCGACAGCTCGACACCGGTCCGGACGGGCTCAGCACGGCCGAGGCGGCCCGCCGGCGCGATGGCGTCACCGGCGAGGCCGCCGGACCGTCCGGGCTGCTCCGGGTGTTCGTCGACGAGCTGGCCAACCCGCTCACCCCGGTGCTCGCCGCCGGGGCGGTGCTCTCCGCCGCGTTCGGCTCGCTGGTCGACGCCGCCCTGGTCGGCGGGGTGGTGGGCGGGTCGGCGCTGATCGGCGCGGTGCACCAGCGCAACACCGAACGCTCCCTGGCCGAGCTGCTGACCCGCGCGGCGGTGACCGCGCGGGTCCTCCGCGACGGTGCGGAGCAGGTGGTCGCCGCGGAGGACCTGGCGCCCGGCGACGTGGTCACGGTCGGCCCCGGCGACGCGATCCCCGCCGACTGCCGGCTGCTCACCGCCGACGGGCTGGAGGCCGACGAGTCGTCGCTGACCGGAGAGTCGCTGCCGGTCGGCAAGACCCCGGACCCGGTGGTGGCCGCCGCCGTCGCCGACCGGCGGTCGATGCTGTACGAGGGCACCACCGTCGCCGCCGGGCACGGCACCGCCGTGGTCGTGGCGACCGGGGAGGAGACCGAGGCGGGCCGCAGCCTCGCCCTGGCCCGCCAGGCACCCCCGGCCAGCGGCGTGGAGACCCGGCTGGGCAGGCTCACCAGTGCCGCGCTGCCGCTCGCCGCCGGGTCGGCGATCGCGGTGGCCGGGGCGGGGCTGCTCCGGGGCGTACCGCTGGCGGAGACGGCGGCCACCGCCGCGAACCTGGCCGTCGCCTCGGTGCCGGAGGGGTTGCCGTTCCTGGTCAGCGCCGCGCAGCTGGCCGCCGCCCGCCGGCTCGCCGAGCACGGCGCGCTGGTCCGCAACCCGCGCACCATCGAGGCGCTGGGCCGGGTCGACGTGCTCTGCTTCGACAAGACCGGCACGCTCACCGAGGGGAAACTGCTGCTCGCCGGGGTGGGCGACGGCGGTGGCCGGCACGCCCCGCCGGACCGGCTGGACGAGCCGCTCAAGCTGACCCTGGCCACCGCGCTGCGCGCCACCCCCGCCGCGCCCGAACCGGACGAGCTGCCCCAGCAGACCGACCGGGCGGTACGCCGCGGCGCGGACACCGCCGGGGTGACGGAACGGACCGGCGCGGCGGAGTGGGAGGCGGTGGGCGGGCTGCCGTTCGAGCCGTCCCGGGGCTACCACGCCACGGTCGGACGGACCGAAGGCCGGCTGCTGCTGAGCGTGAAGGGCGCCCCCGAGACGGTGCTGCCGCGCTGCGCGGCCCGGCGTACCGCCGCTGGGGACGAGCCGTTGGACGAGGCGGGCCGGGCGGAGCTGCACGGGATGCTCGCCGAACGGGCCGGGGCCGGGCACCGGGTCCTCGCCGTCGGCGAGTGCGCGGTCGGCACGGAGACGGTGACCGACGAGCAGGTCGAGGGGCTGGTCTTCGTCGGCTTCCTGGCGCTCGCCGACGGCGTCCGGGAGAGCGCCGCGCCCGCCGTGCGGCGGATCCGGCAGGCCGGCGTGCACACCATCATGATCACCGGGGACCATCCGGCCACCGCCGAGGCGATCGCATCGATCATCAGTCCCGACAACGGCGAGCAGCGCGTGGTCACCGCGACCGAGCTGGACCGGCTCGACGACAAGGCCCTGGCCGAGCGGCTCACCAACACCGACGTTGTCGCCCGCTGCACCCCCGCCCACAAGGTACGCATCATCCAGGCTTTGCAGCGGCACGGCCGGACGGTGGCGATGACCGGGGACGGCGCCAACGACGCGCCGGCGATCCGGCTGGCCGACGTGGGCATCGCCCTCGGCCAGCGCGGCACCCCGGCGGCCCGCGCCGCGGCCGACCTGGTGGTCACCGACGACCGGCTGGAGACCATCATCGCCACCCTGGTCGAGGGGCGGGCGATGTGGTCCTCGGTCCGCCACGCGCTGAGCATCCTGGTCGGCGGCAACCTGGGCGAGATCGGGTTCAGCGTGCTGACCGCCGCGTCGACCGGCCGGTCCGCGCTGACCGGCCGACAACTGCTCCTGGTCAACCTGCTCACCGACCTGGCGCCGGCGCTGGCCATCGCGGTCCGGCCGCCCGCCGCCGACGGGGCCGAAGACCTGCTGCGCGAGGGTCCGGACACCTCGCTGGGCGAGACGATGACCCGGGAGATCGGGCTGCGGGCCACCGCCACCACGCTGGGCGCGACCGCCGGCTGGACGTTGGCCCGGTACACCGGCCGACGTCGGCGGGCCGGCACGGTCGCCCTGGCCTCCCTGGTCGGCACCCAGCTCGGGCAGACGGTGCTGGCCGGCGGCACCAGCCCCGCGGTACTGGCGTCCACCGCCACGTCGATCGGCGTGCTGGTCGCCGTGGTGCAGACGCCCGGGGTCAGCCAGTTCTTCGGCTGCACCCCGCTCGGCCCGGTGGGCTGGTCCATCGCCGCCGGCTCCGCGCTCGGCGCCACCGTCGCCAACGGCGCCCTGACCCGGCTCGTCGACCGCCTCCCGCAGCCCGGCGTCCGACCGTCGGCCGAGCCGCATGCCCGCACCGATGGCGGGTAGGACCCGACCATGGCGAGCGACCAGCCCGAGGTGACGTTCATCGGCACCGCCACCACCCTGCTCCGGATCGGGGGTTTCACCCTGCTCACCGACCCGAACTTCCTGCACCGGGGACAGCGGGCGTACCTGGGTCGGGGGCTGTGGTCGAAGCGGAGCACGGAGCCCGCGCTGACCATCCCCGAACTGCCCACCCTGGACGCGGTGGTCCTGTCCCACCTGCACGGCGACCACTTCGACCGGGTGGCCCGCCGCGGGCTGGACCCGTCGCTGCCGATCGTCACCACGCCGCAGGCGGAACAGAAGCTGCGCCGCTGGGGGTTCGGGGCGGCGCAGGGCCTGCCCACCTGGGACTCGTACGAGCTGCACCACGGCGACGCCACGCTGCGGCTGACCTCGCTGCCCGGGCAGCACGGGCCCGGCGTGCTGGACCGGCTGCTGCCCGACGTGATGGGCACGATGATCGACCTGGTACGCGGCGGGTCGCCGGAGTTCCGGCTCTACGTCACCGGGGACACGCTGAGCCGCCCGCAGCTCGCCCGGATCCCCGAGCGGTACCCGGACATCGACGCCATGCTGATCCACCTCGGCGGCACCAGGATCGCCGGCATCCTGCTCACCATGGACGCCCAGCAGGGTGCCGACGTGGTGGAGCTGATCCGCCCGAAGCTGACCGTGCCGATCCACTACGACGACTACCCGGTGTTCCGCTCGCCGCTGCGCAACTTCATCGCGGAGGCCCGCCGCCGCGGCTTCATCCGGCAGGTCCGGACCATCCTGCGCGGCGAGACCGCACCGCTGACCCCACCGGCCTGAGGGCGACCGGAAGCGGATCGCCGCCCGCCCCGGCGTGGGCCGGAGGGGCGGCGACGGGTGTGCGGCGGCCGGTCAGGAGCGCTCGGAGATGGCCTCGATGAGGTCGCCCACCGGGCGTTCCGGCAGCGACCGGGCCACGTCGGCGACGGCGATGATCCCGACGAGCTCGTGCCCGTCGATCACCGGCAGCCGGCGCACCTTGTGCTTGCCCATGGTCCGCAGGATCTCGGCCGCGTCGTCGTCCGCGCCGATCGTCACCGCCTCGCCCTGGGCCAGCTCACCGGCGGTCACTCTGCCCGGGTCGCGGCCCTCGGCGAGCACCTTCACCACGATGTCCCGGTCGGTCAACATGCCCTTGAGCCGGTTGTCGTCGCCGCAGATCGGCAGCGAGCCGACGCCGAGCTCCGCCATCCGGCGGGCGGCGGCCTTGAGGTCGTCCTGCTCCCGGACACAGGTCACGTCACTGGTCATGATCTCGCGTGCGGTCGGCATGGGGATCACACCTCACTTTCGGGGGGTTGTTGCCTGTTCTCCTACCCCGACGGCCCCGATGCATTCCGACACCGTCCAACGGGAGACCTGACCCGTCCGACCACCCCGATTCCAGCCGGCGCACCACCGGCCGCCCCGTGTAACGACGACCGCGGCTGGAAACAGTGACGTGGTGCTGAGACGTCTGCTGGATGGCCGCTACCTGCCCGAGGAGCTGCTGGGCACCGGCGGCATGGGCGAGGTGTGGCGGGGGCGGGACCTGCGGCTGGACCGGCCGGTGGCGATCAAGGTGCTCACCGAGGCCGGCCTCGACGAGCCGATGGCCGCCGAACGCTTCGACCGCGAGGCCCGCGCGGCGGCCCGGCTGACCCACCCCCACATCGTCGCCGTGTACGACTTCGGCACCGAGGCGGACGACTCCTACCTGGTGATGGAGCTGGTGGAGGGGCGGACCGTGGCGGCGCTGATCGCCGACGGCCCGCTCCCCGTCGAACAGGCGGTGTCGATCGCGATGCAGGCCTGCGACGGAATCGCCGCCGCGCACGTGGCCGGGGTGGTGCACCGGGACGTCAAGCCCGGCAACCTGATCGTCACTCCGTCCGGCACGGTGAAGATCTGCGACTTCGGCATCGCCCGGCTCCCGCCGGCGGGCGGGCAGAACACCCTCACCGGTCCGGCGACGAAGCTGGGGACCAGCTCGTACATGTCACCGGAGCAGGCGCTCGGCCGGCCGGTCGACCCCCGTACCGACCTCTACAGCCTGGGCTGCACGCTCTACGCGATGCTCGCCGGCGTCCCGCCGTTCTCCGGGGACCCGCTCAGCGTCCTGCACCAGCACGTCAACGAGCCGCCCCCGCCGCTGCGCACGCGCCGGCCCGACGTACCGGTCGACCTGGATGCCCTGGCGTCCGAGCTGCTCGCCAAGGACCCGGCCGACCGGCCCACCGACGCCACCACGGTCCGGGGCCGGCTCGCGGCCCTGCTGGCCTCGTCCGATGCCGCGACGGCGGCCGCCGCGCCGGTCACCGTGGCAGCCGGCCCGCCCGCTCCCGCCGGCGCCGATCGGAGCCCGGACGGTCGCGAGGTGGCAGGTCGAGGCCCGGCCGCTCCGGCCCAGGAGGTCGCACCCGCTCCACCGGCACGCGGCCCCGGCACCGGGCGGGTGCCGACCCGACGCCGGCGTGTCCTCCTGCTGGTGGCGGCCGCCGTGCTGGGCGTCGCGCTGCTCGCCCTGGCCGCCGTCACACTGCTGACCCCGGACACCGACCCGTCCGTCGCCGAACCCGCCGTGCCGCCCGCCCC
>NZ_QGKS01000053.1 GCF_003172935.1 Micromonospora sicca | reverse complement strand
CACGCCGCCCGGACCCCGATCAGCGACGTCAGCTCGGTGATCGCAGCGTCGATCATGGTGTCGGCTCGCTCCCGCTGTGCTGGCTGTCGGTCGCGAGTTGCCCCAACAGCGCGGAGAGTTTTCCCTGCACCTCGATCACCCTGCGGGCCTTGTCCAACTCGGCGCGCAGCCGCTCGTTGTCGGCCCGCAACCTGGCTGCCTCCCGCACCGCCGGGTCGGTCTTCGGTCGCCCGGCCGGCTTGGCCAGGGCCTCGCGGGCGCCGGCGTCACGCTGGTGCTTCCACGCCGCGAGCAGCGACGTGTTCAGGCCTTCCCGACGAAGCAGGGCACCCTTGCCAGCCTTGTCGAGGGTCTCGTACTCGGCCAGGATCCGCGCCTTGTACGCGGCGGTGTATGTCCTTGTTCGGGGCTTTGCTGGTACCTCGGGGTCGGGTACCGGATGGTGCGATGTCACGGGGGTGGATCTCCTTGCACGCCCTCACGGGTCAGAGTTTCAGCAGGTCACCCTGCCTTCCCCAAGGATGACACAGAGGGTGGACGAAGCGGCGCCAGCGGGTCCCCTCTTGAAGGCCCACCAGCCAGTCACCAGGCCATCTCCTCCGATCATGATTTCCTCTCCGAGAAGCGGCTTCCATCACAGGCTCAGCCACCTCTGTCCAGCCAAGGCTGACCCCCGAGGCGATTGTCCGCGGAATTAGCTGGTCAGTGCTGAGCCCCTGCGGCATCCGGACCGCCATGGTCAGCTGCAATACACCCGACCGGTGCACCAGGAGCAGCACATCGCCGCGCTGCCCCTCGGCCAGCCCGTCCTGCCCCGCAAATCCAGAAAGCCCGAAGTTCACCTTTCGCAGAGTCAAGCGCAGGTACGGTTCGGACTCGAGGTACGCAGCCTGGTACATGTCCTTTTCGCGGGAATGCTGGATGGCATTCAGCGCCTGGCGGCGCGCCACCGATGCGTTAACCTCCTCGACCAGGCGGCGCATCTTTGTCTCGACGTCCTCATCGACGTCAGCATCCTCTTCATCGCTGCGATCGATGGGCCGACCGATCGCCCCCTTCACCTTCCGATTCACTGCCGAGGTCGCGAGCCGTGCCGCCAGCAAGGGATGCTTGCGAGCCCATCCTGCGAACTGTCCGTAGGTCACAGCACGACTGGCCTCTGCGAGCCGTTCGGCATCACGGATCACCCGGACGAGTCCCCTGTACCGGGGCGCCATACGCACCTCACCGTCGATTGGCGAAGTGACCGTCTCTGCAACCTCTGCCGCGAGAAGTCGATCGGCGACGATATGTGGCGACACGGGCACCGACCCGAACACGAACGTGAAGTACACGACCGCCTCGTCGTACGTGGCGACATGCCCTCGATCCGGGTCTTCGAGCACAGGCTGGAATCGATCACGGCTGCGACGCAGCACATCGATTACCCATCGGATGCTCATAGGCGGATGGTACGAGGGCGGTGCGACCGTCAGATCACTTCGCGAGCCGACGGCTGGGGTACGGCCAACGCCTCGGGCCACTGCGCACCCGTGCTTCGCTGCGGATGGGGAATCCCCGCAGAGGGAAACTCGCCGCCCGACTCACGCGGCGGGCGCCACCGGAAGGCGCTGAAATGCCTGCCCCAGAAGGTGACGTGCTTCCCGCTGATGGGGGAAGGTAGCGAACCAGCCCCGGAATTGGCGGGCGGGGACGGTGGGGCCGCGCTCGTGGGAGGGTCTCGGCTCTGATGGGGCGGCGGATGGTCGGCTGGTGCGAGCCGGGGTCATGGCGCGGCGAGCGGCGCGGGCGGCGGCGCACATGCCGCGCTGGCCGGCGCACTGAAGGTTGCGGCAGTTGCCCCGCTCGTCGGGCTGGTGGGCGGCGACGACGTCGAGAGCGAGCCGCCACAGCAGCGGATCGATCACGTCGTCGGGCAAGGCGGCGAGGGCGCTGAGTCGTTCGCGGGGCACGGCGAAACACCTTCCGTCGACGGGTCGCGCCGCCCCGTCCGATTGCGGCGGGACGGCGGACACGATCGACGCTCACCTCTGCCTCAAGGTCAAGTCGTCGGGCGATTTCCTCCGAGCAACACTGAAGCTCAGGCCACTTGCTGGTCCTGCGGGCCGAACTTCCAGGTCCAGTCGAGGCGGTGGCGGCCGAAGGTGCGGCGTTCGCCCTTGAACCCAGCGCGCAGGAGTTTGATGTCGGCGACGGTGCGGATGATCTCCCGCTTGACCGGGATGTCGTCGCCGAGTTCCTGCCACGCCGTGACGGCCTGGTCCCCGATGCGTCCGCGCAGTACGGCGGGGATACCGGCTTCGGCGGCGCGTTGCTCGTACTCGGCGATCTGTGCCAGCAGGCCCTTCTCGGCGCGGGCGTAGGCGATAGCGGTGACCTCGCCCTCCTCGCCGAGCTTGCGCCACTCCTCCAACTCTCCCCGCAGCCGTTGTGCTTCGGCGCGGGCGTGAGCGACTTCCTCGTCGCTGGCGCTGGCGGCGGTGAGGATGTCGTAGACGTCGGGGCGGGACAGCCACGCCACCACCGCGCGCTGCACGTACTCGTCGAGGAATTCGGCCTTCACTGCGGCGCACCGTTTGTGTAGGCAGGAGTACACCTGGCCGGTCCAGCCGTGCCGGTTCACCCGCTGCGACGACAACGGCCCGTCGCACACGCCGCAGCGCACGATGTACGAGAGCAAGTGCACCGCACGGGCCGGACGAGTCGTCGTACGGGACGGGTCCTCCAGCATCCGCACCACCGACCAGTACGTCTCCTCGTCCACCAGGGCGGGCCAGATCCCATCGCCGACGATCTCCCCGCGGAGCACCCGCTTGCCGATGTAGGCCGGGTTCATCACCTGCTTGCGCAGGATTCCGCGCCGCCAGATCCCACCCTGCGAGGCGGGGATCCCGAGCCGGTTGAGTTCGGCTTCCCGCACGGTCAGTGGCATGCCTTCGGCGATCTTGCGGAAGGTGTCTCGCACCACCTGCGCATGCGAATACTCCGTCACCGCCGCATCCGCCGCGACGGCCGTGCGGATCTCGGTGTCAGGCTCCTGGCGCAGGAGTGCTCTGGTGCGCTGGTCGTAGATCCGCCGATACCCGTAGGTGATCTTCCCGTGCGGGCGGCCCGCCTCGGCTGCGCCGACGATGCCGCGCAGCACGTTGTCGCGGATCGAGTCGGCCATCCACTCGGCCTGCACCGCCTGGAAGCCGAGCATCATCCGGTCGTTCTTGTCCCGCAGGTCATACAGCACCCCGCCGACCAGCCAGAAGAACAGGCCGACCTCGTGGCACATGTCCCGGATCTTCACGAACACCGCGAGGTCCCGTTCCTTGCGGGAGATCACCCAGACCACCAGCACGTCACCCTTGCCCGCGCGGATCTGCTCGATCAACAACTCGAACTGCTCCCGCTCCTTCGTGGCGCGGCGGCTGGCCGAGCGGTGGTTGTCGGTGAAGGACCCCGCGTCCGTCCAGGACCGCTTCGTGATCTCCGCCAGGTTGAGTACGCCCTGGTCGTGGACGCTCTTGCCCTGCTCCTTCTTGTCCTGACTCGCGCGCTGATACCGCAACGCCCGCACCTCTACGCCGCCGGCTAGCAACGCGTCCTTACTGTCGAACCGGCCCCGATTCCCCGATCGGGCCTTACGCCGTACCATCAGACCGTCCCCCTAGATCGACGTTCGTGGTTGGCAACATCGACCCTAGTATCTAACGATCCTTGACAGTACAGGAGGGTCAGCCCGCCGCCGATGTAGAGCAGGATGGCGGCGGCCAGGACCGGACCCGGCGCCTTCCCGGCGGGCGGTCGGCCGCCCGGCTCGGGCTGATGGTCGGGGTCGGGCGTCGGTACGGACATGATCGGCATCCAAGCACAGCCGGCCGCTTGGCGCGGGCCCCGCGAAGACGACCGACATCAACCTCGGTCGGCGTGTCGATCCGGCGGCGGCCCGTTCGTGTGGAGGGTGAAGGGGCCGGCGAAGGCCCGGCCGCCGGGCGAGGAGGACACCGTGAAGCAGTACCTGATCAGCATGTACCAGCCGGCGGGCGAGGGGATGCCCGACCCGGAGTTCCTGGCCGGGGTGATGCGCAAGGTCGACGCCATCCACGACGAGCTGGTCGAGGCCGGGTCGTGGGTCTTCGGCAACGGTCTGCACGCTCCGGAGACGGCCACCGTGCTGCGCCCGAAGGGGGAGGAGGTGCTGGTCACCGACGGGCCCTACATCGAGGGCAAGGAGTACCTCGGCGGTTTCACCATCATCACCGCGCCGGACCTGGACGCCGCCCTGGAGTGGGGCCGCCGGTACGCCCTGGCGACCACCCTGCCGATCGAGGTGCGCCCGTTCCAGGGGGAGGTCTGACCGCCGCCCATGCCCACCGACGTCGAGCGGGTGTTCCGCGCGGAGTACGGCCGCGCGGTCGCCGTCCTGATCCGCGTCCTCGGCGACATCGACCTCGCCGAGGAGGCGGTCCAGGAGGCGTTCACCACGGCCGTCGGCCGCTGGCCGGTCGACGGAGTGCCACCGAGTCCCGCCGGCTGGATCATCACCACCGCCCGGAACCGGGCGGTCGACCGGCTGCGCCGTGAGGCCACCCGGGCCGACCGGCACGCGCAGGCCGCACTCCTGTACGCCCGCGACGCACCGGCCGAGGAGGGACCCGTGCGCGACGACCGGCTCCGCCTGATCTTCACCTGCTGCCACCCGGCGCTGGGCGCCGCCGCCCGGGTCGCGCTGACCCTGCGGCTGCTCGGCGGCCTGAGCACCGCCGAGATCGCCCGCGCCTTCCTGGTGGCGGAGCCGACCATGGCCCAGCGCCTGGTCCGGGCCAAGGCGAAGATCCGGGACGCCGGGATCCCGTACCGGGTGCCCCGCGACGCGGACCTGCCCGACCGGCTCCGGGCCGTGCTGGCCGTGGTCTACCTGATCTTCAACGAGGGGCACACCGCCAGCTCGGGGGAGCGGCTGGTCCGCGACGAGCTGTGCGCCGAGGCGGTCCGGCTGGCCCGGCTGCTCGCCGAGCTGATGCCGGACGAGCCGGAGGCGCTGGGGCTGCTCGCGTTGCTGCTGCTCACCGAGGCGCGCCGGCCCGCCCGTACCGGACCCGACGGCGCTCTGGTGCCGCTGGCCGAGCAGAACCGCGACCGGTGGGACCGCGAGCTGATCGCCGAGGGGCAGACGCTGGTCCGCCGCTGCCTGCGGCGGGACCGGCCCGGGCCGTACCAGATCCAGGCGGCGATCAACGCGGTGCACAGCGACGCGGCGACCGCCGCCGACACCGACTGGGGCCAGATCGTGGCGCTCTACGACCAGCTGATGACCGTCGCCCCCGGCCCGGTGGTCGCGCTCAACCGGGCGGTCGCGGTGGCCGACGTGGCCGGACCGGCCGCCGCGCTCGTCCTGGTCGACGGCCTCGACCTGGCCGGGTACCACGTGTTCCACGCCGTCCGCGCCGACCTGCTGCGCCGGCTGGGCCGCACCGGGGAGGCCGCCCGGGCGTACGACGCGGCGATCGCGCGCACCGACAACACCGCCGAGCGGGCGCACCTGCGGCGGGCCCGTGACCTGATGGGGAGGCACCGATGACGGCACCACGCGTACTGGTGGACGGACTGGCCTTCGGGGAGTCGCCCCGCTGGCACGACGGGCGGCTCTGGCTCGCCGACTGGGGTGCCGGGGAGGTGCTGACGGTCGACGCCGACGGCCGGACCGAGGTGGCGGCCCGGGTCGACGGCCTGCCGATCTGCCTCGACTGGCTGCCCGACGGCCGGCTGTTGGTCGTCGCCGGCGGGGCCGGTCGGCTGCTGCGCCGGGAGCCGGACGGCACGCTGGTCGGCCACGCCGACCTGCGGTCGCTGGTGGCGCACCCGTGGAACGAGGTGGTGACGGACGCCCGGGGCAACGCGTACGTCAACACCATCGGGTTCGACTTCCCCGGCGGCGAGTTCGCGCCGGGCGCGATCGCCCTGGTCCCGCCCGACGGGCCACCCCGGCTGGTGGCCGACGGTCTCGCCTTCCCCAACGGCATGGTGCTCACGCCGGACGGCGGCACCCTGATCGTCGCCGAGTCGTACGCCGCCCGGCTCACCGCGTACGACGTGGCCGCCGACGGCGCGCTGACCGGTCGGCGGGTCTGGGCGGCGATCCCCGACGCCGCGCCCGACGGCATCTGCCTCGATGCCGAGGGCGCCGTCTGGTACGGCGACGTGCC
Source organism: Micromonospora sicca (assembly GCF_003172935.1). Lineage (GTDB taxonomy): Bacteria > Actinomycetota > Actinomycetes > Mycobacteriales > Micromonosporaceae > Micromonospora > Micromonospora sicca. The sequence goes on along the minus strand of NZ_QGKS01000053.1, from coordinate 21,021 downwards.
GAACCGCTGCGCGGTGCGGGTGGCCGAGGGTGGCCGGGTGCTGGACCGAATCGACCTGGACCGGGGCTGCTTCGCGTGCGCGCTCGGCGGCCCGGACGGGCGCACCCTGTTCCTGGTGGCGATGGAGTGGGGCCCGGGCGCGCTGGCGGGCGGGCCGCGCACCGGTCAGGTGCTGACCAGCACCGCGGCGGCACCGGCGGCGGGCTGAGCGCCGCACCCGGTCAGAACAGCGCCGCGACGGGCCGGTCCCGGGTGTCGGCGGGGTCGACGACGTCGTCGAGTTCGAAGCTCGCCGCGGCCGAGAGCGCCCGCCCCCGGTCGTAGGCGTCGGCGACCAGCTCGTCGTACCGGCGTCGGCGCTCGTCCTCGTCGGGGATCTCGGCCAGCTCCCGGCGGTGACCGAGCCGCACCGCGCCTTCCAGGCCCATGGCGCCGACCTCGCCGGTCGGCCAGGCCAGCGTGAGGCGGGTGGCGTGGAAGCCGCCGCCGGCCATCGCCATGGCGCCGAGGCCGTACGCCTTGCGCAGCACCACCGCCACCAGCGGGGTACGCAGCGACGCGCCGGCCGTGAACAGGTCGCCCACCGCGCGCACCAGCCCGGTCCGTTCGGCGTCGGGGCCGACCATGATCCCCGGGGTGTCGCAGAGGCTCACCACGGGCAGGCCCAGCCGCTCGCAGAGTCGCAGGAACCGGGTGGCCTTGCCGGCGGCGGTGGCGTCGATCGCCCCGGCCCGATGCAGCGGATTGTTGGCGATCACCCCCACCGGCCGCCCGTCGAGGCGGGCGAGGGCCGTCACCAGGGACCGGCCGTGCCGCTCCCGCAGTTCGAGCACCGAGTCGACGTCGAAGAGCAGGCGCAACACGCCCCGCACGTCGTAGGCGCGGCGCCGGTTCTCCGGCAGCACGTCGCGCAGCCGGCGCTGGTCCTCGTGCCGGCCGTCCGTCAGCGTCCCGCCCGCGTGGCCGAGGACGCGCCGGGCCAGGCGGACCGCGTCGGCGTCGTCGGCCGCGGCGAGGTCGACGGCGCCGCTGGCCAGGTGCACGTGGAGTGGGCCGACGTCCCGCGGCGCGACCGCGCCGAGCCCGGCGGCCTCCACCATGGCCGGTCCGCCCATGCCGATGCTGGCCCCCGCGACGCCGATGGTGACGTCGCACATGCCCAGCAGCGCCGCGTTGCCGGCGAAGCAGTACCCGGCCGCGATCCCGACCCGCAGCGACCGCAGCCGGGCCAGCGACGCGAAGGTGGTCAGCTCCAGACCGGCCACGGTCGGATGGTCGGTGTCGCTCGGCCGGCCGCCGCCGCCCTCGGCGAAGACCACGACCGGCAGCCCGTCCCGCGCGGCGACGTCGAGGAGCCGGTCGGTCTTGCGGTGACCGGTGACGCCCTGGGTGCCGGCGAGGACGCTGTAGTCGTACGCCACCGCGGCGACCCGGGTACCGCCGACCCGGCCGACGCCGACGACGACGCCGTCGGCGGGGGTCGCCGCGGCGAGGTCCGCGAGCGGCCGCCGGGACCGCTGCGCCGCCACGGCCAGCCCGCCGTACTCCAGCCAGCTGCCGTCATCGATCAGGTCCGCGAGATTCTCCCGTACGGTGCGCCGCCCGGCCGCGTGCCGCTTCGCCGCCGCCTCGGCGCGGGCCGCGTCGTGGAGCCCGGCCTGGCGCTGGAGCACCTCGGCCAGCTCGGCCCGGACGGGTTCCCCGCCGGGCCCGGTCGGCTTCGCTGGGGCGGCCGAGCCGGCCGCGGCGGGCGGCTCCACACTGTCCCGCGCCGCGGGCGGCGCGGGGCGCTCCTCGTCGCTCACCCGTTCCTGCCCGGGCTCTGCCGGGGCCGTGGCGCGCCACCCTCGGCGGGGCGCGCGTCCGTTGGTCGCTCCGCGAGGTGGGGCGCCACCGGGTCCGGTCCGGGCGGGCGCAGGCCGCCGAGGAACAGCGCGACGAGCTGGTGGCCGACCTCCGCGAAGGTCAGCGGGCCGTCGGGGTGGAACCAGGTGTGCGTGTTGCCCAGGGCGCTGAGGAACGCGTGGGTGATCACGGTGGCGGAGAGGTCGGTGCGCACCGCCCCGCTGGCCTGCCCCTCGCGGACCAGGTCGCGGAACAGGTCGTGGTAGCGCCGCCGCTCCCGGCGGGTCGCCTCGGCCTGCTCGTCGTCGAGCAGGTGCGCCGACCTGGCCCAGACGGTCAGCTCGTCGGCGTGCTCGGCGGTGTGCTCCACGACGTCGAGGGCGGCCGCGCGCAGCCGCTCCTCGACCGGCCCACTGCCGTCGGCGATCTCCCGCAGCCGCTGGGTCTGCTCGGCGAGCAGTTCCCGGTAGATGCTGGTGAGCAGCTCGGACTTCGACCCGAACCAGTGGTACAGGGCGCCCTTGGTGACCTCGGCCGCGGCCACGATCTCCTGCACGCTGGTCGCCTCGTAGCCGCGGCGGGCGAAGAGTTCGGTGGCCGCCGCGACGATGCTGCGCCGGGCCGAGCCGCGCGGCGCCCGCCGCCGCCCGGCCGGGGTGGTCGGCTCGGTGGTCGTGACGGTCACCGCGACTCCAGCTGCCGGCGGATCTCGCGCCGGGCGACGTCGCGTACGTGCACCTCGTCGGGGCCGTCGGCGATGCGCAGCGTACGGGCGCCGGCGTACATCGCGGCGAGCGGGACGTCGTCGGAGACCCCGGCGCCGCCGTGCACCTGGATCGCCCGGTCGAGCACCTCCAGGGCGACCCGGGGGGCGATCACCTTGATGGCGGCGATCTCGGTGCGCGCGCCCTTGGCGCCGTACTTGTCGATCATCCAGGCGGCCTTGAGGGTGAGCAGGCGGGCCTGCTCGATCGCCATCCGGGACTCGGCAATCTGCTGCTGCACCACGCCCTGCTCGGCCAGCGTCCGGCCGAAGGCGACCCGGCCGGCGGCGCGGTGCACCATCAGGCTCAGCGCGCGCTCGGCCAGGCCGATGGCGCGCATGCAGTGGTGGATGCGGCCGGGGCCGAGCCGGGCCTGGGCGAGGGCGAAGCCGCCGCCCTCCTCGCCGAGCAGGTACGACGCCGGCACCCGGACGTCGGTGAAGACGACCTCGCCGTGCCCGTGCTGGTCGTGGTAGCCGAAGACCGGCAGCGAGCGGACCACCTCGACGCCGGGAGTGTCCACCGGCACCAGGATCATCGACTGCTGCCGGTGGGTGTCGGCCGACGGGTCCGTCTTGCCCATCACGATCATGATCTGGCAGCGCGGGTCGGCGATGCCGGTGGTCCACCACTTGCGGCCGTTGATGACGTACGAGTCTCCGTCGCGCTCGATCCGGGTGGAGATGTTGGTGGCGTCGCTGGAGGCGACGTCCGGCTCGGTCATCGCGAAGGCCGACCGGATCTCGCCGGCGAGCAGCGGGCGCAGCCAGCGCTCCTGCTGCTCGGCGGTGCCGAACATGTGCAGGATCTCCATGTTGCCGGTGTCCGGCGCCGCGCAGTTGGTGGCCTCCGAGGCGAGCTCGATGGAGCGGCCCATCAGCTCGGCGAGTGGGGCGTACTCCAGGTTGGTCAGGCCGGAGACGGCGGGCAGGAAGAGGTTCCACAGTCCTCGACGGCGGGCCTCGGCCTTGAGGTCCTCGACGACGGCGGGCAGGTGGTGGAGTTTCCCGGCCGCCGCGAGCTCGGCCCGCTGCGCCGCGTAGACCGGCTCGGCCGGGTGGACGTGGTCGTCCATGAACTCCTGGAGCCGCTTGAGGTGCTCGGCGGCGCGTGCGGTCGGTTCGAAGTCCATGGCTGCCCTCCCATTGACGCGCATGGCGGCGGCTCGCTACCGTCGCCGGACGCCGAACATACCGGCTGGTCGGTATGGCGTCCAGGGCACGGCGAGCGTGAGGAGCACCAGGGTGAGCGTGATGGACCGGTTCCGCCTCGACGGGAAGGTCGCCGTGGTGACCGGCGCCTCCTCCGGCCTGGGGGTGTCGTTCGCCCGCGCGCTCGCCGAGGCCGGTGCCGACGTGGTGCTCGGCGCCCGCCGGGTGGAGCGACTGCCGGGGACGGGCGCGCTGGTCGAGGCGGCCGGCCGCCGGTACGCGGCCCGCGCCACCGACGTCAGCCGGCCCGAGGACTGCGAGGCGCTGATCGCCACCGCCGTCGAGCACTTCGGACGGGTGGACGTGCTGGTCAACAACGCGGGCGTGGGCACCGCCGTCCCCGCCAGCCGGGAGACGCCGGACCAGTTCCGCTCCGTCGTCGACGTCAACCTGATGGGCAGCTACTGGATGGCGCAGGCCTTCGCCCGGGCCGCCACGAACGGCGGGGCCATCGTCAACATCTCCAGCGTCATCGGCCTGCGCCCCGGCGGCATCCCGCAGGCCGCGTACGCCTCCAGCAAGGCCGGCGTCATCGGGCTGACCCGAGACCTGGCCGCGCAGTGGACCGGCCGTAAGGGCATCCGGGTCAACTGCATCGCCCCCGGCTTCTTCCAGTCCGAGATGAGCGACCAGTTGGAGCCGGGCACCTTCGAGATGGTCAAGGCGCTGGCGCCGGCCGGCCGCCTCGGCGAGCACGAGGAGCTGGCCGCCACGCTGATCTGGCTGGTCAGCGACGCCTCGTCCTATGTGACCGGAGTGACCGTGCCCGTCGACGGCGGCCTCGTCATGCCTTGACGCCTGCTGGCGGAGGGCGTGGACCGGCTGCACGTGGCTCGATGTACCGCGATTCGCCGCACAGGAGGAGCAGGATCCTGCACGGCAAGTGCAATAACCGTGGCCGGCGGGTTGGGCAGACGAGGACGCCAGAGCTCGCCGGCGACCAGGTTTTCGTAGCGCTCGAAATCCTCTCAACGGGCCCTGACCTGGCTAGTGTCGGGATTGGCCCCACCTACGTGCCACGCCCTTCCCAGGGGCCTTCATGGGGGTCGCCATGTGGCGCTACCGAGGGTTGGTCGTCGTACTCCTCCTCGTCGGAGCGCTGCTCGGCGTTCCCGGGCGCGCCGATGCCGCCCTTGCTCCTCCGCCCAACGACGCCTTCGCCGACGCCCAGGTCGTCACCGGCACCTCGGGCAGCGTCGACGGCAACATCGCCGGTGCCACCACCGAGCCGGGGGAGCCGGGCGGCGACACGGCGCAGCCGTCCATCTGGTACCGCTGGACGGCACCGCAGTCGGGCCTGTACCGGTTCGACGCCACGACGGGCGTGTTCAAGCCCGGCATGGCTGTCTACACGGGGACCTTGCTCTCCACCCTCCAACGGCCGGCGACGGACTGGTGCCCGCCGACGGCGTACGACGGCGCGGTCTACGTGCTCCCGGCGACCGCCGGCACCAGCTACGTCCTCTCCCTGACCGGCTATTCCGCCAACGTGGCGCCGGGCGCCACCACCCTGCGGTGGGGTCCGCACGCCCGGCCGGCGAACGACGCCTTCGCCGCCGCAACCGTGGTGACCACCCTCGAACCGGTGCTGGCGGGGGACAACTGCGCCGCGACCGCCGAATCCGGCGAACCGCTGGACGAGTACACCAGCCGGCGGACGGTGTGGTTCTCCTGGGCGCCTGGCGTCACCGTCCGGGAGGCGGTGCGCGATGTTCCACAGCACCTCATCGTCACCGTGTACACCGGATCGTCGCCCGGCGCGCTGACCCGGGTCGCACGCAGCGCCAGCGTCCACGGGGAGTACGGCACCGAGTTCACGGCCCCGGCTGGGACCACCTACCGCATCCAGGTGGACAGCCAGGGCAGCCCCCCGTTCGGGATCGTCGGCCCGCAGCCGCCGTTCCGGGTCTCGATGATCAAGCTCCCGCACTGCAACGACGCCTTCTCCTGTGCCATTGGCCTCACGTCCGGGGTGCCGCTCCCGTTGAGCGGCAGCGAACTGACCGACAACATCGGGGCGACCGCCGAGGCGGGGGAGCCGGCGCACGCCGGCTCGACCGCCAGTCACTCGTTGTGGTGGCAGCTCACGCCGCCGGTGGGAGCGACCGTCACGGTCTCCACGGCCGGGTCGGGCATCGACACCGTCCTCGCCGTCTACACCGGCGCGACCGTCGACGCGCTCACCGGGGTGGTCGCGGACGACGACTCGGCGGGCGCCGGCGCGAGCCGGGTGTCGTTCCCGGGCGTCGGCGGCCGGACGTACTTCGTGGCGGTCGACGGCAGGTCCGGCGCGTCCGGGCAGGTGAAGATCACGTGGCAGTTGGACATCCCGGCACCCCCCAACGACATGTTCGCCGCCGCCACCGTCATCAGCGGCGCCCAGGGCACCTCGAAGTCGTACACCTGGTCGGCCACGAAGGAAGCGGGCGAACCGGCGCATGAGGGCGTCCCGGGCGGACGGTCGGTGTGGTGGCGTCACACCGCGTCGGCCGCAGGCCGGCTGCACCCGGTGGCCAGCGGCGACTACACCACCCTGTCGGTCTACCGCGGGTCCACGGTCGGCGCGTTGACCCGCGTCACGGGTGCCCGGCAGGCCGGGCTCGCGCCGATCGTGCTCGACGTCGACCTCCTCGCGGGGGAAACGTACTCCATCGCGGTCGACGTGACCGACCTCGTGTACGGCCCGGACATCGCGGAGCTGACCTGGTCGCTGTTCCCGCCGCGGCCGCTTAACGACTACGTCGCGAACGCGACGCCGATCAGCGGGTCGAGCGGCGCCGTCGACGGCCACGACGTGGGCGGGACCACATCCGAGGTGGACGAGCCGCTCGACTCCTCGGTGTTCTACCGCTGGACCGCCCCGTCCAGCGGGCTCTACGTCTTCGACACGATCACCGGCGACTTCGACACCCAGCTGTGGATCTACCACGGCTGGGGGACCTCGCTGGCACCGCTGCCGCCCGTGACCATCAACGACAACGCCGTCACGCTGCGGGACGACCCCGACGACTTCCGCGGCGTGGTCGGGGCCGACCACACCAGCGCCGGCCGGATTCTCCGCGGTCGCCGGGCAGGTCTACACCATCCTGCTGGCCGGCCCCGCGAACATGCAGGGCCGCTTCCGGCTGCGCTGGGCATCGGCCGTCTCGTGGCGCCCGCCGAACGACGCCTTCGCCGCGGCGCAGGCCCTCACCGGCGGTTCCGGGTCGGTGAGCGGGCGGCTGTCGGACAGCACCGTCGAGGCCGGTGAACCGGGTGAGGCGTACGGCTCGATCTGGTACACCTGGACCGCACCGGCCAGCGGCCCGGTCCGGTTCTGGACCGGCGCCGATCCGGCCCGGCACCCCCTGTTGTCGGTCTACGCCGGCAGCACACTGTCCGCGCTCACCCTGCTCGGCGAGAACGGGTACGGGATCGGCACCCCCGGATCCCGGCTCGACCTCACGGTGACGGCGGGCACGACGTACCGGATCCGGCTGGCCGGCTGGGACGGCTCCTCCGTCCAGTGGCCGGGCACCGCGACGCTGAGGTGGGGACCGCCGCCACCCGCACCCGCCAACGATGCGTTCGCCGCGGCGACGGCCATCTCGGGTGCCACGGGCAGCGTCGACGGCAACTCGGAATGGGCCACCCGCGAGCCCGACGAGCCGACGGGCAACGGCTGGCCGGTCGCCTCCGTCTGGTACCGGTGGACCGCGCCGTCCAGCGGCAGCGTGTCCTTCTGGGTCACCGACGGCGAGCTGTATCCGATGGTCGGCGTGTACACCGGCGGCGCCGTAAACGCCTTGACCGGAGCCGAGCAGGTCTCGTCCGGCGACGAGCAGGTCCACCCCGGTGCGCGCGTCACCGTCCGGGTGACAGCCGGCACGACCTACGCGATCCAGGTACAGGGCTCGGACTACGTGAACGGCCCGTTCCGGATGCGGTGGAGCATGCTGCGACCGCCGCACGACGACCTCGCCTCGGCGGTCCCGCTCTCCGGCCGGGAGGGCGTCTCCCCGGCCGGCGACTGGTCCGCCACCACCCTCCGCGCCACCGCCGAAGCGGCCGAGCCGCGGCACGACCCGGACCGCGCCCCGGCAGCGACCGTCTGGTTCCGGTGGACGGCACCGGCGTCGGGACCGGTGACCTTCGAGGTCGGCGAGGCCAACACGACGAACATGTTCGCCGTGTACACCGGGACCGGGTACGGATCGCTGACCCAGCTCGGGCGCACCGGGTGGGAGACCTGGCACGACCTGCGGTTCGACGCGGTCGGCGGCACCACCTACCTGATCGTCGCCGACGGCGGTCCGTACGGCGGCGGCGCCCTGCGACTGCGCTGGTCGCAGTACACCGACCCGAGCAGGCCGAGCGGAAGCCTGGTCATCGACGGCGGCGCGAGCGCGACCGCCCAGCGGCTGGTGACGCTGACGCTGAACGCCACCGACAACGCCCGGGTCACCGGCGTCCGGGTGTCCAACTCCCCGGCGGTCGACGCCTGGAGCGACCCGAGCGGCAACGGCGGCACCCAGTCGGTGCTCAGGAACGCCGAGGACCTCGACGGCAACCCGGCCACGGCCACCTGGTCGCTGACCGATCTCTACCGCGGCGGCACCAACGACGGCGGCACCAAGACGGTGTACGCGCAGTGGCGTGACGAGCAGGGCAACTGGTCGCCCGTGGCGAGCGACACCATCGTGGCGAACCTGCCGGCGATCGGGGACACCCAGGCCCCGACGGGCTCGGTGACGATCAACTCCGGAACGTCCTACACGACGAGCACCTCGGTGTCGTTGAGCATGCCGGCGTCGGACACCGGGACGGGTGTCTCGCAGGTGCGCATCGCCAACCGCGCCGACACCTCCGGTGGCCTGCTCACCTACGGCGCGGTCCGCGAGTGGACCGCCACCCCGCAGTCGTGGTCGCTCGCCGACTCCGCCTACGGCGGCTCCCCGGCCAACGGGAGCCGCCGGGTGTACGTGCAGTTCCGCGACGGGGCCGGCAACTGGTCGCCGGTCTACTCCGACACCATCGTGCTGGACACCGTCGCCCCCGCCGTCAAGGCTCCCGCCGCGGTGCCGGCGACCTCCAGCCAGGTGACCAGCAGCGTGCCGACCCGGGTGACCTGGTCGGCGACGGACGCGACCAGCGGCGTGGCCGCCTACCAGCTCCAGCAGAGCCTGGACGGCGGAACATGGACCAGCATCACCCTCCCGACGGCCCTCACCACCACCGTCGTCCGGACGTTGGCGCCCGCTCACACCTACCGCTTCCGGGCCCGGTCGAGCGACCACGCCGGCCTGTGGAGCGGCTGGCAGTACGGCCCCGTGCTGACCCCGGCCCTCTACCAGGAGACCTCCACCTCGTTGACCTGGTCCGGGACCTGGACCCGGACAGCGCTGACCGGCGCCTCCGGCGGCTACGTCCGGTACTCCACCCAGGCCGGCGCCCGCGCGACGTTCACCGCCAGCACCCGTGCCGTCGGGTGGGTCGCGGCCCGCGGACCCAGCCGCGGCAAGGCGACCGTGTACGTCGACGGAACCGCGGTGGCGACCGTGGACCTTTACGCCTCCACGGTCCAGCCGCCGACGGTGGTCTACGCGTACTCGTGGGCGGCGACCGGCACCCACACCGTCGTCATCTCCGTGGCGGGAACGAGCGGGCGACCACGAGTGGACGTCGACGCCATCGTCTCGCTGCGCTGACCGACCCGGCGCACAGCATTCCGGCACGCGCGGGCCCTGGCGTACGTGCGGGCACCGGCTCATCCGCCGGCGGGCCTTCGTCTGCGGCCGCCCTTAGCGATCGCTGTGGCACGCCGGTGCCACCCATCGACGGCCTTCCGCAGCTCACCCGGCTCCAGATGCCACTCCTGCTCCCGCACGGGCAACCGTCGCAGCGTTGTCAGGAGGTGGTCGACCTGGCCGATCATGCCGCCGCGCCGCTTGGCCGCCATGGTCCGGCCCGAGTCGGTCAGGAAGAACCGCCGCTGAGATGTCGAGATGAGGCCGACGCCCAGCAGCCGGCGCACGGCTTGCTCGATCTCGTTCTCCAGCAGGATCGCGTGGTTGATGGCGTCCCCGGCGGCGACCACCTCAGTGAGGGAGGAACCCTCATCTCGGCCGAGCACCATGATGGCGGCCAGGACCCACGCGTCGGACCGCGCCCACTCCGCTGAGCCCTCCATCCGAGCAGTGTCTCACCGCCGGTAACGGCGAATCGCCGGGCCGGGCACAGCGGACGCGCGGAAAGCGGCAGATCCGGATACCCGGTTGTGTTGATCGGCTCAACGTCAGCGTTTCGATGCGCTCGGTCGTTGGAGCAGGTAGAGTCGCTGCCCCCAGACAACTTCGGTGCTCGCCGCAGATTAGGCGACGTTGTTGGTGCGCCATTCGCCAGCGCCGTGCGGGCATCCGCGCTGGTCAGGAAGCCTGTACGGTCGGTGAAGGCGTCGCGGAACGCCGGGTAGTACTCGTGCAGCAGCGATTCGCAGCGCGGCGGGCTGCGTCAATCCAGGGAGCTACGGTGATCGCAGGGGCGCGAGCTGCACGGTCCAAGTCCGGGCTGTCCCCACGACCGCAATTGCCTGGCAGAGGAGGTCGCAGCCCAGCTCCGGACTTCCTTCTGCGAAGCCGCGGTTGATGAAGCTGATCGCTCTCGGGTGGTCACCCGCTTCAAGAGCATTCTCCAGCCCGGTGGCCAAGACCGCGGCGAGCGCGGCGTGAAAACTGTCTGCCCCTCTTTCGCGGAGGGTCTTGGCGGGCTCGCGCAATGGTGACGGAGGGACCGTGGGCGGGGCTAACACGAAAGTCATGTCCTTCTCCTGTGGTGTGTCGGTGTTGCTCGGTCAGGCCAGCCAGATTGGCGCCCACCTGCCGCAGCCGTGCCGCAACGGCCTCGTGGTACCGCCTGGGCGGGATTGGCTGATTGTTGCCGGCAAGGTAGCGGCTGATGACCCGGGCATGATCGCTGACGGGACGCCAACGCGTCGTTGTGCCTGGGGCAGACGTTTCCCGAAGGGCCGCCTGAAGGGGATGACCCGCCACTGGACGCCAGCCATGCCTCCGATCATGATGGTTTGCCTCACGGCGTCGCTGGTCGTCGCCTGTAACGGACGCGGCGTTGTCCGTCAGCACACCGAAGTGTCGGTGGCGATCGGATGGTCTGCCAACGCTCGGCCCTCAAACCTCGAAGTTGTCCTGTGGACACTGCCGAGACCTGGGCAGCACGCCCGGTAGGCGCTGGCCCGCCAACGATGTTGACGAACTGATCCACCACCCACTCTACGCGCACTACACGCAGCGGTGCCGCTGCCAGCTCAGGGAGCTGACTCAAGCGATGAATGTGGCTCCCTCTCGGCGAGGATCGACACGACCTCGTCTCGTGTCCATTGTCACGTCCGCCCGGGTGTGGTCCATCGTCCGAGCCTCGCCTGTGTCGGCGACCTGCGACCTACAGCAGCGGTTGCACGTCGGTACATCTGGCTGCGCGAGTCGACCGAGGAGCCCGCGGCAGCGCCACTGCACCTGGCATCCCCACTCGACTAGCTTCTACGACATGGCAACTACGGTGCTACGCGTCCGGCTCATCGGCGGCGACCGCATGGACCTCACGTACGACAAACCGGACGTCTCCGACGAGGACGAGCTTGTGGAACACGTGATCTCGACACTGGCGCAGGATTCGGGAGTGCTGCGCACTAAACACGGTGATCGGCTCGTCGTAGTCTATGGCCGAGGCGTCGCAGCGATCGAAGTTGAGCCTCGCGGTGCAGTGCTGTGACGGAGGCCGCGCGCATGGGGCTGGCGGCGAGCGCCGGACTCTGTGTTATGGTTGCCCGGTTGCAGTTTTGATTTCCGTAGACGTTTCCGGCGCCTGATGGGTTAACCAAAACCCATCCAGGTGCTTTTTTCGTTTCGTGTCGTTTCCGGCGCGGGTGATCAACGCGGTGGCGCGCGAGTCCGCACAGTGCGGTCTCCAACAGCCCGCGAAGGAGCAGACATGGCTACAGGTACCGTGAAGTGGTTCAACGGCGACAAGGGCTTCGGCTTCATCAGCCAGGACGGCGGCGGCGCCGACGTTTTCGCCCATTTCTCGGCGATCTCCGCGAGCGGCTTCCGCAGCCTCGCTGAGAACCAGCGGGTGGAGTTCGACATCACCCAGGGCCCGAAGGGCCCGCAGGCGTCAAATATCCGCTCGCTCTGATCCACGCTTTGCCGCGGCGGCCTGACTGGTTCAGCGGGCCGTCGTTCGGCGTTTCATCTATCATCATTTGTTCAGGTTCGTTTTTGCGATGTCCCGTGGCCTGCGGCCCGTGCCTTCTTTGCGACGTGCCGTTCGAGGAAGGCATAGCATGACCGTGATCACCACGTCACCGCACACCCGACGCCCACCCGGCGACGGTCCCCGGCGGGTTCAGCCGCGACCGGCACCCGGTTGCCGGCGCTCCGCGTTTCCGGAGCCTGACCCCTGCTGCGGCCTGCGGTTGCATGGCACAGTTTCTTGCTCCGTCCACCGCGGAAGAAGAGAAGCCCGCACCTCGTGCATCCGACTGCGGTGAGGTGGCGATGCATCGATTGCGCCACCCGTTCACCGTCGCAGCCGACACGACGCCACATCGAACGACAGTAAAGATGGCCGCCCAGGTAGTGTGAGCTCATAGAACAACTGCCGGCGATACCTGCAGTTGTTCCCACCTGCCACCACGGGTAGCCCCATCACGTAGGTCACGAACGGAACCAGCCACAACAGGAGCGCTTCTGGACCCGCAGACGGCCCGGACATGTTGACCGCGCCTGCCGGTTGCCGGAGGGTTGAGAACGGACCTCGTGCACACCGCAAGCCGTGTGATCGCCCATCGGGCCGGATAGATCTGCGGGGATGACTTCACAAGATGAGATGTCCTGCCGGCAACGGAGGGCAGCGGCGATGCACGCCACTGCGGAGCAGTTAGAAATGGCCGAAGCCATCCTGCACCGCAGCGCCGAAGAATCACCGGACCCGGCCACCACCACGCGGTTGCACGCCCTGGGCGACGAGGTGACCGCGCGGTCACACAGGCCATCGACCGGCGCGCAGACTTGTTCACAGAGCCAGGCGTCGAGCGCGGCGATACCCGGCGCATCGCAGAACATGCTGCCCGCGAACTCAATGACGAGCCCGGTCGTGTCGTGGCCGGGGAGAACGTAGTGAACCGCGCCGCTGAGTGAATCAAGGTTGCCCCCGTCTCCCGCGCCCAGCCGGCAGCACTGTGGACCGCGCCGCCTACGCGGCCGGAGTTCCCGTCACCGCCACCATGCCGACCGATGATCTCTCTCGCATGCGTTGGTAGGCGCGGTCACCACCGACAGAGATTTAGAACCGAATGGGCCGCGCTCACCCTCGCATCCCTGCTCACCTGCCTGGTGGCGGATGGTGCGGCGGGCGTTTCTCTACGGCGCGGATCGGGTCTGCTCGTCGCGCTCGCCACGCTGCCCCTGCTGCTGTGTCTCTTCGGCACCGTGCGGGCCTGGTTCTTCGACGAGGACGACCTCGACAACGAACCGAACTGGATTGTGCCGGTGGTGTTCGTCTCGCTCTTCCTCGCCGGCCCGATCAGCTTCGAGCTGCCCAGTGCATACCTCCAGACGTTCGGCGACCGGTGGCCGTCGTGGTCACCTCCGGTGAGGCCACTCCCGGCAGCTACCAGAGGGTGCGCGTCGCCGACGTCGCCAGTGGCGAGGAGGTGGGCAGGATGGCCCTACCACGCCGCGCATGATCTGCAGTAACGCGAACGCCGGTCGCCATAGCGCCACGAGGAGACCCGTCGGAACCGGACCTGGCCGACCTCGACGGTGTGCTGGAGCGCGCGGACCACGGTGATGGGTCCGACGACGCCGGCGGCGACTGAGGCTGCGGGCCGCAACGACTATCGCCTGGACATCCACCCGCACCACCGGCTGGAAACCCGAAGACGCACGCTCATCGGCTAGATCTGCACCAGTGATCAACGCGCGGATCTCGGCAAGAGCTTGCACGGCATGGTGGCGAGCCGCGCTAACCGTGCGTGACGACGCTCGGGCGGCCGACGCGCACGACCGGCGGCATGAGCTCATCCGGCTCGTGAGCGCCACCCTGCGGTAGTAGTGACGATGTGAGCGGTCACCGCGTCCGGATCGACGAGTTGATGTAGGTGTCCGCCGGGAACCCGGAACTTGTCAAGGTCGGTGGGACCAGTGGGTGTTACGCCGCTTGGGGTAGTGGTTGATCGGTTGCTGGTTCGGGTGGGTTGATCCAGACGGTGTCTGGCAGGTGTAGCGCTTTGGGTCTGGGTCGGGTGGAGAAGCGTTCGGGGTGCGCGGTCCAGGCGGTGTCGAGGGTGTGGGTGCGTTGCTTCTGCTGGGCTGCGGCGTGGCCGTAGTGGACGTCGGCGGGGGTGTGCAGGCCGATGCCGGCGTGGTGGTGTTCGTGGTTGTACCAGTGGAAGAACGTGTCGCAGTACGCGCGGGCGTCGGCCAGTGACCCGAAGCGTTCGGGGAACGTGGGGTGGTACTTCACGGTCTTGAACGCGGCTTCGGAGAACGGGTTGTCGTTGCTGACCCGTGGCCGTGAGTGCGAGCGGGTGACGTGCAGGTCGGCGAGCAGCGTCGCGACGCGTTTGGAGGTCATGGAGGTGCCGCGGTCGGCGTGCACGACCTGCGGGACGCCGTGGGTGGTGATGATCTCGGTGATGAAGTCGTGGGCGATCTCGGCGCTCTCGGTGGCGGCGACGTGGTGCCCGAGGATGTACCGCGACCAGATGTCGATCATGACGTAGGCGTCGTAGTACACGCCCTTGGTCGGGCCGGCCAGTTTCGTGATGTCCCAGGTGAACACCTGCCCTGGGCCGGTGGCGGTCAGCTCCGGGCGTGCTCGGGTGGGGTGTCGGGCCTGGCGGCGCCGGTCGACGACCTGGTTGTCGGCGCGCAGGATGCGGTAGAGGGTGGAGATCGAGGCCAGGTAGACGCCTTCGTCGAGCAGCGTCGCGAACGCCTCGGTCACGGTGGTGTCGACGAACCGGTCGCTGTCGAGCACCGCCAGGACGTGGGCGCGTTCGGCGTCGCTGAGTCGGTTCGCTGGCGCTGGCCGCGGCGCCGGCGGGTGCCCGTCGAGGGGACGGGAGCGTCGGTGGGCGGTGCTGCGGGCGATCCCGGTCAGCCTGGCCGCTGCACGGGTCGACGTCGCCGCGGCGAGCAACTGCGCGTGGGCGTCGGTCAGGGCTTGGTCGGCTTGGTGTCGGTGTCCGCGCTCTCGGAGATCTCGGCCAAGAGCGCGTGTGCTGATCCGAAAATGAACCGTGAGTGGGCAGGCGTCAGCGTCCCGGCGGAGCCGGGATGGATCAAGAGATGGCTGGTCAGGCGGCTGACGCGAGGGTGACGGTGTAACCGAGTGCTTCGAGTTGGCGGACGTGGTTGCGTTTGCGGCGTTCGGGGTTGACGCGGGTGTCGTAGAAGGCTGAACCGAGGTCGGTGAATCTGGTCGTCGGGTCGGCCAGCAGGTGCCAGACGACGGTCAGGATGGATCGGCCGACAGCGACGATGGCGCGCCGGTTGCCACGGCGTCTGGCGATGCGCCGGTAGCGTTCGCCGAGGAAGGTGTCGGTTTTGCCGGCGGCGACCGCGGCCTCGCCCAGTACCCGGGCCAGGTAGGGATTACCGTGCCCGGTGAATCCGGCGCCCTTCTTCTTGCCAGCGGATTCCTTCACACCCGGGGCGAAGCGGGCCCACGACGCCAAGTGGGCGGGAGTCGGGAACCTGCTCATGTCCACGCCGATCTCGGAGATGATCACGTGGGCGGTGGCCGGACCGACGCCGGGGATCTCGTCCAGCCGCCGACCGGCATCGATGAACGGGCCGATCTGTTCCTCGATCCGCTGGTCCACGTCGGCGATATCCGCGGTGATCGCGTCGACACGGGCCAGCATCTTGGCGAGCAGGAACCCGTGGTGGTCGGTGAAGCGCCCAACGAACGCCTCTTCCAACTGTGTGATCTTCGTGCGGAGCCGGCTACGGGCCATCTGGGCCAGGGCCTTCGGATCTCGCTGTCCGGCGATCAACGCGGCCATCATGTCTCGGCCGGACAACCCGAAAATGTCGCTGGCCACCACGCTCAACTTGATCTGCGCGTCTTCGAGTAGTTTCTCGACCCGGTTGCGTTCCGCGGTGCGCGTGGAGATCAGATCGACCCGGTACCGGGTCAGGTCCCGCAGTTCCCGGATGGGTGCCGGGGGAACGAAACTCGGCCGGATCATCTGCCGTTCGGCGACCTTGCACAGCCAGACCGCGTCCAGCCGGTCCGTCTTCGGACGCCCCGGCAGATGTTTGACGTCCTTGGCGTTGACCAGCCACGTGTCGAACCCGGCCGCCTCGAGCAGGTAGAACGCCGGCTTCCAGTAGTCCGAGGTCGACTCCATCACGACCCTGGTGACACCCAGTTCGTGAAGCCGGTCCGCCATCACCAGCAACGACCGGGTCATCGTGGAGTGTGCAGACACTTCCTGCCGCCGTCGACCCCCCGGCCCTTGGCCAGGCACCCTCACGCAACACACCAACTCTGCCTTGCCGATGTCCAGCGCTGCGATCCGCTCGATGATCTCCTCGTTGTCCTGAGTCGACTCCAACACCCGGTCCTCCCCACCCTCGACGTTCACGAGAGGCCGCCCGCAGGAGCTGCTGAAGACGAAGGCGAAGCTGATCCGCGTGCTCGAAGCAACAGTGAAGGGCCCATGGCGCAGCTCCCCGCACCCGACTTTTCCACGGCCTCAAAGACCAAGCGCACACGGAGTCGGCGGGCGACCACACCCATTTTCAGCCCGGAACGGGCCCGCCCACAGGGCAGGAAGCAACTTTTCCCATGATGTCCAACGCGGCCGCGGTCCGGGCGATCTTGCGGTTGGCCTGCTCCAACTGGCGGCGCAGCCGGGCGATCTCGGCCTGCTCCCCGCTGGGCTTGCCTATGCTCTGCCCGGGCTTCTTGCCCTCGAGCAGGCCGGCGTCGCGGGCGCGGCGCCACTCGCTCATCAACGACGAGTACAAGCCGTTCCGGCGCAGATACCCGTTTCCGTCGCCCTCGGCGACGGCCTGCTCGTACTCGGCGAGCAGCCGCAGCTTCTCCGCTGGAGCGAACGAACGCCGCCGGGGCCGGTCAGCTCGAGGTCCATCCGTCGTCATGGCCCCATCGTGCCCGACAGGCATGCTGGTGCTGGAAATCGTCATCGAAGGAGAATCCATCCTCGCCCCGGGCGGGCTACTTGCTCTGAACCGCTGGTCTCACCCAACCCTGACACCCAGGGACCTCCCCAACGATCCAGCCCCGTGTCCGTGAATCCTGCGCCATGCGGTCGTACGGCGGCCCGAACAACAGATACCCGCATGGCCGATGATCCCAACCTGGGGGCACCGGGAACTGCTGCTCGTAGTAGCTCAACGGGAGCCGGGGCTGCTCGGCCGAGACCATTGATCTGGTCCGGGGATCGGGAAACAGCGGCGCGACGGTGTTCTCCTCCCACCATGTCGTCCACTGCGGCAACCGACCCTCCGCCGCTATCGACCGCAGGTAGGCCAGCCGCTCGGGTGACGCGGCAGGCGTCGGTCCGGAACGCGAGGGCAGGCTGGCATCGACGAACAAGCAGCCAACGACCGGACGACCGGCCGCCTGTACGACAACCGGAACCAGAAGACCAGCGTTGCTGTGGGCAACCAGCACGATCGGCTGGTCCTGCGGTAGGTGGGAGACGCTGTCTTTGACAGCGGCGCCGATCCGTGGCCAAAACGGCGGGTCGTCGGCATCGGCCACGTGGACTAACGACGGCACCACCGTAGCCGCGCCCAGGGCCCTCAGCTTGGCCGCCACGGGAGCCCAGGTCAGAGGACCCAGCAACAAGCTGTGCAGCAATACAAGCGCGGGCTTCACCCGTCCACCGTCCATGACGGCGCCGGGCGACCGCCACCCCAGCCGTCACGCCGTAGCGAACAAGCTGCCTGAAGCAGGCAGCCCGGTCAGCGGCAGAAGAGCAAGCCTGGAGGCGTGCGCGCCTACACGTTGTCGCGTGCGGCAATCTCGTCGGCGGACATCCGGCTGATTGTCCTGCCGGCTTCGGTCTTCACCAGCGTCAGCGCGCCGATCCAACTCGGGTCATCCGGGTACTCCCAGCTGGCTGGGTCTGCCAGCAGCGCCGACAGCTGGTCCCTCGGCACAGGATCGCCGTGCGCCAAGTCATCCCGACCGTCATCGGCAACCCACCGCACGTAACGGCCCATCTCCATCCAGCCGTTGTCCACCAACCTCAGCAGGACGAAGGCCAGCTCGGACAGCGACGGCTCCGGCTGGGCGGGGTCCAGGTCACCGAACACGCCGGGCAGGATGTCCATCTCGAACGAGTTGATGAAAAAAGCCCGCTCGATATGCGTCAGGCGCTCCCACTCACGAAGGCTCACGAGCCGATCATCACATGCGGTCCCGAACAGGAGGGACGCGTCAGGCGGTCACCCGCGCTGTCAGCGGCTACCGAGAGGATGTCTCCTAGTCACGGTGTGGTTCGTCGCGGGATGTGTCGGCCACTGGTTGTCCTCGGCAGCCTCGTCTCATGTCAGTAGAGATCGACCTCCCAAAACTCGAGGTCTGGTTCTCCCGGGGGTAGGGCTCCGGTGCAGTACCGGTAGAGAAACGTCGCGGCCCGGCGTTCGGCGTACTTCTCGTTGATCGGCTGTCCGTGCTCATCGAGTTCGAGGACGTTGGCGAAGATGGCGAAGCAGGTCTCCATCTGGGAGGGCGAATCCTTCAACTCGTCCCAGTAGTTGATGCCCTCCAGCATGGGATGGCCGACCGAGCCGCGCGCGATCCAACCGGCGAAGCGCCGGATTGCTCCGGACGCACCTTGACTGAGGTGGGAAGACACGCGCCCAAGCTACCGGTGCCATCGGAACGTGACCCGCCAGGTTACGCCTGATGCGGCGTCCTCAACTCGGCACGTGCGTGCACGGGGTCGGGTCGATGCCCGTGCCAGATGTCTACGGAGGGTGACGGGAGTTCCTGCCTTCCAGCGCGCCCGCTCGGCGGCAGATGAGGATGGCGGCGCGGCGGTGACGGGAGCGGTTGCTGCTGCGGATCAGCCGGTCAGGCATGCGGCGGGGTGGCGGCCGATCGGCGGCCCCCATGCGAGGCGACCAGGGCATCAGCCACGATCGCGGCGTCGGCCTCGGCGACGTCGGCGGGATACTCCGGCAGGAGGTCGTCCCAGACGACCAGCCAGGATCCGTAGAGCTGCGCCTGGCCCTCCGGCCGGGCGAAGAACCAGACGTGCAGGTGAGCGGCGCCGTCGCCGATGCGGTAGACGTGGGCTCGCGAGATGTGCGGCAGAGCCTGCACGTGGCGGACGATTCGCGTGGTCAGCAGTCCCAGCTCCGCGGCGAGATCGTCAGGGAGATCCGCCATGTCATAGTGATCGCGCGGGTACAGCATCAGCACCAGCGGCACGCCCACTCCCGGGACACGGGCCAGCCGCCAGTGATCGTTGAACCAGATTCCCTCGTCGCGCTCCTGACAGTTCCGGCACTCCGCCGGATCCTCGCCGTGCCGGGCGGGCTCGGGCAGCACCGGCGGGCGCAGCGGCGCGACGCGCAATCCATCCTGTTCGAACGGGCTGATGTCCCATCCCGTCATGCGCGCCAGCGGAAGCCGCCGCTCGCTGTCCGCGACGGCCACCGCGTGGTCATAGAACTGGTCCGGACGCAAGGCCATGGCGCGAAGACTAGTACAACCAAGATCCCATCGCTATTCATCGCTATTACGTGGGCTGCCCGCCACGGCCCGACGGGTGGCCACACGCTCGATGGCACGGATTCGCCGTGGGAACCCTCTTGTCGGCTATGAGCGGGGTCGCCAGCGCCAAGGAGGCTCACGCGCTGTGACGACCGCCCGCGGCCGGCGCACCCACGGCGGCAGATCCGGACGTCTGGGCGTCCCCTTTGGCTGGAACGAGCTTGTCCTATCCCTGTGCTCTAATCCCGTCATGCATGTCGTCGTCACAGGCGCACTCGTTGAAAACGGCGCGGTCCTGCTAGTACACCGCAGGCCGACCAAACGGGCATACCCAGATGTCTGGGATCTGCCCGGGGGGCAAGTCGAAGCGGGTGAGTCGGAACTACAAGCCCTCGCGCGTGAGATGCACGAGGAGCTCGGTGTTCACATTGTGGCGGAGTCCGCTTCACGGTTGGGCGTCGTGCATGACGGCAGTGGTGAGGACGCCGTTCACGTGGGCGTCTGGCAAATTGGAGACTGGGTTGGCTCTCCCACCAACCGTGCACCTGACGAGCATGACGACATCGCATGGGTCGGGATCAGCGAGCTGGGCGGCCTTCCCCTCGTGCATGGCGTCTTGGCGGCATTGGTTGGTTCTCTGCCTGAGTTTGAGTGCGCCCGCAGGCACTCAGATGTCACCGACTGTAACCAGGGCGACCGAGGAACCAAGGCCGACTGTCGTGCATGTGCTGGGACGGATTCGTCAAGCAGGTGGTGGGACTAGCATCTCGCCACACACCCTGTCCTCCGTCGACTGATGCGCGACACGCGTCCGCCAACTGATTTGCGACACCTCAGCACGCTGATCGCGGCAGAAGCGGACGTTGTGCTCTCCGCCAAGCGTGCATAGTTATGCAGGCGCTACGGCGGTAGAGCAGGCGCTGCTGCACGATCATCTGTGCTGAGTTGCGGTCAAAGCCGCCGTGGGAGTTAACCAAGCCATGGCCACGGCGATGAGGTCGCGGTCGCATCGCCCGGTACCGCCCATCAACCCTTGGAACCCTGAGGTGTTGTCTGCGGGCACAGGCTCCCTGAGCGGGTCGGGTGCGCCAGCCGTCCTGCCCGCCTCCCCCTCTGTGGCAACCTTGAAGGAGGCGGCCTGAGCTGCTGAAACTCTGACCCGTGAGGGCGTGCAAGGAGATCCACCCCCGTGACATTGCATCATCCGGAACCCGACCCCGAGGTACCAGCAAAGCCCCGAACAAGGACATACACCGCCGCGTACAAGGCGCGGATCCCGGCCGAGTACGAGACCCTCGACAAGGCCGGCAAGGGTGCCCTGCTTCGTCGGGAAGGCCTGTACACGTCGCTGCTCGCGGCGTGGAAGCACCAGCGTGACGCCGGCGCCCGCGAGGCCCTGGCCAAGCCGGCCGGGCGAACGAAGACCGACCCCGCGGTGCGGG
>NZ_QGKS01000301.1 GCF_003172935.1 Micromonospora sicca | reverse complement strand
AAAGGAATCCCAACCAACAATCCCCCCAAAGGAGAACTGCCAGTCCGGGGTATAAATCAATTTGGCACTGGCTTATCAAGCACCCTGTTGAGTTCTCAAAGAACAACCACACACCATCCAGAAGCCCCACCCAGTAGGACCCCCATCCGGGGCATTTCGTCCGTCCGCACCCGCCGCTCTCGCGCCGGGCACTTTTACTACGTTACCTCGCCGTCTTCCGCGTGTCAACCGGTGTGTCCCGGTGTGTCACGCTTGGTACGGGTTGGCGCCGATGAGCACGCGCAGCAGCGAACCGCTGCGCCTGATCATCGGATTTGGCAGGACGGCCGCCGCGGTCACCCGCGAACTCGTCCGCTTCCCTGCCGATCGACAACCTTACCCGGTCGGTTCCGCCTCGCCAAATCCGCCTCTCGGCGAATCCGGGGCACCGCCCGGTCCCAGGTTCCTGATGAGTGTAACCATCCGCCCCTGGGGGTCATTCCCGCGCTCCGGCCTGTCAGGTCTTTCGCCTGTTTCGTCCGTTCCGCGCTGGCAGAGAGAAAGTTACGCGTCTGCGGGTTTGATCGTCAAATCCGTGGGTAGCGTCCCGCGTCACATCATCACCGCGAGACTATTTCCGCTGCTCAGCGGCGGTGTGGCCGGGTCGGTTCCCGGCGGCCGGGGGGTCGACGGACCCGCTGACAGGGGGTGCAACCCGCTGCCGGCGCTGTCTGTTCCCCTGCCGCTCCCGGCCACCACGTTCGGATCGGACCCGGGCCGCTCGGGCGCCGACCTGCTGCCCACGGTCGACGGCGAGGCGAGGCAGCTCGGCGTACGGCAAATGGCCCTGCTCTCCGGCGCAACGAGCGGTCGGCGCCCGGGAGGGGAAGTGGAGGTCAGGCGGACGGGCGGCCGGCGCGGCGGCGGGCCGCCCGCCACCCGCGGACACCGAGCACGCCGACCGTGGTGCCGATGGCCAGCGACGCGGCGATCAGCAGCGCGTGCACCCAGAGGAAGCTGGTGGCCGCGCCCTCGCCGACCGTGCCGGTGGACCAGGAACGCGGGTCGTTCCAGATGGCGACCGCGAACCTCGGCCAGATCACCCAGGTCCAGACCCCGACCCCGACCAGGAAGAGCGACCAGCCACGCGACAGCACCATGGCTGGCCAGTATGCCAGCGGGGCAGGTCAGCGGCCGACGGCGAGGGCGGGCCGGCGGGGCGTGGAGGTCAGAAGCAGCTGAGGTATCTCCTGACGGAGTGGGGGGCCCCGGGAAATGCCGGGGTGTTTCCGCCGGAGGTCGGCCGGGCAATTTTCCGGAGTCGCTACGACGTACCGGAGGTGGCCGTGCAGCCCTTCAATCCCTGGACCTGGCGGGACCCCTCGGCGCTGGCCGGCGGGTACGACGAGACCACCCCGTCCGACGTGCCGCGGCAGCGGCCGGCGGGTGGCGGCGGCCCGGACGCACCCGGACCGGGCACGCCGGTCGACCTCACCGGCTACCGGGTCGAGGCGACCGACGGCCGGATCGGCTCGGTCGACGAGGCGAGCGCGGACGCCCGGTACCTGGTGGTGGAGGCCGGTCCGTGGATCTTCGGGCGGAAGGTGCTGCTGCCGGTCGGGACCGTGGCCAGGGTCGACCACCTGGAGCGCACGGTGCACGTCGACCGCACCCGGGACCAGGTGCGGAACTCGCCCGCCTTCGACCCGGACGACTTCGACCGGCCGGCGTACCGGGACCAGGTGGGCAGCTACTACGAGGAGAGTTACCGCCACGGCTGACCCGGCTCCCGTCGGGACGCCCCGACGGCTACCGTGGAGCCATGGTCCGGCCGAGCACCAGCGCCCCGGAGACCGTCGACGGTCTCCCGGCGGTTGCCCCGCCGGTTCTCCCGCTCCGCGTCGACGACGGTCGGGAGCAGATCCTCGACGTACTCCGTGCCGGTGGGTTGCGGTTCCGCGCCGGCGGGCGATGGCGGTTCGCGCTCTGACGAGCCGACTCCACTGATCCGGGCACACCCCGGGTCTCTCCGCGCGCCCGCGCGTTCCTCACCCGATCCTCGGCACGAAAGGCGTACCACCATGTCCGCAGCACGGATGCTCACCGGCGACCGCCCGACCGGGCGGCTGCACCTCGGCCACTACGTCGGCAGCATCGCCAACCGGGTGCAGCTGCACCAGCGGTACGAGAGCTTCTTCATCATCGCCGACCTGCACATGCTCACCACGAAGAACACCCGCGAGCACATCGAGCAGGTCGCCCACAACGCCCGCGAGATGGTCACCGACATCCTCTCCGCCGGGGTCGACCCGGCCCGGGCCACCTTCTACCTCCAGTCGGCGATCCCGGAGGTCGGCGACCTGAACACCCTCTTCCAGAACCTGGTCACCGTGCCCCGGCTGGAGCGGGTCCCGTCGCTGAAGGAGATGGCCCGGGACGCCGGCAAGGAGGAGATGCCCTACGGGCTGCTCGGCTACCCCGTTCTCCAGGCCGCCGACATCCTCTGCGTGAAGGGGCAGGTCGTCCCGGTGGGCAGGGACAACGCGGCGCACGTCGAGGTGACCCGGGAGATCGCCCGCCGGTTCAACCACCTCTACGGCGACGTCTTCCCGGTGCCGGAGCTGGTCGCCTCCGACACGCCCGCCCTGGTCGGCACCGACGGCCAGGGGAAGATGAGCAAGAGCAAGGGGAACGCGATCGCGCTCTCCGACGACCCGGCGACCGTCCGCCGGAAGGTGATGGGGATGTACACCGACCCGAACCGGGTGCGCGCCGACGTGCCCGGGACGGTGGAGGGCAACCCGGTCTTCGCGTTCCACGACGTGTTCAACCCGGACCGGGCCCGGGTGGCCGAGCTCAAGGCGCGGTACCGGGCCGGTCGGGTGGGCGACGTCGAGGTCAAGGAGGAGCTGGCGGGCGCGCTCAACCGGTTCCTCGACCCGATCCGGGAACGCCGGGCCCGGTTCGAGGCGGAGCGCGGCCTGGTCGACCAGCTGATCTTCGAGGGCACCGAGCGGACCCGGGAGCAGGTCCGCCGGACCCTGGTGGAGGTCCGCCGGGCGATGGGTCTGACCAGCGCGTACAGCCAGGTGCGGCGGCGGGCCGAGCGGTACCGCAAGGCCGCCGCCACGCCGGCTTGACCTTCCGGGTACGCGGACAGCCGGCTCGGGTACCGCCTTGCGCCGTACCCGGGCCGGCCGGTTAGGCTGCTTCCATGGCCAGCTCCCGCACCCTCGCGCCGACGTCCTGCGACGTTTCGGTCGGTGCGGCGCGACGCCGGCGATCCTTCGACCGCCTGCGCTGAGCACGTCCTTCCTGCGACCGGCGGATCGAGCCGCCGGTCTTCGCCGATCGTCCTCGGTCCGCCCGCATCCCCCGTCCGGAGATCCGCGTGAGGCGGATCCGAGCGAGATCGGCGTACCCATGGATCTGGAGAAGTTGCTGACCGACCGGCTGGCGCCGGCGTTCACGGCGGTGGCCGGCGTACCGGTCGACCCGGTGGTGCGGCGCTCCCAGCGCGCGGACTTCCAGTCCGACGCGGCGCTGGCGCTGGCCCGGCGGCTCGGCCGGCCACCGCGGGCGATCGCCACGGAGGTCCTGGCACGCGCGGAGCTGGGTGACCTCTGCTCGGCGGCGGAGGTCTCCGGACCGGGCTTCATCAACCTGGCCGTCGCCGAGCGGACCCTCGGCGGGCTGGTCTCCGCGCTGGCCACCGACCCGCGGCTCGGCGTGCCGGCCAGCCCGGCCCCGGAGACGGTGGTGGTCGACTACTCGGCGCCGAACGTGGCGAAGGAGATGCACGTCGGGCACCTGCGATCGACAGTGATCGGCGACGCGGCGGCCCGGCTGCTGGAGTCGCTGGGGCACCGGGTGGTCCGGGCCAACCACCTGGGCGACTGGGGCACGCCGTTCGGCATGCTGATCGAGCACCTGGTCGACCTGGGCGAGGCCGAGGCGACGCACGAGCTGTCGATGGGCGACCTGGACTCGTTCTACAAGACCGCCCGGGCGAAGTTCGACGCCGACGAGGCGTTCCGGGAGCGGTCCCGGCTGCGGGTGGTGTCCTTGCAGGGCGGCGACGAGACGACGCTGCGGCTGTGGCGGCTCCTCGTCGAGCAGTCCGAACGCTACTTCCTGACCGTCTACGACCTGCTCGACGTGACCCTGACCGACCGCGACTTCCACGGCGAGAGCAGCTACAACGACCTGCTCGGCCCGGTGGTGGCGGAGCTGGACCGGCTCGGGCTGCTCCGGGAGAGCGACGGCGCCGCCTGCGTCTTCCCGCCCGGCTCGGTCGGCCGGGACGGGGAGCCGCTGCCGTTGATCGTCCGCAAGTCCGACGGCGGGTACGGCTACCCGGCCACCGACCTGGCGGCGATCCGGCACCGCACCGGCGAGCTGGGCGCGACCCGGCTGCTCTACGTGGTGGGCCTGCCGCAACGGCGGCACTTCGAGATGGTGTACGCGGTGGCGGAGCAGGCCGGCTGGCTGACCCCGCCGGCGCGGGCGGAGCACGTCGGGTTCGGCTCGATCCTGGGACCGGACGGGCGGATGCTGCGCAGCCGGGCCGGCGAGTCGGTGAAGCTGGTCGGCCTGCTGGAGGAGGCGGTGGCCCGGGCGACCGCGCTGACCCGGAGCCGGAACCCGGAGCTGGGCGACGCAGAGGCGGCCGAGGTGGGCCGGGCGGTCGGCATCGGCGCGATCAAGTACGCCGACCTCTCCAACGACCGGCAGCGGGACTACGTGCTGGACTGGGAGCGGATGCTGTCGCTGGACGGCAACACGGCGCCCTACCTGCAGTACGCGTACTCCCGGATCCGGTCGATCTTCCGCCGGGCCGGCGTGGCGGCCCGGCCGGACGCGAGCGTCTCGCTGGCCGAGCCGGCGGAGCGGGCGCTCGCCTTCGAGCTGGTCGGCTTCGGCGCGGTGGTCGCCCAGGTGGAGCGGAGCCTGGAGTTCCACCACCTGGCGGCCTACCTGCACCGGCTGGCCACCGCGTTCAGCGCGTTCTACGAGCGCTGCCCGGTGCTGCGGGCCGAGGAGCCGGTACGGGGGAGCCGGCTGGTGCTCTGCGACCTGACCGCCCGGGTGCTGCGGCAGGGCCTGCACCTGCTGGGCATCCGTACGCCCGAGCGGATGTGATCGGGCCGCGTCGGCGCCGGAACGGTGTCCGGCGCCGACGCGGCGGCGCTCACTTCACGGTGATGGACTTCGGGGTGGTCTTCGAGTCGAGCCAGGTGTTGATCAGCTTGGTGAAGTCGCGGCCGGTCTGCTTGTTGACGAACGCGATGAACGAGGCGCGGTCCTGGTGGGTGTTCTTCTGCTCCTGTACCCAGGCGGTGGCGAGCGCGAAGAACTTCTTGTCACCGATCTGGTTGTGGATCTCCCGGAGCATCGCCTCGGGGCAGAGGTAGACGTTGCCCTCGGCGAAGTTCTTCGGGTTGGGCTTGCCGGGCGGGCCCAGCTTCTTGCGCAGCGCGGCGTCGGCCTGGCGCGTGTACCGGTCCAGGCTGGCGTCGCTGAGGTTGAACGTGTCCTGGGTGTAGAGGTCCTGGGCGTACGTGGCGAAACCCTCGTTGAGCCACAGGTCGGTCCAGGTGGTCGGCGTGACGGAGTCGCCGAACCACTGGTGCGCGTACTCGTGCAGCAGGTCGACGCCCCAGCGGTCGCGGCGGGCCTTGGTGTTCTCGATCTTCCGGCCCATGGTGATCATCTGCTGGGTCTCCATGCCGGACGCCGAGTCCACCACCACGACTCCGCCGGTCGGGAACGGGTACGGCCCGAACCGCTTCTCCAGCCAGGCGATGTACTGCGGGGACTTCTTCAGATACGGCAGCAGCTTGTCGTCCGTGCCCTTGCGGTACCAGTAGGTCAGCGGAAGCCCGCGCGGTCCCTTGACGGTCAGCTTCTGGTACTTGCCGACCGCGAGGGTGGTGAGGTAGCTGGCCACCGGGTCGACGCTGCGGTACGTGAAGGTGGTGCCGGACTGGCTGGCGGGGGTGCCGCTGGCGATCGCCGACCAGCCCGCCGGCACGGTGACCTGGATGTCGTAGAGCGCCTCGTCGGACGGCTGGTCGTTCGCCGGATACCAGGTGAACGCCCCGAACGGCTCCTGCATGGTCCAGAGGCCGCCCTCCTTGGTGACGGTCAGCCCCAGGGCCTCCACATCCTTGCGGTGCGACGGCATCGGGGTGGTCTTCGGCTTGCCGTGGTACTTCACCACCAGGGTGACCGGCTTGTCGGCGGTGACCGGGGCGGCGACGGTCAGCTTCTCCTTCGCCACCGTGCCGGTCACCGTCGTCCCGTCCAGCGTCACCCCGTCCACCTGGTACGGCATGAAGTCGAGGACGAGGCTGGGCGCGTCCTTCGTGGGCCGGATGCGCAGGGTGGCGGTGCCGGCGAGGGTCTTCGTCGGCGGCGCCCAGTCGAGGACCAGGCCGTAGTGCAGGACGTCCAGCGCCGCGGTCCCGCGGGCCGGGTAGATCGGGTCGGCCACCGGGGTGGAACGCCCCGCCTGCCAGGGCGTGTAGTCGACCGCCGGCGCGGTAGGGCTCGGGCTGGTCGAGGGGGACGAGGAGGCGCCTGCCGGGGTCGTCGGGTCGGATGTACAGCCGGCGACGAGCAGCGGCGGTAGGAGCAGGGTCAGGAGTACGGGGTGACGCATCAGCGCACCGTACGGGAGTCGGCGTCGTCCGTGGGGGCGGCCCGCGAACCGTCAGCGCGTGCCCTCCAACTCGCCTTCCCGGTTCATACCCGGAGGAGGCTCACCTCGGTCGACCTTGCGGAAGCGGTCCAGGAAACTGCCCACGGATCCCCCCACTTCGACGCGTAGGCGTAGGGGTCAGCCGTGGGGGTCAAAACGATCAAGGGCCGGTCCCGTGACGGGAAACCGGCCCTTGACTTGCTGTGCGCCCGAAGGGACTCGAACCCCTAACCTTCTGATCCGTAGACAGATGATTGTCTATGCGATACGACGTCGACTCGAACACCCCATTTCGGTTCCACTCGGTCCGACTCCATCTCGGCGGATCCCAGCAGGTCCGGGCGATACATTATTAACAGCAATGGATTCAGATCGTCGTGGAAGAGGCTGAAGTTCGGCCGAGGGAGTGGCGCGTCCGCGCCGGTCCACCGACGTCCGATCACCATCCGAGCACCAAGGGATCCCCTGATGCGCCGATACCCAACACATCAGCAGCAGCCGCCGTCAACTACGCCCGATGCTTCTTGGAGCTTGCGGGCGCGCCTTGCGGGCCGGCAGGCCGATCGACAGGACATGCGGCCGCCTCCGTAGTGCACCTTGGCCGGCACTGCGAAGGGTTGCAGTCCGATATGCGTAACTTATGCCCTAGTGCTCCGTTGGGCCTCGTGTTGACTCGACGGGGTGGGGGCGAGACATGGATCAGACGCCGGGGGTGCGGCCCTACCCCCCGGTGCCCGCACGTACCGGAGCCCCCGGCGCCGGGCCCGTACCGGCCGCGGACGCGCCCCGGTGACCGCCGGTCGCACCTCCTCCCGGTCGGACCACCATCTGGCTGATCCGTTGGCGGGTAGGCTCGTAGAGAGCTCCGCGCCATCCGGGACGCCTCCGATCGGAATACACGAGCCCCAGAGCACCCGGCCCGGCTGGCGCGAACCGGTTGGGCTCGGCACCAGCCGACTCGCTCCCTGGATCGCCAGCGCAGTCGTGGCGCGGGCGGTCAGCGCCGTCGTGCCGTTGATGCTGGTACCGGTAACGCTGTCGTACCTCGGACCCGATCTCTACGGGCTGTGGATGGCCGTGATAGCCCTGACCGGCATGGCCGCCTTCGCCGACCTGGGACTGGGCAATGGCCTGCTCACCAGGCTGGCGCCTTGTCATGCCAGCGGCGACTCGCGCCTGGCCCGTCGTTACGTCTCCAGCGCGTACGCCATGGTGTCGGGGATCGCCGTGGCGGGTTGCGCGCTGCTGTGGCTCGTCTCCGACCTTGTCCAATGGCGGACCATATTCAATGCGCCAGATTCGGTGTCGCCCGCCGATGCCCGGGCGGTGACGCTGATAGGTCTGACTGCGTTCTTGCTGAACATGCCCTTGTCCCTGGTGAGCCGCGTCCAGTACGCGTACGGGATGGGGGCGAGGAGCAATATCTGGCAGGCGGCCGGGGTGGCCATGTCGTTACCGCTGGCATTCGGGGCAGTGCATGCCGGACTACCCGCCCGGGCGGTGGTCGCCGCCGCCGTCGCCGGCCCGGTGCTCACCAACATCGTCAACACCGGCTGGACCTTCGCCAGGGATCTGCCCGACCTCACGCCGAGGTGGGGTGCCCTCGATCCGCCCACCGGCCGGGAGCTGCTGCGGATCAGTGGCCTGTTTGGCGTCGTCACGATTCTGATGACGCTCGCCGACAACGCAGACAGTCTGATCATCGCGCACACGAGGGGGCTGGCTGACGTCACGGCGTACGCCGTCCCGGCCAAGCTGTTCACCCAGCTCGGCGTCGTCGTGGTGTTGGTCAACCAGCCGTTTTGGCCGGCGCACGGCGAGGCTCTCGCCGGCGGGCGGGTGGTTTGGGTGCGGCGTATCGCGCGCCGGATGACTGTGGTCTCCACGGCCGTCGTCCTGCTGCCGGCGGTGGTCCTGGTGGCCTGGGGTGAACAGCTCTTCGTCACCTGGCTGTCAGTGCCGTTCGGGGACCGTTGGCTCCTACTGGGCATGGCGGTGTGGTGGCTGACGCTGGCGGCCACGTCGCCGGTGTTCATGGTGCAGAACGCGGCCGGGGTGGTCCGTCCGCAGTTGGTCGGATACGCGGCCTACCTCGCGTTGTCCGTGGTTGGCAAGTGGTATGGGACGCGCTGGTTCGGCATCACGGCGGTGCCGTACGTCGCAACGGCCTGCTACGTGCTGACGGTCGTCCCGGCGGCGATCCATGGTTACCGCCGGGCGCTGGCACTCGGTGTGCGCCCGAGGACAGTCGAGAGGTGATGTGCGATGGAATCCCAACATGACGTTGTGCCCAGGGTGCTGGTGGTGGGGCACATGCCCTTTGACCGCTCCACCGGCACGACGATAACCCTGTCCAACCTCTTCCATGGCTGGCCGAAGGACCGACTCGCGCAGGTCTACACGGCCAGCACCGAGCCGTCGACGGAGGTATGCGAGAAACTCCTGCACTTCCCGCCGCGGGAGCACTACCTGCCGCCGCAGTATTACGCCCTGCGGATGCTCGGCTGGAACGGCAGCACACCGTTGCAGGGCATCCCGGCGATCGCCGCCGTCCGCGAGGCCGCCGACAGACGTCGCGCAGTCGCGGCCGTCTACGCGCACCTCGTCGCCCTGGCCGACCTCAGCCCGCTGCACGTCCCGCCTCGAGTGGTGCGCTGGTTGCGGGACTACCAACCCGACGTGGTCTACTCGATGCTCGGCAGCGTCCGGTTGACCAGGCTGGCCTTCCGTGCGGCCGAGGTCTGCGGGGTGCCACTCGTACCGCACTTCACCGACGACTGGCCGGCGACGCTGTACCCCCACGGTGAACTGGGCGGCATAGCCGAGAGGGCGTTGCGGTCGGCGGTCCGGAAGCTGATCAGACTCGCACCCGCCGGCATGGCGATCAGCGAGCCTATGGCCGAGGAGTACCAGCGGCGGTACGGCATTCCCTTCGAGATCTTCGCGAACTCGGTGGATGCTGACTTCTTCGCAACCCCGCAGCCGCAGCCAGTCGGCCGGGACCGTCCGGTGACGAACCTGGTCTACGTCGGGGCGCTTCACCTGGACCGCTGGCGGTCCTTGCTGAACATCGCGGCCAGCGCTGAGGCCATCAGCGCGGCTGCTAACCCGGTCCGGCTGACCATGCACTGCCCTGCCGAGGACGTCGAACGCTACCGGAGGGCCTTCGCCGGGCACCCACAGGTGCA
Organism: Micromonospora sicca; assembly: GCF_003172935.1. Taxonomy (GTDB): domain Bacteria; phylum Actinomycetota; class Actinomycetes; order Mycobacteriales; family Micromonosporaceae; genus Micromonospora; species Micromonospora sicca. Next base: position 17,647 of record NZ_QGKS01000301.1, on the reverse strand, counting down.
CTTTGGACGGTCGCTCGCCAGCCACGAGGTGTCCGATGCTCTGGCCGCTGCGGACATTCTGGTGCACGTCGAGAGCTTCGCGGAGGACACCCGCCGGTACACGCGCTACTCGGTTTCGACGAAGATTCCCCAGTACCTTGCCGCCGGCAGGCCGATCTTTGGTCACGGTCCGGCCGAGCTCGCCTCGATGGCGTACATCCGTTCGGCGCGAGCCGGGGTCGTTGTCGGTGTGCAGGACCCCGACCTGGTGACCGAGCAGCTGTGGAAGCTGTGCCTCGACACGTCCTCCTGGCATGAGTTCGGCCGTAACGGTCGGACTCACGCGGAGCGTCACCACCGCAGGGAACGAGTGGCGGCGCGCTTCGCGGACGTTCTTCGTAAGGCCGCGGAGCAGGGCGAACGGCGGCAGGTCGGCGCAGGGGGCTGGTCATGAGACGATCCGGGGAGTGGATAGCCTGCGTCGGCCCGTTCCTCTTCCCATGGGGGGAGCCGGGTTCTCGGCGAGTGTTCGGCCTCGTCGGATCCCTGGCGGCCGCCGGCCAGCACGTGGTGGTGGCCAGTGGTGATCCGGAGCCGCGGACTCCCACCGTACTGCCCGGGGTCGAGGGGCCGGGATCGGTGTCCCACGTCGGCCTCGGTGAGGCACCGGCGGCCGGAGCGGGTCTGATCGACGCGTCCGTACGGATGCTCATCACCTGGGGACGACGCACGGTGCGCTGGCTGGACGAGCAGCCGACAAGGCCGTCGCACGTGCTGGTCCATGGGGGGCAGGCGCAGTACGCCTTCCACCTGAGGCGATGGTGCGAGCGTCATCGGGTGCCGTTGGTGATCGATGTCGTGGACTGGTACAACGGGCGGTGCGTCCGGGGCGGGACCTTCGGCCCGCTGCACGTGAGCATGAAGCTGGCGCTGCAGTACCACTACCCACGGTGCGACGGGGTCGTCGCCATCAGCACGTGGCTTGCGACGTACTACGCGGCGCGGGTTGGCGCCGTGGTCCGGGTTCCTCCGACTCTGGACGTGCGGAACCTTCCCCTCACCGCGCCCGGGACACAGCGGGGGTCCGGCCTCACCCTCGTGTACGCGGGGAACCCGGGTAGGAACAACAAGGATCTGCTCGCCGACGTGGTCGCCGCGGTGGAGCGGGCGCACAGCGTCGAGGCGCCGGTCGAGCTGCGGGTTCTCGGTCCCTCGGTGGACGAGGTACGCGCCATGGTCGGCGGACGGCTGCCCGACAACGTACGGGCGATGGGGCGGTTGGCGCAGCGCGAGGTCCCACTCGCGCTGCAACGAGCCGACTTCAGCGTGCTGCTTCGTCGACCCGAGCGCGCTTCGAACGCGGGGTTCTCCACGAAGTTCTGTGAGAGTCTCGCCAACGGTGTGCCCGTGCTCGCCAACCTGACCAGCGACATGGGGCAGTACCTCCACCACCGCGTTGAAGGGCTGGTCTGTCCCGACGACTCGGTGGCAAGCCTGACGGAGGTGATCCGGCGGGCGGCTGGGCTCAGCGACGGTGAACGGGCTCTGATGCGCGTGGCGGCCCGGGAACGCGCGCTGAAGTCGTTCGACTATCGCGCCTACGCCGCCACCCTCGGCGCCTTCTTCGACGGCCTGCGTCGCTGAACGGCCGTCGGGCTCCGCTGGCGGGGGGGGGAGGCGTACCGAGGTTCGGGTCCGCCGGCGGGCGTCAGCGAGGGTTTTCCTCCAACCACCGGTCCATGGTGTCGGTACTGATCGCCTGGTAGAGCCGGGCGGCCGCTGCCCGGTCGGGCAGGACGACGCTCTGGTCACCGACCATGCCGGTTCCGGCCGAAGGGCTCGTCAGCATGACGAGGCTGTCGGCCCCGACCTGTCGGAGGCCCCAGACGGTGTCGGTGATGGAGAGGTTCTCGTCGACCTGCACGGCGCCCGCGATGGCGCGTAGAAAGCTGTTGAGGCGGGCCGGATCGGTCAGGACACCCTTGCGAGTGGCCTCTTGTAGCACCGCCGCGAGGATCGCTTGCTGGTGCCGGACCCGACTGAAGTCACCGTCGGCGAACTGGTGGCGCTCGCGCGCGTACTCGAGGGCCACCGCGCTGGTCATCCGGTGGGTGCCGGGCTGGAACACCGCGCCATTGGCGTTGAACGAGGTGAACGGGGCGTCAACCGGGACGTCCACGCCTCCGAGAGCATCGATGACACGGCCGAATCCGGCGAAGTCGACGATGACGACGTGGTCGATCCGGACGCCGGTGACGCTCTCGACGGTACGCACGAGCAGCGGTGTGCCGCCCCAGGCGTACGCGGCGTTGATCTTCGCCGGCCTTGGCTGGTCACCGCCCGGTGAGGCCGGCACGGTCACCCAGGTGTCGCGGGGAATCGAGACGAGTTGCGCCCGGTCCCGGCTGTGCGGAACGTGGACCAGGATGATGGTGTCCGTTCGCGGCCGCGCGCCTCCCGGATCGGCCTCGTCCGTGCCGACGACGAGGAAGTTGAGAGCGGAGTCCGCGGCCCGGACCGGCCGCTGGTCGGGGGGAATCTGTTCGAAGGTGTCTACTCTCTTGACACTCCTGTCGATGGACCGCAGGTAAAGCCAGCCCCCGACGCCGACGCCCGTCAGCAGAAACGCGAGGACCGCGATCAGTGCTCCCGCTCGGGTCCAGCGGTTGAATCGAGCGGGTGAAAGAATTCTCACCTGGTCACCTCGCTGTAGGGTTCGATGTGTTGGCCGATGGTGGACGGACGACATTCTCAGCGCCGGATTGCTGCCCAGTCGTGGTGGCGCCGGACCGTGGACAGGATGTAGTCGACAACCCGGCGGGACGTGTCCGGCACCTGGTAGTCGGACGGACACGGCACACCGTCAACCGAGAACTGGGCGACCGCCACCCGGACCGCCTCAAGCACCCCCTGCGGCTCCAGGCCGGTCATGATGATCCCGCCGGCGTCCAGCGCCTCCGGACGTTCGATCGACTCCCGAAGGGTCACCGCCGGGAAGGTGAGGATGGCGCTCTCCTCGCTGATCGTGCCGCTGTCCGACAGCGTGCAGCGCGCGTGCCGTTGGAGCTGGACGTAGTCGAACAAACCGAACGGCTCGTGAAACGCGATCCCGTCCAATGTGGTGGCATCCACCGTTAGAGCCTCGAGCCGCTTCCGGGTACGCGGATGGGTGGATACCAGGACCGGTAACTGCCACTCGTCCCGGACCGCGCGCAGGCAGTCGAGCAGCCGCTTCAGCCGCGCGGGCTTGTCGACGTTCTCCTCGCGGTGCGCGCTGACCACGAAGTACCCCTTCGGGGCCAGTTCGAGCTGCTCGAGAATCCGTGATCTTCGGATGTCGTCGCGGTAGTGGTCGAGCACCTCCCGCATCGGTGAACCGGTGTGCAGAATGCGGCGGGGGTGCAGACCCTCGGCGAGCAGGTTGCGCCGGGCGTGCTCGGTGTAGACCAGGTTGAAGTCGGCGACGTGGTCCACCAACCGGCGATTGGTTTCTTCGGGCACGTTGAGGTCGAAGCACCGGTTGCCCGCCTCCATGTGGTACACGGGTACGCGCATCCGCCGAGCGATCAGGGCAGCGATGCAGCTGTTCGTGTCGCCGAGCACGAGCAGCGCGTCGGGACGCAGCTCGTTGATCGCCTGCTCGACGCCGGTCAGTACGCCGGCGAACACCCTGGCCACCGAGGAGGTGTCGACCCGCAGGAACCGGTCGGGCTCACGCAGCCGGAGCTCGGCGAAGAAGACCTCGGACAGCGTCGGGTCCCAGTTCTGCCCGGTGTGAACGAGTACGTGATCGACGGTTCGGTCCAGCTGGCTCATCACCCGCGAGAGGCGAATGATCTCCGGCCGAGTGCCTACTACAGTCATCACCCGGGTCATGTTCCGACCTCCTGTTTAGCGATTTTGGTGAGCATGTCCTCGATCTGGTCGACGCCCACGTGCAGCGCCATTCGCTTTTGGTAGAAGCGCCGCGCCCGGGCACCAGCGGCCACCCGCTGGGCGGGGGACCACGCCGCGATCCGCGTGAACCGGTCGGCGAGCGCCGGCCAGTCCTCAGGCGGGCAGGTGAGCCCGGCCCCGGCAGCCTCGACCAGCCGGGCGACGTCGCCGGCGGCGGACACCACGACGGGCGATCCGCAGGCCAGCGCGGCCTGTAGCTTGGACGGGACGGTTGCGCGCAACGCGGGCAGGTCGCGGAGGCAGACGAGCTGGCAGTCCGCGGCGGCGTACAGTTCGGCCATTTGGTTCGGAGGGCGTCGGTCCAGGAACCGGACGTTGCTGGCGCCGAGGGTGGCGGCGAGGCGGCGGGCGTTCTCCTGGTCGACTCCGGATCCGACCAGCACGAGATCCATACGGTCTTCGATGGCGGCCGCGGCCCGGATCGCCGTCTCCAGGTGCTGGAACTGGCCCATGTTGCCGGCGAACATGACGGTGCAGCGGCCGCGGTAACCGATCGCCGCGCGCGCCTGCGGTGTCGGCCGTACCGGTCGGAACAGCGTCTCGTCGGTCCAGTTGAGCACCGTCCGGACCCGGTCAGGTTCGGCTCCCCGTTCAACCAGGAGCTGTTGCATCGACGGGGCGATGACCGCAATCGCTGAGGCGTCCCGGTAGAGGCGCCGCATGGTCGCGTTCAGCGCGGTGGTCAGGAACCGGCCAGCGGTGCCGGTCGGCGCCAACCCGGATGCCGTCACCGACTCCGGCCACACGTCCTGTACGTGCAGCAGCACCGGGATCCGGTTGAGCCGGCGCAGCACTGCCGCCGGGGCGAATGTGGTGGCCGGTGGGTGGTAGACGTACAGCACGTCGACATGTGCCAGGTAGCGCAGCGCGGCCAGGGTGCTCGTCGCTGCGAACGACAGGTAGCTGATCATTCGGCCGGTCGCCGAGCTTCCGTGGCTGGGGCGATGCGGTACCCGCCGCACCGTGAGGTTCCCGGTGGTCGTGGTGTCCCGCCAGCGCTGCTGCCAGCTGGGGTAGAGCTGTCCGCCAGGATAGTTCGGGAAGCTGGTCAGCACCCGTACCTCGTGGCCACGTTCGGAGAGCGCGCGGGCGAGTTCGCCGGGGATGAAGATCGGCTCCGGTGGGTACCACTGACTAACAAGGCCGATCCTCATGCCGGCGTCTCCGCGGCCGGGAGCGATGGCTGGGCCACAGGCTCGGGATAGGTGTCCGGACGTGCTGGGTCGAAGAGTTCGTTGGCCCAGAAGAGCGTGAGCAGTTCTTCCGTGCCGGTGTTGGTGATCTCGTGTGCCCACATCGTCGGCATGTCCACCACCACCGGGTCGTCCCCACTGACCGGAAAGCGGACGACCTCGCGGTGTCCGACCCGCCGGAGACGGATCTCGGCAGTGCCGCGGAGGACCGCGAAGCGCTCGACCTTCGCCAGGTGGAAATGATCGCCGCGGCTGTTTCCTGGTCGGGTGGTCGAGGCGAAAGTCTGGCCGCCGCCGCCGTGCACCTTCATGGTCTCCACCAACGTTCCCCGCACGTCGCTGCGGCGGGTTAGCGGCAGCGGGAAGTGGCTGGGGAAGCAGTGCGACCGGTAGGTGTTGAACAGCCGTACCGCGTGCCTGTCGGACAGTGCCGGGATCTCCCCGGACCGGTAGGTGGTCGCGAAGTCGGTCAACCATGCCGCGAGCAGCGCCACGTCGATCCGGACCGGCGGCATGCTCGGGTCCCAGGCATGCCCGGGCGGCGCGCCGATGAGCCGGGCGGCAGCGTCCTGGACGTGCACGAGGTCCAGCTGCCGGTCACCGGCCACCTCCGGCCTGCCGCCATCGGCGAGCACCCGGCAGAAGGTGGCGACCACCGAGTTGTAGAAGGGGCGGCCGTGTTCGCCGTACAGGTTCGGCAGCAGGACGTCGTCGAAGTCGTAGCCCACGTCCGCAGCGGCGGCCAGGGCGGCGGCAGCGGCGGCCTTGGTGTCTCCGTAAGGCGTGCCGTTGCCGGCCTGCACCGAGTTGGCGAACACGACCCGCTTCGGCGGAACAGGGCACCGTCGCAGGACCTGGACGATCGCCGCCGCCGATCCCAGGTTGCCGGCGGCCAGCTCGGCCGGGCTCCCCCGGTTGACGCCCCCGAGGTGCAGGAGCAGGTCCGCGCCGCCGACCCGGTCGGCAGCGTCCGCCGGGCGGGTCAGGTCGGCTTGTGTCAGCACCACCGGCTCGGGCCAACCGATCGCACGAAGCAGGACCCGGACGTGCCACCCGAGGAATCCGCCGGCGCCGGTCAGGACGATGTTCATGGCACCAGAACCGGTTCGCGGAGGGCCAGCTCGGCCCGGATCTCGGGAAGGCCGAGCAGCAGGTCCCTGATGCGCGGTACGTCGAGTCGCGGTGCGTGCGCCGAAGTCAAATCCGAGGTGCCGGCCGTGCCCGCGGTCTCGGCACCGTACGGCGAGTACTGCAGCCCTCGGGCATCCACCGGCACCCTGATGAAGTCGCCGAAGTCGTCGGCCCGCGCGACCTCCTCCGCGCTAGCGAGGCATTCGTGCAGCTTCTCCCCAAGGCGCGTGCCGACAACGTCGAGCTTCTCGGGCACGTCGAACAACTGGCAGACAGCCATGGCCAGGTCCCCCACTGTGCACGCGCTGGCCTTGTGGATAAAGACATCGCCAGCCCGAGCGTGCCGGAACGCGTGCTCCACTAGCCGTACCGAGTCCGCCAGCGACATCAGGAAGCGCGTCATGTCCGGATCGGTCACGGTCGGTGCCCGCCCTGCCTTGATCTGCTCCACGAACAAGGGAATGACCGAGCCGCGGGAGTACATGACATTGCCGTACCGCACGCAGGACACCGTCGTCGCGCTGTCGTGGGTGCGGGCGTGGGCCTGGGCGAGCTTCTCCATCACCGCTTTGGTCATGCCCATCGCGTTGACCGGCTGGACGGCCTTGTCGGTGCTGAGCAAGACGACGGAGCGGACGGCGTTACGCTCGGCCGCCTCGACCACGTTGGCGCTGCCGAGCACGTTGGTGCGAATTGCCTCCACGGGGAAGAACTCGCAGGCCGGGACCTGCTTGAGCGCGGCGGCATGGAAGATGTGATCCACGTTTCGCGTTGCCCGCAGCACCGTCTCGAAGTCCCGGATGTCGCCGACCTGGTAGCGCACCCGCTCGTCGTTGATCGTGTGGCGCATCGCGTCCTGCTTGGCCTCGTCCCGGCTGAGGACCCGTACTTCGCCCACCCCCCGGTCAAGGAGCCTGCGGACCATGGTGTGGCCGAACGAGCCGGTTCCGCCCGTGATCAGGACCCGGGCGTCGGTTTCCAGAAGTGTCATCGGGATCCTCCCGTAGGTGGTTGCCCGGCCGTCGACGGCGGGGACTGTTGCTTACCAAAGATCTACCCGATGCAACCGGACAAAAGTGGCAAACGGCCGCAAACCATGAAATTACGGTAGAATCCTCGCAGGGGCTCGGTGGAGCTGCAGCGGACCGGAGCCGCTACGGGCCAGGCCATACGTCGGACCGGCGGCGCGCTGCCGTATCACACCCCTCGCGCAGCCGGTGGGCTGGTCTGGCAAGGGTCGCAAGGCCAACCGGAAGGTACTGAAGGTGACAGTCGTAGAAGCGGAACGCATTTCGGACATGCGGCCGCACCCACGGGCGGACCACGCCGACCAGGGCACGTCCGGTTGTCCCGGAACAAGTCCTGAATCATCGAGCTGGCCTGCCCGGCACGACGCTAGCCACGCGCTGCCGCAGCAACGGAAGTCCGCACGGCTGAAGGCGTGGTTGCCGCTGATCCTGGCGCTGTCCTGGATGCTCGGCACCTTCGGCGCCTTCTGGCTCGGTGGTCTAGGGCAACAGGTACCCAACCCGGGCCGGCTGTGCGCCTTCGTGCTTAGCGCGACGGGCCTGTTCGCCCTCGGCTACGCCGCCCGCGTCCTGCGCGTCCCCGGAGGACAGTCGACGGCCGTCACGCCGACCCGGGCCGCCCGGATCCGGCACCTGGTACTCGTGGGAGCCGGCTACTACACCGTGCTGAGCATCATCCGGCTGGCTACGCTCGGGGCGACCGGGCCGGGCAACGTCTGGTCGAGCGTCCAGGACCCCGCAGCGGCGTACCTGCACAAGCTGCAGGCATATGACCAGGGAGTCGGGCAGGGCAACCCGATCCTGTCACTCCTGGCACTGCTCGGCGTCTGCGGCACCACACTGGCACCACTCCTGGTCGTCTACTGGCGCCACCTCCCCTGGCTGGCACGTGCGGCCGGCCTGCTCGGCCTGATCCTCAACGTGACCTACTACCTCTACATCGGCACCCTCAAGGGCCTCGGCGACGTCGCGGTCATGCTGGCGGCAGGCCTGCTCGTCCTCGCAGCCGCGCCGCAGCGACGCGCGCGCTCCCGTCGCCGCACAGCGCTCACCGTCGGCGCCGCAATCGCCGCCGCCTTCACCGCCTACATGGTCTTCAGCCAAGCGGCGCGCACCAGCGAGTTCGGCACAAGCGACCTCGTCAAACCGAGCCCGGCGGTAGCAAGCCTGGCCGGTCCCCGGGTGGCCGACGGCCTGGCTGCCCTGGTTTTCTATCCGACTCACGGCTACCTGGGCCTGGCGTACAACCTCCAGGCGCCGTTCGAGTGGTCCCGCGGCCTCGGCAGCGCCCCCGCCGCGGCGGCCCTCGCCGAGGAACGGTTGGGCGCCGACGCGTTGACCAACACGAGCTATCCCGAGCGGACGGAGAGCATGACCGGCTGGTCGGCCGAGCTGTACTGGGCGACAGCCTACCCGTGGCTGGCCTCCGACCTCACCTTTCCCGGCGCCGCCCTCTTTATGGCCCTGGTCGGTTGGCTCTTCGCCCGGGTATGGCTGGAGGCGGCCTTCTCGCGGCGGGCCCTACCTCTACTGCTCTTCGCACAGCTCTGGATCTTCATCGCGTACGTCCCGGCGAACAACCAGCTTGGCATGTCCCCGGAATCCGTTGCCGGAGTGGTCACCCTGATGGTGCTCCTCCTGTGCCGGCCGCAGACCCGCGACCGGACGGCCCGCAAATCGGCGGGGGTCCGGGCACCGGCGGTGGGAGCCAACCGCAGGGGCCGACCAGGGACGCGGGCCGTGTCGGCGCGTGTGCCGGTGGCCAGCCCTCAAGGACCGAGAGGTCAGGCCCTTACACAACAGATCTGTCTTCCCTGGCCGACGGGGTTCGCGAGTTCGCCAACCTGCTCACCGCCCGCCGCGGACACGGCCCCGACTCCTGGATGACGGCAGTACCGGCCGACCGCGACCCAACTAACCCCGGCCCGGTTCCACTCCTCCAGGCGCCGCCAGCAGGTCATCCCGGACCCGAATCCCAACTCCTGAGGCAGGAACTCCCACTGGATGCCGGTGTGCAGCACGAACAAGATCCCGCACAACACCTGCCGGTCCGGGATCCGCTTGCGTCCCGGATACCGTGGGTTGCGCTGCGGCTTGGGCAGCAACGGCTCGATGCGCTGCCACAGCCCGTCCGGCACGATCCACGGCGGCTGCTCACCACGCCTCACGGCCGAACACCGTAGATCACCATCTACAAGAGACAAAACCCCTAGATCATTTTGTTAGGACCTCTAAGTGAGCGTCCGGGAACTCGGTAGGGCGCGTGGTCACAAGGCGATGAAGCACGGCGTGTAGGGGATCGATATGAAGCGAGCTCCTGGTAGATCGGCGGTTGTCTAGGCCAACCGTTCACCAGGAGCTCGCTGTGTCATTGTCGCCTGCGTGTGTTTGCTCGTCATGCCCAGCCCACCCGGCGGGCGTGTCAGCGCCGCCAACCTGCGGGTTCTACCCGTCCTCCTCGCTGACCGACGCCCAGTGGGCGATCATCGAGCCGTTGCTGCCCGCGCCGGGCAACACCGCCGGGCGGGGCGGGCGGCCGGAGAAACATCCCCGCCGCCTCGTCCTGGACGCGATCTTCTACCTGGTGCGGGGCGGGATCGCGTGGCGGCAACTACCGGTTGGGTTCCCGCCACCGACCACCGTCTACGACCGGTTCCGCGCTTGGGCCAAGGCCGGCGTGTGGCAGGCCGTCCATGACACGCTACGCGACCTGGTCCGCGTGTATGAGGGCCACGACCCGCAACCGACCGCCGCGGTCATCGACTCCCAGTCGGTACGCGGCGCGGACACCGTGCCCCGAGCCAGCCGAGGATACGACGCCGGCAAGAAGATCAACGGAACCAAACGACACCTCGCCGTGGACACCGGCGGCCTGCTGCTGGCCGTGATCGTCACGATGGCCGGACTGCAAGACCGCGACGCCGCCCACCGACTACTGACCGGACTCCGCGAACGCTTCACCACCATCACCCTGATCTGGGCCGACGCCGGATACGCTGGACGGCTGCTCGTCTGGGCCCGCAACGTCCTGCACCTGACTGTCCAGATCGTCAAACGCACCGAGCCGGGCTTCGTCGTCCTGCCCCGCCGGTGGGTGGTAGAGAGAACGTTCGCCTGGATCAGCAAGCATCGCCGCTGCGTACGCGACTATGAGACCAAGCCCGGCCACCACGAGGCCATGATCTACATCGCCATGATCATGACAATGTCACGCCGACTCGCCCGCACCGGCAACCGGTGACCGAAGTTCCCGGACGCTCACTAAGCTTGATTTTTAAGGTCCGGACTATTGCAGAACGTGACCCTCGCTGGCTCTTCCCAGGCCGCGGGCACTTCGACGATCACCAAGGGTGACTCGCCAGAGTTTTGGAACATCGGTGCCAGCGTGCCGTGTCCTGCGGGTGTTCGGAAACCTCCTGTCCTCGCCCTGCTCCACACACAGTGTGGCCCGGACCTTGCATCAGGCCAGCGACAGGATGGTGACCAGCAGGAATGCGAGCCGGGGGCGGTGGTCCGACGTCTAGCAAACGGCGGCTAAAGCGCACCCAGACGCCTTCGGACATGTCCCAACGGGTTAAACGACAAGCTAAGGGGCTGCGCACCCAGTCGCCGGCTCCAATTGCCACTGGTCAGGCTGCTCGACAGCGCGGCGACGAGGGAAGGCATCGCAGCTCAAGACACCTTCCAAACTGTCAGTGCGGCTCGTGGTCCTCGTCTTCATCGTCTCGCATCAGGAGGTCGAGGTCTTCCGGGCGCATCCGCTTGATTTGGGTTTCCAGCTTTCGGCTGTACTGGCGATCGTTTGGATCCATGCCGTTGCGAGACCGAGAGCTGCGGCCGTATTCCTTGAGGAAGCCACCTAGCTCTCGGCGTATGCGTTCCGGCCGGCCCGACATGGGTGTCACTCTAGGATCTTGCCACACTGCGCCGGTGCAACAGCCGCCGCTGGATACTATTGAGGTTACGACTCAATCCAGCCGGCGGGACTTTCGTCGAACGCTGCGCGCCTTCTACCAGCGCAAGATCGCCTGGTTCGGTGTGGCCGGGGCAGTCGCGGCGCTGGCCGGCGCGCTTGCACTCTGCGCCGAACTCCCGGTCGTCGCGGCTATCTGCTTCATCGGGGCCGTGATCGCCTGGGCCTACAGATGGTGGCGCATCGAGATGGAGGTTCGTAGGCTGCGGACGTCCGGGCACCGGGCCGGGCTGCGGTCGCCGCTGTCGCGCCGCTAGGCCGTCCAGACCAGACCATTTGAAACACCCTCGTAGACATCGTGTATTGCCGATGGGCGCGTGGGTGGATGCTGCTGGTGGAAGGATGGCATATGTGGGAACTGCGTTGGCTGGAACGACTATGCCTCAGATCTCGCCGCTCGCCGGCGAGCCGATCAAACGTGCCGATGCCGAGCGCCTCGCGGGGGTCCTGAAGGCCTTCGCGGATCCCGCTCGGCTGCGGCTGCTCAGCCTGATCCAGTCGGCCCCCGAGGGCGAGGCGTGCGTCTTTGACCTGACTGCTCCGATCGGCCTCTCACAGCCGACGGTCAGTCACCACCTGCGAATCCTCACCGAGGCCGGCTTGCTGGAGCGGGAGAAGCGCGGTGTCTGGGCGTACTACCGGCTAGTGCCGTCCGCGATCGCCACGATCGCGGATCTGCTGACCCCGCCACGTAAGCGATCAGCGCGGAGAACCCGGTGACACGTGACAAGTCACCGCCCTTCACTCCGGCCTCTGCCAGGGACTGACGCTGATCGGCGGCCAGCGGATTGCTCTATGCCCCCTCGACCTCGCGCAGCATCAGCGCGAGACTCTGCGACCGCCGCTCAGCCGGTAGCGCCTCCCACGCTCGCCGCGCGTACGCGAAGCCGCCGGCAGGGTCGCCGGCCTTCGCCATCGTCAGGCCCCGATGTAGCTCGATATTCGTCGCGAAGCGCGGGAGCCCAGCTGGTCGCGTGGCGGCAGCCGTCAGGTGAGGGGCTCCGCAGCCGTCCCGGCCCGGGCACGCCAGCCGCAGCCCGCGTTGAGGCGTCGCTGCAGCGGTTGAAGTCAATAACGCACCGCCAGTTATCTGTTGCGGCTGCTCGGCAACCCGGCCTGCTGGCTCTTCGGTCGACCGATCGCATCCGCGCCCGGACTGCGAAAGATATAACGTGAAACCCCCTATTGACGCATCTATTCCGGATGCGCGGACTCGCGCATCCGCGGCGACAGGGGCGGGACACCCGACCCCTCCCCGACCCCCGGAGGGTGGTTCTCGCCCCTGCCGCCCCACAGCGGTTCGTGCCGGTCTTGTCGTTCGGCTGGCCAACTCATCGCAGGGTAGTCTCGGTGTCCTCCCGGGTTGGCAGCACGAGGCGGGCGGCCGACAGGTCAAGTGCGCTGCGCCAGGCCGTCGATGCATGCCGGTGGTAGCCCGCGTCGGGAGCGTCCATACCTGCGGTCCGGGCGCGACGCGTCCGATTCCCGATCAGCGGCACGCTGTAATCGATGGACCGCGTTCGGTAGAGTGCGGGCGATTGATCGTCGGCGATGGCCGAGGGTCGGAGGGGTGCCGGGATGACTCGACGGGGCGGGCGGTGGACGCGGGCCGCGCTGCGCCTCGGGCTCCTGCTCGGCGGGGTCGTTGTGGCGTGGGGCGCCCACGAGGCCACCAGCGCGGCCGCCTACGCCGCCGACCGTCCGCCGGCCGCGCCGATCGACGCCGCCGTCGACCTGCTCAGCGACGTCCTCCGCCCGGTCCTCGCCGAGGCGCCGACGCCCACGCCGACACCGGAAAGGCCCACCGGCGACGCTGCGGCCCCAGCCACCCCGCCGATGGAACCAGGCGCCCGTGCGGTGCCACCACCGAACCGGACGGCACCGAGCCGCCCGGCCACGGACCAGGCGGCAACCCGACCGGGCTGGGTGTCCACACCGCCGGCCCGCCACGCGGAGCCACCCGCACGGGTCGGCACGCCGAAGCCCGCCGCCGAGGCACCCCGCCCGGCCACCGGGCTGCTCGGCGGGAACGTGCTGACACCGGTGGGTGACGCCCCGCGCGCGGTGACCGAGCCGGTCCGGTCCGGGGTGCTCACCCCGGTGGCCGACGCGCTGCGCCCGGTCACGGACCCCGTGCGGGCCGGTGTGCTCATGCCGGTGGCTGACGCCCTCCGTCCGGTGACCCAGCCGCTCGCCCCGGTCCTCTCGCCCGTCTGGCGAGGGCTGGAGCCGGTGCTCGATCCGCTGGATCCTGTGCTCGAAACCCTCGATCCGGTGACGGACCTTCTGGACCCGCCGGCCACCGCACCACCGGCGATGACGCCGCCGACCAGCCTGGCTGGCGGCCCGGGCTGCACCGGCCCTGCCACCGGACCGGTCGCCGCACCGGCCAGGGCCGCCTCGGGACCTACCTCCGCCAGCGCCCCGACGCACTGGCACACCACGACACAGCTCTCGCGCCTCGCCCGGTCGGACGGGCCGCAGCCGCTGCGGCCGGACGCCGACTCCGCGCCCGCCACGCCCTTCCCCGGTACCAGTGGATCCAGCACGTTCGGTGCTGTCCACGGGAGCCCGGCCGACGCCCCCACGTCGGTGTGGACGCCGCCCAGCCTGGCGGGGCGCCGCTGCCACCCGACCGGCGGCGAAGCTCTCCCCTCCCGCTCGCCCCGCCCGGGCACCCGGCCCGCCTGACCGGCGGGCCGTTGCGTGCCGCCGCGCGGCACCAACGGCCTCTGCGTACCCGTGTTCCTGACGGCCCTTGGTGGCCCGCGCCGGCCCGCGGAGGCCCCGCGACGACGCCGGCATCCTTCCCCGACGTACCCCGATCACAATGGTGACCAGGAGTTACCCAATGAACGTGAGCATGCCCGTCGTCCGAGCCCGGTGGCGCGACATCGGCCGGATCGCCGATCTCGTCACTGAGGCACTCTCCCCCACCGCCCTCGGCGCATGGCTCGTCCCCGACGAGCGACGCCGGCCGACCATCCTCGCCGCCGTGGCCCGGATCTGGACCGAACACGCGCTGCTGTTCGGCGACGCGTTCCTGCTCTCGGACGGCACCGCCGCCACCGTCTGGTTCCACCGCTACCGGCCCATCCCGCCCCCCGCCCGGTACGCCGACCGGCTCGCCGACGCGTGCGGTCAGCATCTGGACAGGTTCCTCCAGTTCGACCAGGCCCTCGCCGCACGGCGTCCCACCGAGGCGCACAACCACCTGGCCCTGCTCGCCGCGCCAGGCCCCGCGGGTTCGGGCCACGCCGCGGTGGTTCTCGCCGGAGCGCAGCAGTGGATGGACACACTCAGCCTGCCCACCTACGCGGAGGCCTTCACCGACGCCGACCGCGAGCTGTTTCGGCGGCACGGATACACCCACCGGGACACCGTCCCGGTCGACGGCCACACCACCGCACACTCGATGTGGCGGGTGTCGCCGTTCTGGACCGGTCGGTCCAGCCGGAACGCCCGCTCGCCCGTGCGGAGTCGACACGTCCTACCCTGCAACAACCCGTCGACCCGGTGGGCGCTGCGCTGATCCACCCGACCTGACCGGGGCGGCCCCGCCGCCCCGGTCAGCGGGCCGCAGAACGGCCGCATCACCAGCAGGACCAGACACGAGGATCAGCAGCATGGGCCCGACCGCTGCGACCCGTTGGAACAGACCGCGGACGGCCTGTACTCGCATCCTGCGCCCGACCGTCGGGCCAGTCCCACTCCGCAGGCTGATGAAGGATTCGTCGCACCACGTCAGCCACCGCAGGCAATGCCGCTCCACGGCGGGCATCCCCGAAGCGGCAGCACACAACCAGTACGTTCCGTCACACGGACCGCAGTCAGCCCGGAGCAGCCTCTTGTGCTCCCAAGGCCAGCCGGGACGCCGTCACAAACGCAGGCATCCAGGGCGAACGTTTCCTGCCGCTCGCTGGTACGCGGCGCTCAGAACTCGGTCGCCGACCCGCCACGCAGGCACAGCGTTTTCTGGCCCTGCGGTGTGGCTAGGGTCGAGCAGCCACAGCCGATCCCTGACACTATTGACCCATGTCGACGCCGCTTCCTCGGTATGCCGAGCACGCCATGGACCTGCGCGACACCGCCTTTCGCCTGGCCGAGGCGCTGGAGGGCGATGTGCAGGTCAGGGACCCGGCCGCCTTGGCCGCCCTGCTGCGCGCCACCACAATCGCCCTGTGTAAAAGCATCCTGGAGCTGATGGACGCCACCGCTGCTGCCGGCGAGGGCCCAGCGGTAGAAGCGCTACGCAAAGCCCTGGCAGGCCAGGACGAGTCCGCCCGGGCATTGGCGGAGGCAGCACAAAAACTGTTGGGGCTGCAGCGCGACTGACGGCCGCCTCGGCGCGCGCGTGGGTCGGGCTGGGCGGTGGCGTCGATTCCGCACGGCGTGTCGGAGGGTGTCTGAACGGTCACTGCGGGCACAATCGCAGGGCGTTGGGGTGAACGAAGGCGTTCCCGTCGGAGGTGCCTGTTGTTGCGGTGTCCAGGCCGGCTGGCTCGGTGGACGCTGCGTGGCGCTCTCCTGATCGGAGGCGTGGTCGGTCTTTGGGGCTTTCATGAGGCGGTTGCGGATGACGCTGCTCTGGCGGCCGGACCCGCTGCCTCTTGCACCCTCGGCGACCGGCTCAGCGCCGGCGGAACCCTTCTCGGCAGCTCCCTGGGCTGTGAGCCCTTCTCGCTCACCGGCCCCGCGATGGAGAGCGCGGCAGGCCGCGCAGGCGGCGAGGTAACGGTCGCAAGCCGGGGCCAGCTGGCGGGCCTGGACCTGCCGGTGCGAATGCCGGCGGGTGAGCAGTCGGCGGGTGTGCAACTTGCCGTAGGCCAGGTGGTGGACCCGACGGCAGCCGCCGACGCCGAAACGGTCGTCGAGGCAGTCGCCTCGGCGACGCGTCCGGTCGTGGGCCTGGCGTCGCCCGTTGTGGAGGAAATCGCCGGGACAGGCCTGCTGGAACCGGTCGGCACGGTCGTCCGGCCAGTGACCGAGCCGATCGTTGACGTTCTACCGCCCGCTCTGGCGCCGGTGCTCGGCCTGGCCCAGCCGATCATCGGCTCACCCGCCGCGCCTGCGACGCCTCCCACCGGCCCCGCCGTCGACGCGCCGCCGTCGACGGATGAGACGCCGCCGGCCGCGACGCCCACCACGATCGCCCGCCCCGTACCACCGATGGCCGCGGTCCAGCCGGAAGTCCCGCCGACGGCGCGGACGTCCGTGACAGCAAACCTTGACCCCCGGTCCCTGAAGGCGATCGGGACAAGTCAGGTGCCGTGGGCAGGCGACCTGGCCCACGCCCTCGGGTTGACTGGGGGCGCTCCCGTCAGCGTTGCCGGCCACGGCTCCGCTGCCAGCGGGACAGGAGTCCCGGCTGACGCTTCGCCGCGCTCCTCGGCCCCGGCCCTGCAGCCTGCCGGCGGTTACGTCACCGGATGCGAGAAGCTCGCGAGCCGCTCCGGTCAACCGGACACCAGACCCGCCTGAGCAACCCCGGCCATCCTCGCCCCGAGCCGGGACAGCCACGACGACCATTCGCCCCACACAGGCGCCGTCATCGCCGCTGCCACCTGGGGTCCGGTCCCGCCTACACAGTCCCGCGGGAACCGCTTCTGCCCGTACCTCCCTGGCTTCATCCGCACGGTTCGTGTGAAGAAGAAGCCGCCTCTGCCGCCGGGCGTCATAACGTCCCCCGAACTCTGCGCAGCCCGGCGACAACGCCATCGCTGACCAGCCGCATCTGCTACCCGGAGAACCGCGTGATCAACAACCTGCCCGTCTGCCGCGCCCATTGGCACGACATCCCCCACATCGTCGATCTTGTCGTCGGCCCCTTCGCCGACAGCACGATCGGCGCATGGCTCGTACCCGACGAACACCGCCGACGGGACATCCTCAGCGCCGTCCTCCGCGTCTGGACCGAACACGCGCTGCTGTTCGGCGAGGCCTACCTCCTGCAGGATCATTCCGCCGCCGCCGTGTGGCTGCACCGCTACGGCCCCCTCTCACCACCAACCGGGTACGGCGAGCGGCTCGCTGTCGCCTGCGGCGAGTACGTGGACCGATTCCTGCACCTCGACGACGTTCTGCACACGCACCGACCCGACGGCCCCCACAACCACCTGGCGTTCTTCACCGTCGCACCAAAGCCGTACCGGGTCAGACGTGCCAGCACCCTGCTCGCCACCAGCAACGCCCGAATGGGCCAGGCCCTGCTGCCCACCTACACGGAGGCGGCAACCCTCGCCGACCGAGACCTCTACGCACGGCACGGCTACGTCCCCCTCGAACCATTCACTCTCCCCGACGGCACCACCACCTACCCCATGTGGCGCACCCCAAAGCAGCGCCGGCGCCGCGACCGTTCATCCACCCCACCCGCACAACCAGAC
>NZ_QGKS01000180.1 GCF_003172935.1 Micromonospora sicca | reverse complement strand
GGCTCGGAGATGTGTATAAGGGACAGTCCCCCCGGTGTGCGTTCCCCGGTGTCCGCCACCAGCCCGGCCTCGGTCAGCCGGCGCACGCTCTCGCCCACGGTCGGCTTCGACAGGCCGGTCCGGTGGGCCAGGTCGGCCCGGGTCAGGCGCCGGGCCCGCATCAACTCGCGGAGCACGTGCTCGTCGGTCAGCGATCGGAGCAGCTCCAGCGAGGGCTTCGCAGCGGTCACGCCACGATTCTAGTCAGGAGTCTTGCCTAGAAGGGGGGCGCGCCCTACCGTAACCAAGGAAGGACCCCTGACTAGAAGGAGTCGAGCCGTGACCGCCTCACCCGTGCTGGCAACCGCCCCACTTCCCCCGCTCCCGCACTGGGAGGAGACGCCGACCGACCTGCCGGGGGCCATCCAACAGATCAAGGCGGCGCTGCGCGCCCGCATCGCCGCGTCGGGCCGTACGGTCGAGGAGGTGTTCGCCGTCGTCGAGCGGCGGATCCGGGCCGAGGTCGACGAGATCACCGACGCCCGGGCGCGGGGCGAGACGATCTGGCCGGTCATCGACTACGCCGAGATCGAGGCCGGCACCGTCCCGAAGCACGCGCTGGCGAAGCTGCGCCGCCGCGGCTGTCTCGTCGTCCGCGGCCACTTCGACCGGGAGCAGGCGCTCGGTTGGGACCGCGACATCGTCGAGTACGTCGAGAGCAACGCGTTCTTCGACACGTACCGCGGTCCCGGCGACGACTTCTTCGGCAGCGTCGGCTCCAAGCCCGAGATCTATCCGATCTACTGGTCCCCGGCCCAGATGCAGGCCCGGCAGAGCGACCGGATGGCACGGGTGCAGGCCTTCCTCAACAGCCAGTGGAAGCACGAGTCCGAGGGCGGGCAGTGGTTCGACCCGAACCGCGACTCGCTCTACCCCGACCGCATCCGCCGCCGGCCCCCCGGCGCGAACTCCACCGGCCTGGGCACCCACCTCGACCCCGGCACCCTCGACCTGTGGATGACCGGGGCCTACCAGCAGACGTTCCGTCACCTCTTCGACGGCACCGTCGAGCAGTACGACTCCTGGGACGCCGCCCACCGCACCGTCGGACCGCAGTACCCCGGCACCACGATGTGTTCGGCCTTCCGCACCTTCCAGGGCTGGACCGCCCTGTCGGACATGGACCACGACCAGGGGGTGCTGCACACCGTCCCGATCCCCGGTGCCATGGCCTATCTCATGCTCCGCCCGCTGCTCGCCGACGTGCCCGAGGACGACATGTGCGGCGTCACCGTCAACCAGGTCTTCCCCGCCAACGAGACCTGGCACCCCCTGCTCATGCGAGCCCTCGCCGGCATCCCCGACGTCAAGGCGGGTGACTCCGTCTGGTGGCACTGCGACATGATCCACAGCGTCGCGCCCGTCACCGACCAGCAGGGCTGGGGCAACGTCATGTACATCCCCGCCGCCCCCTGGTGCCCCCGCAACGAGCGGTACGCGGCCGACGTCCGGGAAGCCTTCCGCACCGGGTCCAGCCCCGGCGACTTCCCGGAGGAGCACTACGAGCGCAGCTGGTCCAACCGCTTCCCGCCCGAGGACCTCAACACGACCGGGCGCCGCGGTCTCGGCCTCGACTGACAGTGAGGACGAGCGGGGTCACCCGGCCCGGTGGTCAGGACACCGGGCAGGAGCACCTGCCGCCGGCGCAACCGTCCGTGGCAGCGGGCAGCAGGAACTGGCGGCGCAGGCGGTCAGGTCGTCGCAGCCGGCGTCGATCGCCGACTGCAGCGTGGTGGCGATGACGGGTCGGGCCCACTCAAGGGGTGCCTCGCTGGCTGACACGGGCGGCCAGCGCGTCGAGGACGTCGACATGCACGGCCGGGACCGCGACATCCAGGACGACCTGCCCGGGCGGCTGCGTGGTGACGTCGAAGGTGAAGAAGGAGCAGCAGCGGCTCTCGCGCTCCGTGAGGTCCCGCACGGCCGTCTCCAACTCGGCCGGCCCGGCCAGCGTCAGGCGCAGCCGCGTGTCGCCGAGCCGCTCGGCCCGCCGCACGGTGGCGAACAATTCGTCGAACTCGGCCAGCCGCAGCGGCCGTTGCGCGGTCGGCAGGGTGCACGCCTCGGGCACCCAGCCCTGGTCGAGCCTCACCTCGGTGGTCATGCGCCCACGGTAAACCCGTACCTGGGTACCGAATGCAAGTCGGTGAGGTTGCCGGCGCACGTGGTCCGGGGGACTTGCGCCGGCACGCCTGGTGACGTCCGGTCGTGACCGGCGCGGGCCGGTCACGACCGGACGAAGCCGGCTGCCGCTACGCGGCGGCGGCGGCCGGCACCCAGAGGCCGTCGACGGTGCGCTCCGCCGCCGCGAGGCTCTCCTCGGCCAGCGGGATCAGCCCGGCCATGGCCGGATTCACCTGGGCGAGGGTCAGCTCGGCCGTGATGAAGCGGGGCTCGAGTCCGGTCATCGCCAGGCCGTGCGGGAGCCAGGGCTCGGCGTGGTCCCAGCCCGCGCGCGGGGTGCCCGCGCCGTAGCCGCCGCCCCGGGTGGCCAGCACGATGAACTCACGTCCGTCGAGCAGGCCGGCCTGGGTCTCCGGGTGGTACGACAGGCCGGGCGCGATGAGGTGGTCCACCCATGCCTTGACGCTGCTGGGCGCGGCGAAGTTGTAGAGCGGGAGCCCGAGCAGGACCGTGTCGGCCTGCTTCACCTCGTCGACCAGCTGCTCGGTCAACGCCCAGGATGCCCGCTGGGCCGGGGTGTGGTGCTCCGCCGGCACCATCCGGGCCAGGCCGCCGGCCTCGTCGAGGTGCGGCAGCGGCTCGCGGCCCAGGTCGCGGTAGGTGACCGTGCCGCCGGGGTGGGCGGCCCGCCAGGCGTCGGCGGCCCGGGCGGTGAGCCGGCGGCTCACCGAGCGGTCCCCCTGGATGCTCGAGTCGATGTGCAACAGGTGCGGCATTGGCTTGCCCTTCCGTAATCGTTGGTGATGCGCGAACCATTTGTATCACGCAGACTCCTGGGTTGGTCGGTAGACTGGGTCACATGCCCGCCGCGCCGGTCGACCAGCCAGAGCACCGCCTGGCGCCGCTGCTCGACCACCTCGCGCGGCGGATGCGGCTGCGGGCCGAGACGGTGCTGGCGCCGCTGGGCCTGCGGCCACGTCACCTCGTCGCGCTGACCGTGCTGCGCGCGCAGGGGGGCAGCAGCCAGCAGGCCCTCGCGGGGACCCTCGCCATGGACGGCACGAACATCGTCGGGCTGCTCAACGAGCTGGAGGCGGAGCGGCTGATCGAGCGGCGACGCTCGCCGGAGGATCGGCGGCGCCACGTCGTGGAGCTCACCGACGCCGGCGCCCGACGGCTCCGCGAGGCGGAGTGCGCCCTCGCCGCGGTGGAGGGGGAGGTGCTCGGCGCCCTCGACCCGGGGCAGCGCGAGACGCTCTACGAGCTGCTCCAGCAGGCCGCCACCGCCACCCCCGCCAGCTGCGCCGAGGCGTTGCGGGATGCGCCGGGAGGCGCGCAGACCTGCTGAGGCCGGTTAGCGTCCCCGGTCCGCCGCGCGGAGCCGGCCGACGAGGTCGCGGACCGCCGCGGCGAACCGTTCGTCGGATTCGCACGGCCAGTGGCCGCGGATGGGCGGCGGGACGCTGTCGCTCGGGGGCACCACCACGTCCTCCGGGTCCCTGAGCCGGCGGTCCACCCGCTCGCTCGGGTCGGCCCCCGGCGGCGGGTCGCCGGGCCGGTGGGCGGCGAACACCCAGCCGCCGATCTGGTCGGTGTCCCGCCACAGGTTCACCCATCGCCAGTCGATCCGGGCGCCCATCTCGCGCAGCACGTCCCGGCCGAGGTACGCCGGGAAGAGCCGGGTGTACAGGCGGTCCAGCGGGGACCCGTAGGTGAGCAGTGCGACCCGGCGGCGCACCGGGGCCGGCAGTTGCAGTACGGCCGCGGCGAGCAGGACCGAGCCGTGGCTGTGGCCGGTGAGCAGGACGCCGTCGTGCTGGCCGGCCAGGTAGCAGATCCGCTTGGCCAGCTCGGGCACGGCCCGCTCGGCGTAGCAGGGCGGCGCGAACGGGTGGGCCGCCCGGGGCCAGAAGGTGCCGAGGTCCCATACCACGCCCACGTACCGGCGGAACTCGGCCGTCCGGTAGGCGAACAGGCCGCCGACCACCAGCCCGGCGATGATCCCGGCGATGAGGTAGCTGCCGAAGGTGAGCCCGAAGTTCACGAATTCCGCCGGCACGCCGAGGAACCGCTCCACCAACGGGCCGGGCTGGTGTTCGAACAGGCCCAGCACGCTCGCGGCCAGACCGACTGCGGCCAGGCCGGCGAACACCATGGCCAGCGGCCCGAGCCGCTCGGTGAACCGGGCCCGGGCGATGGTCCTCGCCACCCGGTCCAGGCGGTCGGCCGCCTCCGGCGGAGCGTCCGGGAAGTCCCGGGCGACGATCGCCGCGGCGGCCCGTCGCCGGCCCGGCCGGGTGAGCAGGGTGATCGCGCCGCCCGCCGCCACCGCGGCGATCGACGCCAGGAAGAACGTGAAGATCGCCCACTTGTACGCCAGGGGCGGGGGCACCAGGTCGCCGGCGCTCCCCGTGATCGCCCGGCGGTTGAGAAAGTACGCCGTCCGGTAGACCAGCTCGGCGGAGAGCGCACTGGCCAGGCCCACCGCGACGGTCGCGATGACCGGCGCGCCGAGGCCGCGCAGCAGCGCCTGCCGGGGATCCCGGCCGCGACGTCGCCACAGCGTCAGCACGGCCAGCGCGAAGAGCAACGTCATCTGCGCGACGAACGCCCAGGCGACGATCCGGCTGTACCCGGGCAGTCCGGTGGAGTGCGGCCAGGAGGTTCCGTCCAGCGCGACGACCCCGAGGGTCGGCACGGTCAGGGCGCAGGCGACGACGCGCGCGGTGGCGGCCAGCCGATCCGTCGGGCCGGTCGACGCCCGTTCCACCGACGCGCCGGCGCAGAGCAGCGCCAGGCACGCCGCGAGCACCGCGCCGGCGACCGCGGCCAGCACGATCACCACGGGCGACGGCCCGCCGGCCCCCCGCGCGGCGAGGAGGGTGAGGTTCAGCACCGCGAACGCCGCGGCGACGTGGATCGCCCGCAACCGACCCACCATCGGCATGGCGTCCCACTGGCCGACCGCGCTGAGCCGGTCGCCCTCGGGGTCACCGCCCGGCGTGCGGAAGGCTTCGTACGGGCGGCCGGGCCGGACGCTGAGCATCCACAGCAGCCCGAGGGCGGCGACCGGCAGCACGACGAGCACCACCAGGCGGAGCCCGACCGGGCGACCGCCCAGCCAGGACAGCCAGGCCCGCCCCTCCAGGCAGCGGGGCGAGCCCATGCACTTCCAGGCGATGAGGTCGAGGGCGACGCCGACCGCGGAGAGCACGTACACCAGGGTGAGGTTGAGCGCGATCAGCCGGCAGAGCACCTTGACGCCCGAGCCGGAGCCCCGGTCCGCCGGGCGCATCCAGATCGCCACGTTGCTGAGCATGAACGGCAGCAGGAAGACCAGGGACAGCGTCCGCGCGGCCGTGCCCGACGGCAGGTCGCTCCACCGGTACGCCTCGAGCACCACCCCGCCGGGACCGGTGGAGTCGGGGTAGTCCGGCCGGGGCCGGAAGAAGCCACCGCTGCGGTCCCCGGCCACCTGGTGGACGTGCGGCCGGTCGAGCACCTGCTCGGCTCCGGCGCCCGAGACGCCGTGCACCCGCAGCTCCACGACCTCGCCCGGGACGTATTGGCGTCCGGGCGGCGGTGACTCCTCCGACATCGGCCCGCGACCCCCGCTGCGCGCGGCCAGCAGCTCGTGACGGGTCGCGGACCGACGACGAGCTCCGCCGCCACCCGGCTGGCCGGGCTGACTACCCGCCCGACGGCCCGCCAACCGCGCTCCGGCCGCGCCGTCCCCGGCGGTTGCCGCGCCGGGTCGTGCGGCCGTGGTCACAGGTCCTGGCATTTCGAGACGACCGGTCATAGCGTTACGACGTCAAGCGCGGGCCGGCCGGCCCGCCGAGCGGCCGGGAGGAGTGGTTCACCGATGGGACGACCCAAGTCGCCGGCTTCCGCCGGGACCCGGCAGCGGCTCGCCGAGGCGGCGCTGGAGCTGTTCCACACGCGGGGCTACAACGGCACCAGCATCCAGGACATCGTCTCCGCGGCCGGCGCCCCGAAGGGCACCTTCTACAACCACTTCGCCAGCAAGGAAGCCCTTGCCCTGGACTCGGTGACCCGGTACGCGTCCGCCGTGCCGCTGGAGATGCTCGACGAGAAGCAGGGTGGCAGCCCGCTGGAACGGATCACCGCCCATCTCCGGTGCCTCGTCGCGCTCTCCGACACCCTGGGCGACCGCGGCTGCCTGCTCGGCAACTTCGCCACCGAGATCCCCCCGCACAGCGGTGCCGTCCGGGACGCCGTCGACGCCGGGTTCGCCCGCTGGGTCGACGCCCTGGCCGGGGCCATCGAGCAGGCCCGGGACGCGGGGGAGCTGCATGGAGACGAGCCGGCGGGGGTGCTCGCCGGTTTCATCGTCCACAGCTACGAGGGCGCGGTCGCGCGGGCGAAGGCCGCCGGCGATCGCCAGCCCGTCCAGGAGTTCCTCGCCGTCACCACGGCGCGGATCCTCACCTAATGGGGGCTGCCGGGTCAGCCGCTGGCAGACTCGGTGCCTGGTAGCCGCGGGCGGGTGAGCACTCCCCTCACCTGGGCCGATGTATGGAGTCCTGGGGTAGAGCGTGCCCCCGCCTGTGGTCGGGAGATGAACGGCTGATGGGGTGTCGTGCCCGCTGGGTTCTGGCGTGAGCACTGGTCCATTAGGGCGCTGGAGTCTTCCGTGGGCTGCTGACACCGACCCCTGGCGGAGCGGAGACCCGGAGTGCTGTTCGTAGGAGACGACTGGGCTGAAGATCATCACGATGTGGAGGTGCAGGACCAGCACGGCCGGGCGATGCGCACGGCCCGGCTGCCTGAGGGCGTGGAGGGGATAGCCCGTTTCCACGAGCTCGTGGGCAGGTTCCTGCCCGATGATGGTGATCCGTCCCAGGTGCTGGTGTGCATCGAAACCGACCGTGGGCCGTGGGTTCGGGCGTTGATCGCGGCCGGTTACCAGGTCTACGGGGTGAATCCCAAGCAGGCCGCGCGACACCGGGAGTTGGTGTCGCTGTCGGGTGCCAAGAGTGACAAGGCCGACGCGCACACCCTGGCCGACATGGTCCGTACCCGCCGCCACCAACTGCGGCAAGTCGCCGCCGATTCCGACCTCGCCGAGGCGGTCAAGGTCGTGGCCCGCGCGCATCAGACCCTGATCTGGGAACGCACCCGGCACATGCTGCGGCTGCGGGCCGCGTTGCGGGAGTACTTCCCCGCCGCGCTGGATGCCTACCAGCCGCTGACGTTGACCGGCACCGACGCTCTGGAGCTGCTGGCCAAGGCCCCGACCCCGGCCACGGCGGCCAGGCTTTCGCTGTCGCAGATCAGCGCAGTGCTCAAACGGGCCCGCCGCCGTGACATCCCGGCCAAGGCCGCGGCGATCCAGCAGGCCCTGCGCACCGCGCATCTGGGCCAGGCCGAGGTCGTCACCGGCGCCTACGCGGCCACCGTCCGCGCCACGGTCGCGATCCTGCAAACCCTCAACACGCAGATCCGGACCATGGAAAGCCAGGTCGAGGCGCATTTTGGCCAGCACCCGGACGCTGAGGTCTACCTCAGCCAACCCGGCATCGGCGTGATCCTCGGCGCCCGGGTGCTCGCAGAGTTCGGCGACGCCCACGGCCGTTACACCGACGCCAAGTCCCGCAAGAACTACGCCGGCACCGCGCCGATCACCCGCCAGTCCGGAAAGTCCAAGACCGTCCACGCCCGGTTCGTCCACAACGACCGACTCGTCGACGCTCTCCACATGCAGGCCGGCGCCGCGATCCTGCACGACGTGGGTGTGCGCGCCTACTACGACGAGCTACGTTCCCGCGAGATCGGACACAACGCTGCCCTCCGCCAAATCGGCAACCGCCTCGTCGGAATCCTCCACGGCTGCCTCAAGACCGACACTCACTACAACCAGACCACCGCCTGGTCACACCGCACACCACGCGCTGCCGCTTGACATCTCAGCTCCTGGGGTGTCCGAGCCGTCCGGGCCCCGGGGCGTCGACCCGGCGGCGGCGGCGCCCCCCTTTTTTGTCTCCCTTCCAAGACGACCGGTCATACGCCAACGACCGGCGTCCTTCCATCGAACGTGAGGATCATGATGACCACCTACCGTGCCTTCGAGGTGACCGGTGCAGGGCAGTTCGCCCTGGTTGAGCGCGAGTTGACCGACCCGACGCCCGGCCAGGTGCGGCTGCGGGTACAGGCCTGCGGGGTCTGTCACACCGACACCCTCGCCGTCAACGGACTGCTCCGCGACCCGTCGACGCCGATCGTGCCCGGCCACGAGATCGTCGGCGTCATCGACGCGGTCGGCGCCGGCGTGACCGCGTGGCGCCCCGGCGACCGGGTCGGCGTCGGCTTCCTCAACGGCCACTGCGGCGAGTGCGACTCCTGCCGCCGCGGCGACTTCGTGAACTGCGCCGCCCAGCCGCTGACCGGCACTACCGTGGACGGTGGATACGCCGAGGTCGCGTATGCCCGAGCCAGCGGCCTCGTGCGGATCCCGGACCGCCTCGCCGCGACCGACGCCGCTCCGCTGCTCTGCGCCGGACTGACCATGTACCAGGCGCTCCAGGGGCTCGACGCCCGTCCCGGCGCCCTGGTGGCCGTCCAGGGTATCGGCGGGCTCGGCCACCTCGGCCTGCAGTACGCCCGCGAGCTGGGCTACCGCGTCGTCGCCATCGCGCGCGGCACGGAGAAGGCGGGACTCGCGACGGAGCTGGGCGCCGAGACCTACCTCGACAGCACCACCGAGGACGTCGGCGCCGCCCTGCAGAAACTCGGCGGCGCGGCGGCGATCGTCGCCACCGCGGCGAGCGGCGCGTCGATGTCCGCGCTGGTCCCGGGGCTGGCACCGCGCGGCCGGCTGGTCGTGGTCGGCGCCGGCTTCGACCCGATCTCGGTGCAGCCCGCCGACCTGATCTTCGGCACCCGGGCCATCGCTGGGAGCCTGACCGGCAGCTCCATCGAGAACGAGGACAACCTCCACTTCAGCGTGCGACGGGGGGTGCGGTCGAGGAATGAGGTCCGCCCGTTCGCCGAGGCGCCCGAGGCGTACGCCCACATGCTCACCGGCCGGGCCCGGTTCCGCGTCGTGCTCGACGTGGCCGCCTGAATCCGACATTCGGCACGAGGAACAGGTCATGAACGAGCTGTTGGCGAAGGTCATCGCCGTGCACGGCGGCATGGACCGCTGGAACGAGTCGACCTCGGTCAGCGCCCGGGTGCTCGGTGGCGGTGGCCTGTGGGCGCTCAAGGGACAGGAGGGCGTGCTGCAGGACATCCAGTTCGAGTAGGGACCGACAGATGCCCGGCCGACCGGCTCCAGGGCCGCGATCCGGTCCAGCGCGTCGAGGGGTCCCGGCTCGGTGATGCTGACCACCGCGGTCGTCCGTCCGGGCGGACGACCGCGGCACGGGCCGTCGGCAGCGGCCGGACGCTGTTAGGGTTGGCACCGAGTGATCGGAACAGGGAGACCAGACATGGCGGGCGACGACGACATCTCCGGGTGACACCGGACCCGGCCCCGGCAGGCGCGCCTCAGCGCAGCCGCCGTGGCGCCGTGCCGTCGTTCCACGAGCCCTGTTCCCCGCCGGGCCGCCCTGCCGCGCGCGCCCGCATCACCACGAGGACGCCACATGTCCGACGCGTACATCACCTGCTCGAACCTCTCCTTCTCCTGGCCGGACGGCACCCCGGTCTTCACGGACCTCTCCGTCACCGTCGGCGCGGAACGCACCGGCCTCGTCGGGCCCAACGGCGCCGGCAAGAGCACCCTGCTCAAGCTGATCGCGGGCAAGTACCGGCCCACGGGCGGCGGCGTCTCCGTCCGGGGCGTCCTCGGTCACCTGCCGCAGGACCTGCCGCTGGACGGGGCGCGGACCGTCGCCGAGGTGCTGGGGGTCGCCGACCGGCTCGCGGCACTGCACGCCATCGAGTCCGGAGACGCCGGCGAGGAGCACTTCGCCACCCTCGGCGACGACTGGGACGTCGAGGAGCGCAGCCGCGCCGAACTGGACCGGCTCGGCCTCGGCGACGTTTCGCTCGACCGCCGGCTGCACACCCTCAGCGGCGGCCAGGTCGTCTCCCTCGGGCTCGCCGCGCAGCTGCTGAAGCGGCCCGACGTCCTGCTGCTCGACGAGCCGACCAACAACCTCGACCTCGACGCCCGCCGCAAGCTGTACGCGGTGCTCGAGGAGTGGACCGGCTGCCTGCTGCTGGTAAGCCACGACCGGGCGCTGCTCGACCGGATGGACCGCATCCTCGAACTCGACCGGGGCGGGGTCCGCTCCTACGGCGGGAACTTCACCACGTACGAGGAGGCCGTCCGCGCCGCGCAGGACGTCGCGGAGCGCAACGTCCGCAACGCCGCGCAGGAGGTCAAGCGGGAGAAGCGGGAGATGCAGCAGGCGCGGGAGCGGGCCGAACGCCGGGCCGGCAACGCCGCGCGAAATCTGAAGAGCGCCGGGCTGCCGAAGATCTTCGCCGGGACGATGAAGCGGGGCGCGCAGGAGTCGGCGGGGAAGTCGAACGAGACGCACGCCGCGCGGGTCGGCGAGGCGCGGGCCCGGCTCAACGAGGCGGGCCGGGCCCTGCGCGACGAGCAGAAGATCACGCTGGAGCTGCCGGGCACCAACGTCCCGGCGGGACGGACGGTGTTCCTCGGCGAACGGATGCAGGTGCGCCGCGGCGACCGGGCCCTCTTCGCCGGCGACGGCGTCGACCTGGTGATCCGGGGACCGGAGCGGATCGCGCTGACCGGGCCCAACGGCGTCGGCAAGTCGACCCTGCTGCGACTGATCCACGGTGACCTGACGCCGGAGGGTGGCCGGGTCCGGCGGGCCGACGGCCGGGTCGCGTACCTGTCCCAGCGGCTGGACCTGCTGGACCTGGACCGCACGGTGGCGGAGAACCTGGCCGCGTTCGCCCCCGGGATGCCCGACGCGCAGCGGATGAACCTGCTCGCCCGGTTCCTGTTCCGGGGCTCCCGCGCCCAACTGCCGGTCGGGGCGCTCTCTGGCGGTGAGCGGCTGCGCGCCACCCTGGCCTGCGTGCTGTGCGCCGAACCGGCGCCGCAGTTGCTGCTGCTCGACGAGCCCACCAACAACCTGGACCTGGTCAGTGTCGGGCAGTTGGAGAGCGCGCTCGGGGCGTACCAGGGCGCGTTCGTGGTGGTCAGCCACGACGTGCGGTTCCTGACGGAGATCAAGGTGGAGCGCTGGCTGCGGCTCGACGAGGGCGGGCTGCGTGAGACGGACGCACCCGACGACTAGTCCGACAGGAGGCCGGGAGGACCGTTCGCTCGTGGCGTCACCGACCACTTGGGAGGCACTCTGACCGGTATGGAGTGAGTGTCGCGAATGTGAGGGGTGGTGAGGGCGATGAGTGCCCGCAGCCTGGCAGAACTCGCCGTCGAGCGTGACGTGCGTCCGGTCGGCGAACAGACCGGATCGGCCACCGAAGTGCTGGTGGCCGCCATCCCGTCCGAGACCCTGGCCGCGTACACGGCGCTGGTCGGCATCGTCCTCGCCGCCGACGTGGGCGCCGGGTACGGCGCGTTCCGGTGGTCGGCGTACGTGATCTTCGTGGTGTTCGCGTTCCTCGCGCCGTTCGCCGGCTACTACCGGAAGGTGACGTCGCCGGAGAGCACGCCCGACGCCGACCACCGCCGGTTCCCCGTCCTGGAGTGCGCCGCCGCGGCGCTCGCGGCGGCGGCCTGGGGCCTCGTCATGCCGGGCAGCCCGCTGGGCATCGTCCTCGACGGCAACGCGCTGGTGTTCGCGACCGCCGCGCTCGTCCTCGGCGCCGCGACGCTGCTCGCCTTCGCCACCCAGTTCCTGGGCAAGGCCAACGACCGGAACACGGCCGGGGTGCCGGTCCCCACGTTCGTCATCGACGAGCCGTGCCGCTCACGAGCGTCGGCCCGGCCCGGGTCACCGGGCAACGCCAGGACGTCGGCTGACGCCCGCCGGACGTCGGCGAGGAGCCGTGGCGGTCTCCGCCGGCCTCACCCGCTTCCGCGCATCCCGGTGACGCTGAGCTCGGCGTCGGCCGCCCCGGCTCACTCCGGTTCGGGGGCGGCCGGGGGCATCGCCAGCGCGAGGGTGAGGTCGAGGACGGTGGCCGGGTCGTGGAGGCGGTCGCCGTACAGCTCGCGCAGCTGGCCCATCCGGTAGCGCACCGTCTGCGGGTGCACGAACAGGTCGGCCGCCACGTCGTCGCGCCGGCCCTGGTGCAGCAGCCACGACCGCAGCGTCTCGGCCAGCCGGTGCGCGGTGGCCGGCGGCAGCGACTCCAACGGCTTCAGCGCCTGGGCCCGCAGGTCGGCCAGCCCCTCCGGGTCCATGCTGAGCACCAGCTCGGCGAGGTGCTCCTCGGTGTCCAGCGGCCCGGCGTCGGGCCGTCCGAGGCCGAGCGCCAGCGCCCGCGTGGCCCGCTCATAGGAGGTGCCCACCCGGCTCCACGGGCGTGCCGGCCCGAGCACCGCCCGATGCCCCCGCAGCACCCGGGCGAGCTGCCGGCGGCCGGCGCCGTGCGCGTCCGGCACCAGCAGTACGGCCAGCTCCTCGGCGAGGTCGACCCCGGGCAGGTCCTCCCCGCTCTCCAGGGTGTGCGGGCTGAGCAGCGCGAGCACCGGGCGCAGGTTGCGGCGCGGCAGCAGCACGACGGTGAGCGTCTGCGGCGGCGGCCACTCCGCCCGCTCGGCGCTGCGGCGCAGGGTCTCCTCCGGCTCGCCGGCCAACAGCTGCTGGGTCAGCCGCTCCAGGTACCGGCGCTGGACCCGGCCGGCGCTGGCCAGCTCGTCGGCGTGCCCGGCGACGCTGGCGGCGGAGAGCTCGTCGATGTAGGCGAACATCAGCTCGGCGAACTCGGCGACGGTCTCGGCCGCCAGCCCGGCCTGCACCGTGGTGGTGGAGACCTCCCGCCAGGCCACCCGGGCCCCGATCCGGTACGCGGCCAGCAGCGCGTCCATGCTCCGGCCGGAGCGCGCCTCCCCGCTGCCGAGCGCGTACGCGGCCTCCAGGGCGGGGGTCAGCGGGGTGCTCGGGTCGGAGGACTGGGCCTTCTCGAGGAGCTGAAGGAACGTGCCGAGCGCGATGCGTACCGCGTTCTCGATCTTCTCCCGCATGGTGCCGGTGAGGGCGCCGGAGTAGCCCGGCACCTCGCCGGTGATCGCGCTGACAGTCCGCTCGGCCACCACGGGGAGGCGGCCGCGGAGCCGGGCGGCCACCCGCTCGTCCAGTTCGAGGCGGGCGGCCCGCCGGGTCGTCCCGGACTGGTCGGACATGTTGTTCTCCCCGAACAAAAACCTGCCGCTGATTCACCTTTGCCGGTCAAGATGTTATGCGATTGCGCGGCCACCCTGGTCATATGACCACAACTGTCCCGCGGCCCCCCGGGAAGGTCTCCTTCCGCGCCAGGCTGCTGCGGCTGGCCGAGACGGTCACCACCCCGCTGCTGCCGGAGGACTACCTCGACCTGGTCGCGCCGCTGCGCGCCGGCGCCGCCCTGCGCGGCCGGATCGTCGCCGTGCGACCGGAGACCCGGGACGCGGCGACCGTGGTCATCCAGCCCGGCCGGGGCTGGCGCGGCCACGTCCCCGGACAGTACGTGCGCCTCGGCGTGGACGTCGACGGGGTCCGCCAGTGGCGCGCCTACTCGGTCACCTCGGTGCCCGGCAGCCGGGACGGCCGCCTCGCGATCACCGTCAAGGCGATCCCGGACGGCAAGGTCAGCAACCACCTGGTCCGCCGCACGCGGCCCGGGACGATCGTCCAGCTCGACCAGGCGCAGGGCGACTTCGTGCTGCCCGAGTCGGCTCCGGAGCGGGTCCTCCTGCTCACCGCGGGCAGCGGCATCACCCCGGTCATGGCGATGCTCCGCGCCGGCCTGCACACCCGCGCCGACGTGGTGCTGGTGCACTCCGCGCCCACCCCGGACGACGTGATCTTCGGTGCGGAACTGCGGGCGCTCGCCGAGCGGGGCGCGCTGCGGCTGGTCGAGCGGCACACCGACACCGACGGGCTGCTCGGCGTGCACGAACTCGACGACCTGGTCCCCGACCACGTCGAGCGGGAGACCTGGGCCTGCGGCCCGGTCGGCATGCTCGACGCGGTCGAGGGGTACTGGACCTCCCGAGGCGTCGCCGAGCGGCTGCACACCGAGCGGTTCCGCCCCACCGTGATCTCCCCCGGGGAGGGCGGCACGGTCACCTTCACCGGCTCCGGGACGACCGTCGAGGCCGACGGCGCCACCCCGATCCTCGACGCCGGCGAGAACGCCGGCGTGCTGATGCCCTCCGGGTGCCGGATGGGGATCTGCTTCGGCTGCGTGCTCCCGCTGCGCCAGGGCGCCGTACGCGACCTGCGCAACGGCGACCTCACCACCGCCGTCCCCGGCGACGGCGTGCTCATCCAGACCTGCGTGTCGGCGGCGGCCGGTACCTGCGACATCGAACTCTGAGAGGAGGCCTGCACGTGACCGTGATCCAGAAGAAGGCCGTCAACCCGATCGCCCACCTGAGCGCCGAGGACATCGAGATCATCGGCAAGGAGCTGGACGCGATCCGGGACCGGGTGATCGCCGACCGGGGGGAGCGGGACGCCCGCTACATCCGCAAGGTGATCAAGACCCATCGGACGCTGGAGCTGAGCAGCCGCGCGGTGCTGCTCTTCTCCTTCTTCCCGCCGGCCTGGATCGTGGGCACCGCCGGCCTCGCGGTGGCGAAGATCCTGGACAACATGGAGATCGGTCACAACGTCCTGCACGGGCAGTGGAACTGGATGCGCGACCCGAAGATCCACTCCACTACCTGGGACTGGGACCACGTCTCCCCGCCCGACCAGTGGCAGCACTCGCACAACCAGCTGCATCACCGGTACACCAACGTGATCGGCAAGGACAACGACCTCGGGTACGGCATCATGCGCGTCGACGAGGACCAGCCCTGGCACCCGGTCCACCTCGGCCAGCCGCTGTGGAACCTGATCAACGCCTGTTTCTTCCAGTACGGCATCGCCGCGTACGACCTGGAGCTTGGCCACAACCTGCGCGAGGGCCGGCACAAGGCCCCGGAGTTCCGGGCCAGGGCCCGCGCGGTCGGTCGCAAGATCCGTCGCCAGGTGCTCAAGGACTACATCGTGCACCCGCTGCTGTCCGGCCCGTCCTTCCTGAGCACGCTGGCCGCGACCTTCACCGCGAACCTGATCCGCAACGTGTGGAGCCACTCGGTGATCATGTGCGGGCACTTCCCGAACGGAGTGGAGACCTTCGAGAAGACCTCGATCGAGGGCGAGACCCGGGGCGAGTGGTACCTGCGGCAGATGCTCGGCTCGGCCAACATCAGCGGCAGCAAGCTGATGCACATCATGACCGGCAACCTGTCGTTCCAGATCGAGCACCACCTCTTCCCCGACCTGCCGAGCAACCGCTACCAGGAGATCGCCCCGCAGGTCCGGGCGCTCTTCGACCGGTACGGGCTGAAGTACACCACCGGCCCGCTGCCCAAGCAGGTCGCCTCCGCGTGGTGGAAGGTCATCCGGCTCTCCCTGCCGAACCGGCGCCGCGACCGGAGGCAGCCGGTCGCGCCGGCGCTGGTCTCCTCCGGGGCGGCCTGACCCGTCGCCCGACCCGGCCTCGCACGTCGGCCCGGCCGACCGGACACCCATCTCTCGGTGTCCGGGCCGGCCGGGCCGCTGTCGTTCCTGCCGGTGTGCGTGGACTACCGCCGGGCGGTGGGTGTCACGGGTTGACGAAGTCCCGCACCTGGCCGTAGATGGTGGCGTCGTTCTGCAGGCTGGTGTGGAAGACACAGGCCGTCTGGGTGTTGGTCGCGCCGGAGAGGATCGTGCTGTCCACCGGGTTGATGACCCCGTCACAGGGGGAGCGCCAGGTGCCGTAGCCGAAGGCGCCGGGCGTCTCGTCGCCGGAGTTGAGGGTGGCGAGGAAGGCCGAGCTGACCCGCATCTCCACGCAGGCGGTGCTGACGCAGGTGTTCGCCGAGCTGGTGCCGTGGTTGGGGCCGCCGAGGGAGACCCATCGGTCGACCTTGCCGCTGCCGGCGAGGTTCTTCAGGTAGTAACGGGAGGACAGCCCGCCCATCGAGTGGGTGATGATGTCCACCTTGGTCGCGCCGGTGCCGGCCAGCAGCTTGTCGACCTCCTGGCTGACCGTCTGCGCGGTGGTCGCGTTGGACTGGCTGGTGTTGTAGGAGAACGCCCGCAGGTGGCTCGACGGCCACCCGTCGGCCTGGAAGCGGCTGATCATCGTGTTCCAGGTCGAGGCGCTGCTGTTCCAGCCGTGCACGAACAGGATCGGGTTGCTCGACGGCGTGTACGAGGCGGCCTGCGCGGGGGAGGGGAGGCCGACCAGGGTCGCGGTGGCGACCGTGAGGGCGAGCAGCCATCTCGTCAGGAGCGATGCCACGGGGGTGGGTCCTTCCGGGGGAGACCGGCGGCGCCGCCGGTCGGCGGGCCGCCCACGAGCCGTCCACGTGCCTGTTCGGCACCTCGGAGGGGGTGCGACACGGGCTCGGGGGGACCCACGTCGTCCGAGGTGCGGGAATGTTACCGACGGGTTGCCATCAGATGTCAATACATCGATGCAAGGTGACTGTCGGTCGACCGGCGACGCCAGCGGGTGGTGGCGGGTCTCCGGGGGTGCCTGGCAGACTTTCCGGAGGTCACCGCAGGCGGAGGGACGTGGGTCCATGACGGGAAACGGGCACGACCTCCGGCCGGACGCCGAGACCTTCACCCTGTTCGGCGCCCGGGTGACCATCGTCGACGCCGCCGGGCTGCTCGCCGCGGCCGGCGCCGGCCCGGTCGAGCTGCTCGCCGACGCCACCTTCCCCGCCCCGGTGCGCGCCGTGCGACTCACCGTCCGGGCCGCCGACGGCACGCACCGCTTCGACGCGGAGGTCCGCACCTCCGCCGGCCGCGCGGTCGGGCTGCTGGCCCTGGGCGTCGCCGGCCCGGCCGGAGTGCTGCTCGCCCGCCGGCTGGCCGGCACCGATCCGACCGCCGGTGGGCTGCTCGCCGAGGCGTCGCGCCGGCTCGGGCTCCGGCCCACCGGCACCGGCGTCGGGGAGGACCTGGCCGGGGCCGCGGCACTGCGCGAGGCCGCCGCGCACGGCCTGCACCCCGAGGTCACGTACGACGAGAGTCCCGACGGCGGGCGGACAGTGACCCTGCGCGCGGCCGTGCCCGGCGGCGAGGCCGGCCCGACGCACCTGCGGGCGATGGTCGGCCTGGTGCTGCACGTGGTGCGCGAGCTGGCCGGCGAGGGGGCGCTGCGCGACCGGTCCTACAGCGTGGGCCGCCGACCCGCGCCGGCGGCGGTCCCGGCCGTGCCGCGCACCGAGGCGGTCACCCTGGACCAGGTCGGCGGCCTGGCCGAGGTGGTCGCCCGGTTCCGGGAGATCGCGGTGTCGTTCCGCCACCCGCAGGTGATGGCCCGCTGGGGCGCCCGCCGCCCGCAGGGCATCCTCATGTACGGCCCGCCCGGCACCGGCAAGACCATGCTGGCCCGGGCCCTGGCCAACGAGATCGGCGCCGACTTCCGCGAGATCCGCACTCCGCAGATCCTCGACAAGTACCTCGGCGGCTCCGAGCGCAACATCAAGCAGATCTTCCGGGAGGCCCGCCGCTACCGGCAGCCCACCGTGCTGCTCTTCGACGAGTTCGAAAGCATCATCAGCTACGCCGGGGCGGGCGGGGACGCCGCCAGCCAGGCGGTCAACGCGGTCGCCGGCATCTTCAAGCAGGAGATGAACACCCTGTTCGAGGAGAACCCCGACGTGATCGTGGTGGCCACCACCAACTTCCCGCAGCGAGTGGACGCCTCGCTCATCCGCTCCGGACGCTTCGACGTCAAGCTCGCCATCCCCGCGCCGGACGAGTCCGGCCGCGCCGAGATCATCACCAAGATGATCCGGGAGCTGATCGCGCGGCACGAGGGGCCCGGTTTCCGGATGTTCACCGCCGACGTCGACCCGGCCGAGCTGGCCGCGCTCACCGCCGGCCTGACCGGCGCGGACATCCGCGAGGTGCTGCGCCGGGTGCAGCTGGCCAAGGCGATGCGGGAGGCGACCGAGGGTGCGCCGGCCGGCCCGATCAGCCAGGATGACCTGCGAGAGGCCGTCGCGGGGCTGCACCGCGGCTGAGCCCGGCCCGACGGAAGGAGACCCCTTGTCGTCCACCCTGCTGTCCCGTCGGGACCTGGTGTTCCTGCTGCACGACTGGCTGGACGTGACCCGGCTGACCGAGCGGCCCCGCTACGCCGAGCACTCCCGGGAGACGTTCGACGACGTGCTGGACCTGGCCGCCCGGGTGGCCGCCGAGCACTTCGCCCCGCACAACCGGGCCGCCGACAGCGCCGAGCCCACCTTCGACG
Organism: Micromonospora sicca; assembly: GCF_003172935.1. GTDB lineage: Bacteria > Actinomycetota > Actinomycetes > Mycobacteriales > Micromonosporaceae > Micromonospora > Micromonospora sicca. Next base: position 10,046 of record NZ_QGKS01000180.1, on the reverse strand, counting down.
GCCGCCGGGTGCACACCATCCCGCAGGTCAAGGCGGCCCTGGACGTCTTCGCCCAGACCGGGCTGCTGGCCGCCAGCATGGACGAGTCGATCGGCGGGATGCAGCTGCCGCACGCCGTCTCCGCCGCCTGCTTCGCCTGGTTCCAGGCGGCCAACGTCGGCACCGCCGCGTACCCGTTCCTCACCCTGGGCAACGCCAACCTGCTGCTCACCCACGGCAGCGCCGAGCAGATCGACACCTGGGTACGCCCCATGGTGGAGGGGCGCTTCTTCGGCACCATGTGCCTGTCCGAGCCGCAGGCCGGCAGCTCCCTCGCCGACATCACCACCCGGGCCGAGCCGCAGTCCGACGGGACGTACCGGCTGGTCGGCACCAAGATGTGGATCTCCGGCGGCGACCACGAGCTGGCCGAGAACATCGTCCACCTGGTGCTGGCCCGGATCCCCGGCGGCCCGCCGGGGGTCAAGGGGATCTCACTGTTCATCGTGCCCAAGGTGCTCCTCGACGCCGACGGCGCCCTCGGGCCACGCAACGACGTGGTGCTGGTCGGCCTCAACCACAAGATGGGCTACCGGGGCACCACCAACACCCTGCTCAACTTCGGGGAGGGGGTGCACCGGCCGTACGGGCGGGCGGGTGCGGTCGGCTACCTGGTCGGGGAGCCGCACCAGGGGCTGGCGCAGATGTTCCACATGATGAACGAGGCGCGGATCGGCGTCGGCGCCGGCGCGACCGCACTCGGCTACACCGGGTACCTCAAGTCCGTCGCGTACGCCCGTCAGCGCCCGCAGGGCCGCCCGCTCGCCGACAAGGACCCCACCACGCCGCAGGTGCCGATCGTCGCCCACCCCGACGTCCGCCGGATGCTGCTGGCCCAGAAGAGCTACGTGGAGGGCGCGCTCGCCCTCGTCCTCTACTGTGGCCGGCTGCTCGACGAGGAGAAGACCGCCCCGGTCGAGGCCGACCGCAGCCGGGCCCACCTCCTGCTGGACATGCTCACCCCGATCGCCAAGAGCTGGCCGTCGCAATGGTGCCTGGCCGCCAACGACCTGGCCATCCAGGTGCACGGCGGGTACGGCTACACCCGTGACTACGACGTCGAGCAGCACTGGCGGGACAACCGCCTGAACCCGATCCACGAGGGCACCCACGGCATCCAGGCGCTGGACCTGCTCGGCCGGAAGGCGACCATGCAGGGTGGCGCCGGGCTGGCGCTGCTGCTGGAGACGATCGGCGCGACGGTCACCCGGGCCTGGAAGGCCGAGGGGGAGGCGGCCGAGCTGGCCGCCCAGCTCGGCGCGGCGGTGGACCGGATCGGCGTGGTGACCCGCCGGCTCTGGGCCAGCGGCGACCCGGAGCCGGCGCTGGCGAACGCCAGCGTCTACCTGGAGGCCGTCGGGCATGTGGTGATCGCCTGGATGTGGCTGGAGCAGCTGCTCGTCGTCGAGGCGGCGGGCGCCCCGGACGGGCCGGACGCCGACTTTCTCGCCGGCAAGCGGCAGGCCGCCCGGTACTTCTTCCGGCACGAGCTGCCCCGCACCGAGCCCCAGTTCGACCTGCTGGAGAGCCTCGACCGGACCACCCTGGACACCCGGGAGAGCTGGTTCTGACCGCCCCGACGGGCCGGGGCGCGCGCCCCGGTCCCGACGGGTCGGGCCGCGCCCCGGTCCCGACGGGTCGGGCCGCGCCCCGGTCCCGACGGGTCGGGCCGCGCCCCGGTCCCGACGGGTCGGGCCGCGGCCCGGCCGGGTCAGTCCCCGGCGAGGAGCCGGTCGCGGACCTCGCGGCGGAGGACCTTGCCGATCTGCGACCGGGGCAGGTCCTCCACCACGACGATGCGGCGGGGCACCTTGTAGCCGGCGAGGTGCTGCCGGCAGCCGGAACGGACGTCCTCGGCGGCGGTGGGGCTCGCCGGGTCCAGCACGACCGCCGCCACCACCTCCTCGCCGCCGTGCTCGCCGGGCAGGCCGACCGCCGCCGCGTCGCGCACGCCGGGCACCCGGCGCAGCGCCTCCTCCACCTCCGACGGGTAGACGTTGAAGCCGCCGGTGATGATCAGCTCCTTGATCCGGTCCACCACGGTGACGAAGCCGTCCGGGTCCATCGTCACCACGTCGCCGGTACGCAGCCAGCCGTCCGGCAGCAGCACCGCGGCCGTGTCCTCGGGGCGCCCCCAGTAGCCGGCGAACGCCTGCGGGCCGCGGACCAGCAGCTCACCGGCCTCGCCCGGGGGCTGGTGCCGGCTCGGGTCCTCCGGGTCGACGATCCGGATCTCGGTGGACGGAACGGGCACGCCGACGGTGCCGCGCCGGCGGGCCGGGGAGACCGGGTTGCCCAGGGTGATCGGGGAGGTCTCGGTCATGCCGTACCCCTCGACCAGCAGGCCGCCGGTGACCGACTCCCACAGCTCCACGGTGGCGGGCGGCAGCGCCATCGCCCCCGAGATGGCGTACCGGACCGAGCTGAGGTCGATGTCGCGCTTGCGGGCGGCGGTGGCGAGCCGCTCGTAGATCGGCGGCACGGCGGGCAGGAAGGTCGGCGGGCGGCGGCGTACCGCGTCGAGGACCTGGTCGAGGTCGAACCGGGGGAAGAGCACCAGGGTGGCGCCGATGCCCATCGAGAAGGTCAGGCACAGCGTCAGCCCGTACGCGTGGAAGAGCGGCAGGACGGCGTACACCGTCTCCTCGCCGTCGCGCAGGCCCGGCACCCAGGCGCGGCCCCGCGCGGCGTTGGCCCGCAGGTTGCGGTGGGTGAGGATGGCGCCCTTCGGGGTGCCGGTGGTGCCGCCGGTGTACTGGAGCAGCGCGGTGTCGTCCGGGCCGGGCGCCGGGTGGTCGGCCGGGAGGGGGCCGGCGGTGGCGACCAGTTCCGCCCAGGAGAGCGTGCCGGGGGCCGGCGCCGTCATCGCGGCCCGGGCGGCGCGGGTCTTGTGCAGCGGCAGCCGCAGGGCCCACCGCTTGAGCGGCGGCAGCGCCCTCGGCGTAGCTGGCCGGTCGCCGAGGCCCGGGCGAGGTCAGTGCCGGGCCACGTAGACCGTGTTCGCGGACTCCCGGCCCTGCAACGGGTTGGGGAACCGGACGACGTGCGCCACCGAGGTCGGGAACACCTCGGTCAGCACCCGCTGGAACGCCGGGTCGGGCGGGTCGTTCGACCAGAGCGCGAAGACCCCGTCGGGGTGCAGGAGGTCGGCGAGCCGGCGCAGTCCGGCGACCGTGTAGAAGTCGGCGTGGCTGGGGTGCAGCACCTGGCGCGGCGAGTGGTCGACGTCGAGCAGCACCGCGTGGAACCGACGTCCCGGCGCGTCCGGGTCCCACCCGCTCCCGCCGGCGACGGCGGCGAAGAAGTCGGCCCGGACGAACCGGGTACGCGGATCGGTGGCCAGCCCGGCGGTGAAGGGGAGCAGGTCTCGGCGATGCCAGTCGATCACGTCCTCGATGGCCTCCACCACCACCAACGAGCGGACCCGCGGGTCCTCCAACGCGGTCCGCGCCGTGTAGCCGAGGCCGAGCCCGCCGACCACCACGTCCAGGGCGTCGCCGTTCAGCGTGGCCAGCCCGAGCCGGGCGAGTTCGATCTCCGCGACCGGGAACAGGCTGGACATCAGGAACTCGTCGTCGAGCTTCACCTCGTACACGTCGACGTCGAGCGCCGGGTCGCGCCGCCGGCGCAGGCTGATCTCGCCGATCGGGGTCTCCCGCCAGGCCAGTTCTTCGAATCGCGCGCCCACGGGTGGTCCTCTCCGCCGGTTCCGTCACCGGATGTTACCGGCCCGCCGGCCGGCCGCCGGACGATCCCGGCCGCCCGGGCTTTTCCCCGCCGCCGGCGGCATCCCACGCCCCGGCCCGGGTAAGCCACCCGGTCGAGGACGTCGGAGCGGAAGGGGAGCGCGGTGGCGGAGATGCTGGCCGGACGGTTGCACGTGACCGGGCGGGCGTTGCGGATGGAGTCGGTGCCGGTGCCCGAGCCGGGCCGCGGGCAGGTCCGGATCAGGGTCGCCGCCGCCGGGGTGTGCCTGTCGGACGTGCACCTGATCGACGGCACGCTCACCCCGCTGTACCTGTCCGGCGACGTGGTGACCCTCGGTCACGAGGTGGCCGGGACGGTCGACGCGCTGGGGGAGGAGGTCGAGGGCTGGCAGCCGGGCCAGCGGGTGCTGCTCCAGGCGGGGGAGCGGGACCGGAGCGGCACCCTGCTCACCCGGGGCGTGGACTACGACGGCGGCTGGGCCGAGTACGCGCTGGCCCGCGAGGACACCGTCATGCCGATCCCCGACGCCCTCCCGTTCGAGCAGGCCTGCATCATCCCCGACGCGGTCTCCACCCCGTGGGCGGCGGTGACCGACACCGCCCGCACCCGGCCGGGGGAAGCGGTCGCGGTGTGGGGGGTCGGCGGCCTCGGCGCGCACGCGGTGCAACTGCTCTTGCTGGTCGGCGCGGCGCCGGTCATCGCCGTGGATCCGCTGCCGGCGGCCCGGGACCGGGCGCTGACCCTCGGCGCCGACATTGCCCTGGACCCGAAGGACGCCGCCTTCCGGGACGCCGTGCTGGACGTGACCAACGCCCGCGGTCTGGACGTCGCGTTCGACTTCGCCGGCGTCACCCCGGCACGCGAGCAGGCCATGACCGTGCTCGGCCGGCAGGGCCGGCTGGTGCTCACCGGCATCGCCAACCAGCCGCTCACCATCCCCTCGGACAGCCGGTTCAACTACAGCCGGCAGGCCGTGCTCGGCCACTACGGCTCGGAGGCGCAACACGTCGAGCAACTCGTGTCGCTCGCCGCTCAGGGCCGGCTCGACCTGACCGCCTCGGTCAGCGATGTGCTGCCGCTGGCCGACGCGGCCGAGGCCGTGCGGCGGGTCCACGACAAGGAGGGCAACCCGATCCGGCTCATCCTGCGCCCCTGACCGGTCGGCCGGCGCGCCGCGCGCGGCGGTGCGGGATCAGCCGCTGGGGCGGGCCGCGACGACCACCGTGTCGAGGGCGTCCACGCTGTCGCCGCCCTCGGTGGGCACCGGCCGGCGGGCGGTCTCGGCCCGCTGGATCCGCATGCCGGCGAGCCCGTCGACGACCGCCTCGGGGGTGAGCAGGATCGCCGGGTCCTGCGGTCCGCCCGTCCCGCCGTCGAGGTTCGCCCGGTCGTGGCCGACGACGACGATCGTGCCACCGGGGCGCAGCGCGCTCCGGGCGGCGGCGAGCACTCCGGCCAGTTCCGCGGCGGGCAGGTGCAGGTAGCTGATCAGGACCAGGTCGTAGCTGCCCGGCACCGGCCGGTACGTGGTCACGTCCGCGACCCGCCACTCGACCGGTACGCCCTGCCGGTTGGCCAGCTCGCGGCCCCGCTTGACGGCCACCGGGGAGAAGTCCACGGCCGTGACCCGCCAGCCCTGGCCGGCCAGCCAGACCGCGTTGCGTCCCTCCCCTGCCGCCAGGTCGAGCGCGCTGCCGGGGTCCAGCCCGGCGACCGACTCGACGACGAAACGGTTGGGCTCAGCGCTCCACACCAGACCCGGCGTGTTGGCGTACCGGGTGTCCCAGGCGCTGCTGTCCACTGTGGTTCTCCCTCCGGCGGCGGCACACCGCTACCGCGACCGTACCGGTCGACGCGAACGCCGCCGTCACCGCCAGCCCCAGACCCACCTCGGCGGGGAGCTGCTGGGCGAGGACGAAGACGCCCATCACCACGACGAACCAGCCGAACGACCTGCGCAGGAGGTCGGCGGGGATGCGCCCGGCGAGCTGCCCACCGGCGAAGCTGCCGGCGATGGCGGCGACGGTCACCCCGGCGGCCAGGCCCCAGTTGATGCTCACGCTGGAGAGGTAGCCGGCCAGGCCGGCGAAGGACTTCATCGCGATGACCACCAGGGAGGTGCCGACCGCGACCGGCATCGGCAGGCCGCCGAGCAGGGCGAGTGCGGGCACCACCAGGAAGCCGCCGCCGGCGCCGACCAGACCGGTGACCAGCCCGACCACCACCCCGTCGAGGATCACCCGCAGCGCGGGAAGCTCGTGCGGCACCGGTCGACCCTCGGCGGCGCGCCGGCCCCGGATCATCGCGACCGCGGTGGCCAGCATCATCACCGCGAACCCGGTGAGCAGGAACCCGGCCGGGATGAACTCGGCCAGGCGACCGCCCGCGTAGGCGCCGGTCATGCCGGCGAAGCCGAAGATCAGGCCGGTGCGCCAGCGGACCCGTCCCGCCCGGGCGTGCGGTAGGACACCCACCGCGCTGGTGGCGCCGACGACGAGCAGCGAGGTGGCGATCGCCTCCTTGGCCGGCAGGTCGGCGACGTAGACCAGCAGCGGCACGGCGAGGATGGACCCGCCGCCGCCGAGCAGGCCCAGGCTGATCCCGATCAGCACGGCCAGCCCGACGGTCAGCAGGATGCTCGCGGTCATGCCCGCCGCCCGGCGGCCGTGCCGTCGCGCAACTTACCGACGATGGTGTCCAGGTCGCAGCTGGCGCCCCGGTTGTACGGCAGCTTGCCGAGCAGCATGCCCATCGTGCAGGTGTTGGTCACCGCGGCGAAGGTGAGGCCGGCGCCGATGAATCCGGCGACCCACTTGAGCCCGGGCACGAAGACCGAGGCCAGGATGCTGACCAGGACGATCGAGCCGGCGACGAGGCGGACCTGCCGTTCCAGGTCCCAGCGGGGTGCGCCCTGCTTGACCGGCGCGTTGGCGGCCTGCCAGGCCAGCATGCCGCCGTCGAGGATCTTGAGGTTCGGTAGTCCGGCCCCGGCGAGGGCCTGCCCGGCCTGGGTGGCGCGGGCGCCGGAGCGGCAGATCAGCACCACATCCTCGGCCAGGTGGTTGCGCAGCTCCTCGCGGTGCTCCCGGAGCAGGTCCAGCGGGACGTTGTAGGCGCCGGGGATGTGGGACGTCTCGAACTCGGCGGGGGTGCGCACGTCGAGCAGTCGGGGCCCCTGGCCCGAGTCGATCAGCTCGCGCAGGGCGCCGGCGTCGAGCTTGGCGGGGCAGGTGGTCTCGGAAGTGCTCATGTCTCCTCGTTCGTGGCGCAACACCGTTGTCGGCGGGCAGGGTGGGACCGGCCGGCGCGAAGCGGCGGCAGGTGTCGCAGCCGGGTCAGGGCTTCTGGGCCATGGCGACGCCCGCCGGCTCGGCGTTGCCGAACTTGTCGTCGATGACGACGACCTCGCGGCCGGCGTTGGCGAGCAGGGACGCCGCTGCGGTGGCCCGGTAGCCGGAGCCGCAGTGCACCCAGACCACGCCCGGCGGGACGTCGGCCAGCCGGCGCGGGAGGTCGGGCAGCGGGACGTGCACGGCCCCGTCGACGTGGCCGGCCCGCCACTCGTAGGTCATCCGCACGTCTAGGACCACGTCGGGGCCGGGCAGGCCGTCGGGGGCGGCGGCACCGCGGGCGGCGGCGAGGGCCGGAAAGTCGGCGGTACGCAGCTCCCGCAGCTGCCCGGGCCCGGCCGTCCAGTCCGCGGGGTCGCCGGTGGCCTGGGCGGCGGGCCGGTCGATGCCGATCCGGACCAGCTCGCGCTGCGCGTCGGCGACCTGCCCGGGGGTCTCGGCCAGCAGGGTGACCGGGGTGCCCCAGTCGATCAGCCAGCCGAGCCAGGTGGACATCGGCCCGTCGAGGCCGAGGCTGACCGTGCCGGCCAGGTGGGAGGCGGCGTACGCCTTGCGGGTGCGCAGGTCGACCACCCACTCGCCGGCGGCGATCCGGTCCCGCAGCTGTCCCGCGTCGGCCCGGGTCACCGGGGTCAGGTCGACGGGCGCCGGACCGGCGGCGTTCGCCAGCCCCATGTGCGCGTAGTACGCCGGGTAGGCGTCCAGCCCGGCGAGGGTCTCGGTGACGAACTCGTCGGCGGCGAGCCGGAGCACCTGGTTGGCCTGCTTCTCCCGGCCGATGGTCGACTCGGGGGCGTCGGCCTGGGCGGCCGAACAGAAGCTGCCGAAGCCGTGCGTCGGCCATACCTGCGCCCCGTCGGGCAGCAGGTCGGCGAGCCGGCGTGCCGAGGCGTGCTGGTGGTGGGCCAGCTCGTGGGCGTGCTGCTCGCCGAGCAGGTCGGTGCGGCCGGTGGTGCCGAAGAGCAGCGAGCCGCCGGTGAAGACGCCGACCGGCCGCCAGCCGGCGTCGGTCGCCTCGTCGAGGACGTACGACAGGTGGTGGAAGGTGTGGCCGGGCGTGCCGACCACTCGCAGGCGCAGCGAGTTCCCCACGGCGACGGTGTCGCCGTCGGCGACCCCCACCCGGTCGAACCGGACGTCGTCAGCGGAGGCGACCAGGTACTGCGCGCCGGTCACCCGGGCGAGGTGCAGCCCGCCGGAGACGTAGTCGTTGTGTACGTGGGTCTCCAGCACGTGGGTGATCCGGACGCCCTGCTCGCCCGCCAGGCGCAGCACCCGGTCGATGTCGCGCTGCGGGTCGACCACCAGCGCGATCGTGCCGTCGCTGGCCAGGTAGCTCCGGTCGCCCAACGAGGACGTGGTGATCACGGACACCTCGACGGTCATGTTCGGTTCTCCCTTTGTCCGATACCCTCGGGGGTATGTGGCAGGTACACGTCCGCCCGGGTCGCGGGGGTGCGCGTACCCGCCCGCGCCGGGTTCACACGACGCGGGCGTCAGGTCGTACGGTCGTGGGTCAGGCGAGGGAGAGGAAGAGCTTCTCGAGCTCCTCCTCAGTCATCTCCGGGGTCTCGCCACGCTCCCGCGCGGCGTTGCAGTGCCGCATCCCCGACGTGATGATCTTGAAGCCGGCCCGGTCGATCGCCTTGGACACGGCGGCGAGCTGGGTCAGCGCCTCCCGGCAGTCCTGCCCGCTCTCCATCATCTCGATCACCGCGTTGAGTTGCCCCCGGGCCCGCTTGAGCCGGGTCAACGCCTCGCCGGTCATCTCCGGTCGTAGCTTCACTTGCGCCACCTCCTACGCTCCAACATACCCCCGGGGGTAGCCGTCCTGCGACATACCCCCGAGGGTATTGCCGGGCCGAGCCGCCTGAAACGCCCATTGGGCGCGGAATGGCGACGCAGGGTCCTCGACACATCGACGGAACGCTTATCCTGTGCCCCGACCGATTCAGGGAAGGGACCGCATGCCTTCGCGGCAGGACCAGCTCCACTCGTACCAGTTCACCGTGCAGCGGGCGGTGGCCGCGCTGGTGATGCGGGAGACCGACCCCGCCCAGTCGCCGTTCCGGCGGCTGGCCGGCGCGGGACTGGCCAGCGTCCTGGTCGCGGTGATCGGCCTGGGCGGGTTCGCTCTCTACGGCCTGTTCGCCGGTGGTGGCAGCTCCTGGCGGGACGCCGGCGCGGTGATCGTGGAGAAGGAGTCCGGCGCCCGGTTCGTCTACCGCGAGCAGCGGCTGCACCCGGTGCTCAACTACGCCTCCGCCCTGCTCATCATCGGCGCCGACCGGCCGAAGACCGTGCTGGTCTCCCGGCGCTCGATCGAGGGCGTGCCGCGCGGGCTGCCACTGGGCATCGCCGACGCTCCGGACTCGCTGCCCGCGCCGGGCAGGCTCTCCACCGCGCCATGGACGGTCTGCTCGGTCATCTCGACCGAAGTCGGACGCACCGAGCCCGGCTCGGCGCTGCTGATCGGCCGGGACGCGACCGGCGGCCGGCCCCTCGGCGAGCAGGGGGTGCTGCTGCGGCACCCGGACGGGAGCCTGCACCTGCTCTGGCATCACCGGCGCCACCTGCTCCGCGACACCGACCGGGTGCTGGCGGCCCTGGCCGCGACCCGGGACCGGGCGGTGCCGGTGGCGCCGGCGCTGCTCAACATCGTGCCGGCCGGCGCCGACCTGGCCCCGCCCACGGTGCGCGGCCTCGGCGAACGCTCCGCCCGGGTCACCGGCGCCACCGTCGGCGACGTCTACCTGGTGCGCAACTCGGGCGGCGGCCGGCAGTACGCGGTGGCCGAGCGGGACGGCCTGGCCGGCATCACCGAACTCCAGGCCGGCCTGCTGCTCGCCCGCACCGGACAGGGCGAGCCGGAGCCGATCACGCTGGGCCGGTTCGCCGCCCTGCCCAAGCTGCCCGGCCGGGTCCCCACCGGGCCGGGCAGCTTGGGCA